>NZ_JAPDPC010000001.1:2400000-2700056 GCF_026283945.1 Dyella humicola
GCGGTGAACGCGTAAATGATGCCGAAGGTGTCGCCGAAATCGTCGTTGAAGAACGGTCCGACCACGCCGGCCGGCAGCGTCATGCGCATGTCCCCGATGTTCTTGCGCACCTGGTACCAGATGTCGGGGACCGCGGCGGGCGGCGTGGATTGTTTGAGATCGACGAAGATCGTCGTCTGCCCCGCCGTCGTATAGCTACGCACGCGTTCGAGGTGACTGGTTTCCTGCAGCGTGCGCTCGAGTCGCTCGGTCACCTGCGAGGTCGTCTCGTCCACCGTCGCTCCTGGCCACGCCGCCACCACCACCATGGTGCGAAAGGTGAATACCGGATCCTCGGCGCGACCCAGCTTGAGGAAGGCCATCGTGCCTGCGATCACCGAGATGATCATCAGGAACACCACGAGTGAACGCTTCGAGAGCGCCCATTCCGACAGATTCGGGCCGATCATTTTGTCGCCTCGGTCCAGCGGACCTTCTGCCCTGGCCGCAGCGCCTGCACACCGGCAGTGACGATCACATCCCCAGGGGCCAGCCCTTGCGATACCTGTACGCGCTCCGCGTCATAGGCCCGAAGCTCCACGTTGCGCTCGGACACCGTTCCTGTCTTGGTATCCACGACCCATACAGCCGGTTTCCCACCCGGTCGCATCAACGCGCTGGCCGGAATATCGAGCGCGGGCACGCTGTCGAGCTTCATGCGGCCCGTCACCGTGCTACCCAGGCGCATCGCCGCCGGTGGATTGATCAGGCGCACGCGCACCGTGAACGTGCCGGTAATCGGATCGGCGCGTGGCGACACCTCGCGCACCTTGCCCACGGCGGTGACCTTGGGATCGCCTCCCAACGTCACGAGGATGTCGGGATTCGCGGGAGCGACGTCCTTGACCGCCGCCGGTACATCGAAGACCGCGTCGACCGCGCCCTCGCGCGCCACCTGGACGATCATGCGTCCCGCGGCCACGACTTCACCCGCCTCGGGACCGCGCGCGGTGACGACGCCGGCAGCATCGGATATGAGGGTGGTGTAACTCAGCCGGTTCCCGGCGATCTCGACCAGCGATTGCGCCGAATCGATCTGTGACTGGGTGATCTTCTGCATCGCCTCGGCCTGCTCGAACGAGGCGCGCGACACGGCATGTTCGGCCAGCAGATCGCGCATGCGGGTATAGCTGGTGCGCGCCTCCAGTCCCTGCGCCTGGGCCGCGGCCAGTTGGGCACGCGCCGATTGCAGATTGCTCTGCTCATTCATCTGGTCCAACCGCGCCAGCACCTGGCCGGGACGGACCCGGTCGCCGACATCGACGTTGCGCTCGATCAGTCGCCCGTCGATGCGGAAGGACTCGTTGACTTCGGCCTGCGCCTGCAGCCGTCCGGTCAGGGAAATGCTGTCGCCCACCAGCTGCCGTTCGATGGTGATGACGCGCACCGGACGGATTTCAGCGGCCTGCTCCTCCTCGCCATGCCGGCACGCCGACAGCATCACGGTTGCCGCAAACGCGCATAGCACCAGGGCCGCAGGAGCATGAACAACTCGACGGATCACGGAGTTCGCAGACACGGGCGTCTTCCTGATAGTGGCTTGGTTGCCGCCCCGAGTGTCCGGGAACAACCCGGCAGCGGCCTTGGAGCTCGATACTTTCTCTGAAATCGTGGCCCTCCCGATCCCGCCGGCCACGACTCGGGCCGGCAGATGCCATGGTGCTCCCGCCTGAAAGCGACGGGAGCACCGCGTAGCCGTTAGAAATCCACCGCGTCACGGACAATCGGGCACGTCATGCAATGACCACCGCCGCGTCCGCGACCCAGTTCAGCGCCCACGATCGTGATCACTTCAATACCGGCCTTGCGCAGCAAGGTGTTGGTGTAGGTATTGCGATCGTAGGCGTAGACGACACCGGGAGAGGCGCAGACAAGGTTGGCGCCACTGTCCCACTGGGTGCGCTCGCGCTGGTAGTCGCTGCCGCCAGCCTCGATGACGCGCAGCTTCTTGAGTCCCAGCGACTCGGCCACCACATCGACGAAGTCCTTTTTTTCCTTGTGCAGCTCGACGCCGCTTGGGTGGCCGCTCGGCCGGTACGAGAAGGCGCGCGTCTGCGCCAGGAAGTCCGGCGCCAGCAAGACGCAATCGCGGTCCGCAAACGTGAACACCGTGTCCAGATGCATGGCGGCGCGAATCTTCGGCATGGCCGCCACGATCACCCGCTCCGCCGCACCCTTCTTGAACAGCGTGGCCGCTAGCTGGCTGATCGCCTGGCGCGAGGTGCGCTCACTCATACCGATCAGCACGACGCCTTTGCCGATCGGCATCACGTCGCCACCTTCCAGCGTGGCCAAGCCGTGATCCTCAGTCGGGTCGCCCCACCACACGTTCACCTTGCCGGCGAAATCCGGGTGGAACTTGTAGATCGCAGTCGTGAGGACCGTTTCCTCGTGGCGCGCCGGCCAGTACAGCGGGTTCAACGTCACACCACCATAAATCCAACACGTGGTGTCGCGCGTATACAAGGTATTGGGCAGCGGCGGCAGCAGATATTCGGTGACGCCGGCTGCTTCCTTGACGACGGCCAGCGCCTTGCCGCCTACGTCCTCGGGAAAGTCATGGGTCGACAAGCCACCTAACAGCGTTTCGGCGAGCTTGCGATGCTCCAGGCCTTCAAGGTAGCTACGCAGTTCGTCGATGAAGCCCAGTCCCACCTGGTTGGGCACGACCTGGTTGTCGAGTATCCACTTCTTGCCTTCCGGGACCGCCACGGTTTCTGCCAGCAGGTTGTGCATTTCCAGCACTTCGATATCGCGATCGCGCATCTTGTTGACGAAATCGAAATGATCGCGCTTGGCGTTATCCACCCAAAGCACGTCGTCGAAGAGCAGTTCATCGCAGTTGCTTGGCGTCAGGCGCGAATGCGCGATACCTGGCGCACATACCATGACCTTGCGCAACTGCCCGACTTCCGAATACACACCAAATTCACCCGTTTTCCCACTCGCCATGATGTTCTCCGATCTCAGAGACTAGTGAACGTCTAAATCGTGATGTAGCCCGTTGCGATCCAGTAGATGCCAATGACCGCACCGATCACCGCAAGGGCGAAGATGATCCAATCCGATGCCTTGGCGAAAACGGGCTTGTTCTGTTCGCGCTGGCTCCAGAAATAGAGCGCGGTGCCTGGCGCATAGAGCACAGCCGACAAGACGATGAACTTCATGCCGCCGGCGTAAAGCAGGAAAGCCGTGTAGATGGTGGCGATGATGGCAATGACGAGGTCGCGGCTGCGTTCACCCGGCCGCACTTCATAGGTTTCACCGCGCTTCGTAAGCTGCAGGCCGTAGCCCGCCACGAGCAGGAAGGGAATCAAGGCCATCGCGCTGGTCAGGTTCAGCATCAACGAGAAAGCGTCACGCGACCAATAGGTGGTGATGACGATCAACTGGACGACGATATTGGTCAGCCACAGCGCCGCCACCGGCACCTTGTTCTTGTTCTCCCTGGCGAACACCGATGGCATGTCCTTGGTCTTCGCGGCGGTGAACAACACTTCGGCGCAGATCAGCGACCAGGCGAGATAGGCACCCAGCACCGAGACCAGCAAGCCGATGCTGACGAAGACCGCGCCCCAGTGCCCGACCACCGCCTCGAGCACCGCGGCCATGGAAGGCTGGCGCATGCCGGCAACATCAACTCGCTGCAGCACGGCATACGGGAGCAAGGTCACCAGCACCATCAACGTGGTCACAATAATGAAGCCGGTAATCGTGGCCGTGCCGACATCAGAGCGTTCCTTCGCGTAGCGTGAATACACGCTGGCGCCCTCGATGCCGAGGAAGACGAACACGGTAACCAGCATGGTCGCGCGCACCTGCTCGAAGATGCCGCCTTCCAGGCCGCCGCCATAGAAGTTCCCGCTGAAGATGTTCATCCTGAAGGCGAAGATCAGGATCAGGATGAAGACCAGGATCGGAATGACCTTGGCCACCGTGACAATGCTGTTGATGAACGCGGCTTGCTGGACGCCCCTCAAGATCATGAAATGGAACAACCAGATGCCGATGGAGGCGACCACGATGGCGGTGACCGTATTGCCATCGCCGAATACCGGGAAGAACGCCCCCAACGTCGACTTGATCAGCACCCAGTAGGAAACGTTGCCGATACAGCTGCCGATCCAGTAGCCGAAGGCCGAGAGGAAGCCCGGATAGTCGCCGAAGCCGGCCTTCGCGTAGGCATACACACCGGCATCGAGATCGGGTTTGCGCTCGGCCAGCGACTGAAACACCCGCGCCAGCATGTACATGCCGGTGCCGGCGATGAGCCACGCGATGACGGCGCCAAAGGGGCCGGTTGCATTGGCGAAAGTGCGTGGCAGCGAGAAAATACCCGCACCGACCATGCCACCCACCACCATCGCGGTCAGTTGCATCCGCGACATTTTCTTTTCGGTCGTAGCCATGCCTGCTCCCTATCTAGTCATGTAGATCGGAATTTCAGATATGCGCCGGAAATTTGCCCCCGTTCTCCACCAGGCACGTAATCGACCAGCCCACTTACCATCGCCCCGCCTGCCGATGGTAAGTAAAATGGTCGGTAATTAGATATCAGTAAAAATACTGGCCAAAGGCGGGCCGAGACCATGGTCGCAAAGGCGAAAAAAATCACCCCTTCTACACAATCCACCGACGCCTTTCAGGCGCGATCCTGCATGCCACAGCATCGGCAAAACGAGTCCTTCGCAATTGAAACCATCACGTCGCCTGCACGATGGCGACCATCACGCTCTCTTCATGTACCGAGCCGCTAAAACCGCCGAAGATGGGTGGTCATTCGCAGCTGGCGAGCGCTTTACGAACAAACGAGAAAATTCGCAATTAATAAAGGCAAATAATTTCGACAAGCGGGATTATTTAGAGCTGCGCTTTAACGCAAGCAAAGTAATCATTTATTAGGCATGAAAATCTTCAACGACCGGGCATAGTTAATCCACATCAAAACAAGGAAATGCCATGCATGGACTGACTTCCACGCGCACCGTTTCCCGCGACCGCCCGCGTTCGAAATGGTCAGTCGCACTCATGCTTCTCATCACCGGCTTGGCATTGCAACCCATCCATACCGCGTTCGCCAGCGCATCCGCTCCCCTGACCGGCTCGGCCTCAGGCACTGATCTTTCACAGGCCCGACAGTTGCTGCATGAAGGCAAGTACGCCGAAGCCTACGACCTGCTCTCGCCGGTGGCTGATGCCAACCGAGACGACGTCGCCTTCGACTACGTGTTCGGTCGCGCCGCCCTTGGCGCAGGCCACGCCGAACAGGCGAGGGAACTGTTTCAGGCCAGCCTCGCGGCGCAGCCTGACTCGCCGCCCGCGCATCTCGCACTGGGCCGCGCGTACTACGCCCTCGGACGCTACGCGGAGGCAAAGATCGAATTCGAAACGGTGCTGCATTTCGATAATCTGCCGCCGGACTTGCTGAGCCAGGTCAGGATCTACAACGAGGTCGCCAGGCAGTCCGTGGAAGAAGAAAGGCGCCTGACGGCGTTCGGGTATGCGGAAACCGGCATCGGTGTCTACGACGTGCATGACACCATCGGGACGCAGACGTTTGGCGGCAGTGATCGCAAGGACACCTTCTACAATCTTCGCGTAGGCGGCGGGCTCAACTACGCACTCGACGACGGCTACGCGCTCAGTGGCACGCTGGACTATCGCTTCCGCTACTTCGACAACAACGACAGCCGGGACAACGCCGATCTGCGCTGGAACATGGCGGGCAGCCGCTCGTTCGGCGACAACAACCTGTCGGCGGGCTTCAGGGGCCGGGTCAGCTATCGCGGCAACGGCAACTATCGCAACGATGCCGGCATTTATGCTGACTATCTCCATCGTCTCGATGCCGCCAATCAGCTCAGCTTCGAACTGCTCTACTCCCGACGCTGGTATCCGGGCGAACCGGTCGTCACCTGGACCCGTACGACCGCCCAGGGCACAGCGGGCTGGATCCATTCATTCATGGACGGCCGAGCCAGCCTCAACGTCGACGGCCGCTTCGGCCGCTATGTCTCGACAACCCTTCCGGACGGCAACTCCGATCTGTACGGCGCGTCCGCAACCCTGGATTTCGCGTTCACCGACACGGTGGACTGGGGTATCTATTACTGGTGGGAGCACAATGCCTACGATCAGGAGGCGCTCCATTTTCACCCTGAAGCGCTCGACGGCGTGATCCTGGCGCAGCGCAACGACAACCTGCACGAGGCGGGCACCTACCTGACCTGGGAGTTCGCGCCAAGCTGGTCGTTGCGGCCATCGATACTGTGGCTGCACGACAAGAGCAATGCCGACATAGGATTCAACTACAGCTCGACGGAGATCTTCGTCAACGTGCGCAAGAGTTTCTGATACATCCGCGGATCCTTCGCCAACGAGTTACCGGCGGCGACGTCATGCCGTCCACTTAGCCTGAGAGCGAAATCGTCCTTAGCCGCTCCACGCAGTCAGTCCAGGCACCCATGAACCACGCACCCCCGACACCCCGCACGATAAAGCCGCCTTCCTACCTGGATGCCATCCTCCCGCTGCTGGCACTGATAGGCCTGGTGGGCGCATCCGTGGCGCTGTTCGGCCTCAAGGCGGTCGACGGCCCACTGCAGGTCGCGATCATCCTCAGCACGATGGTCGCCATCCTCATCATCTTCAAGAATGGACATGTGTGGGAGGAAGTTCAGGAATCCGGCCGCAAAGGCATCGCCACCGTGGTCGGCGCGATTTTCATCCTGCTTGCGGTGGGCGCCTTGATCGGCACCTGGAACATGTCCGGCACCATTCCCACCCTGGTCTACTACGGCATCAAGCTGATCACGCCGGCGTGGTTCTACCCGATTGCCTTCCTGGTGTGCGCCGCCACCTCCCTCAGCATCGGCAGTTCATGGACCACGGCCGGCACCTTGGGCGTGGGCCTGGTCGGGCTGGCCAATATGATCGGCCTGTCACCGGCCGTCACGGCGGGGGCGATCATTTCCGGCGCCTATGTCGGCGACAAGGTCTCACCGCTTTCGGAAAGCACTGTGCTCGCGGCTCAATTGGCCGGCGTGGATCTGTATGTGCATATCCGCTCGCAAGTGTGGACCACGATACCCGCCGGCCTACTTGCCCTGGTCGCCTTTGCGGTACTCGGCCTCAGTCGGGGTGGCGGCTTCGACCACGCGATGACCGATGGCGAACTGGCCAGGCTCGACGCACTGTTCAACATTACCCCCTGGAACCTGATCCCCCTGCTGTTCCTGCTGGGATTGTCCATACGCAAGGTGCCAGCGTCACTGGCGATCATGGGCTCGGCCCTGTTGGCCGGCGTCATGGCATCTTTCATGCAGCCGCAGGCGATCGCACGCTTCATCGCCGAACCGGATACGCCTGCGCCGATCGCCGCGATCAAGGGTACCTGGCTGGCCATGGCCAATGGCTTCCAGGCGAATTCCGGCATCCCCCAGGTGGACGCACTGCTCTCGCGTGGCGGCATGGACAGCATGCTGCTCACCATCTGGCTGATCATTGGCGCAGTGACCTTCGGCATCCTGGTCGACGACTTCGGCTTGCTCAGCAAGCTGGTTACGCCCGTACTGCTGCGCGCCAAAACGGTGGCTCGGCTGTTCTTCACGGTCGTCATCACCGCGATCGGGCTCAACATCGTCGCGGGCGATCAATACATCGCGCTCTTGCTGCCGAGCCGGTTGTTCAAGGCGGAGTTCGCCAAGCGTGGACTGGCGCCGGAGAATCTTTCGCGCTCGGTGGGTGATGCTGGCATCGTCACGTCGCCCCTGGTGCCTTGGAATTCCTGCGGCGCGTACATGGCGGCGGTGCTGGGCGTATCGACGCTGGCCTACATGCCTTTCGCGCTATTCAATATCCTCGCGCCGATCTGCACCTTGCTGCTCGGCATCACCGGCTTCAAGGTCCGTCACATTCCGATCGAGCCGACCGTTGCGACGCCCGGCGTTCACGCGGACGACACACCGAAAGCGGGGGAATAGCCTGGCGAACCGAAGTCGGCAGTACGCCCGAGTCATTGGACACGGATCGGTTTGCATGGCCATGCAAAGACCCATCGGTAGCGAAAAGCCGCTGGTCGACCAAGGGGATCCCGTAGTCTCGTTACCCAAGCGTGGGATTGACTGCAGATTGTCGCGGGGCGCGGACCCTGAAAGGACATCGTGTCATGCCAGGTTCGATGATTGCCTACTGTGGTCCCGCCGCCATCCCGAGCGATGTGTGGGCACGCTGGAATACCGACCCGGTCGTCATCACCGCACTTGCCATCCTGGCCTTGGTGATAGCGCGTGGTCGTTCGGCCCATTCACGGGCGGGCTGGGGGGCGATCGCACTGATGTTCGTCATCTTCGTGTCGCCGCTTTGCGCGCTGTCATCGGCGTTATTTTCGGCGCGCGTCCTGCACCACATGCTGCTGGTCGCCGGTGTGGCGCCCCTGCTGGCGCGCGCGTTTCCGCAGCGGCGTGCAAGCCCAGTGCCGCTTGCCGTTCTGGTCGCAGCGCATGCCGTCATCCTGTGGTTGTGGCATGCACCGGGGCCGTATACCTGGGGTCTCGCCAGCGTACCGGCGTATTGGCTGATGCAGCTGTCGCTGCTCGGCAGCGCGTGGCTGATGTGGCGCGCCATCCTTGCGCCGTCGCTGCAGACCGGGCCGGCCCTGCTGGCCCTGGCCACCACGATCGGACAGATGGGCCTGCTTGGCGCGATCATCGTGTTCGCGGGCGAGCCGCTTTACGTGGCGCATCTGACCAGCACGGCGGCCTGGGGCCTGTCGCCCATCGTTGACCAGCAACTTGCCGGATTACTGATGTGGGTGCCGGCCATGCTGCCTTATGTGGGCGTGGGCCTCTGGCTCGCCTGGACCAGCCTGCGTCCCAGCGAGTCCACCCTATGACCACCGCGCTGAAGTTCATCCATCTGGCGGCGATCGCCCTGTGGTCGGGTGGTTTGATCGCCCTGCCGTTTCTGTTCTGGCAGCGTCGCCTGCTCAAACCGGGGGAAGAACTCGAACAGCTGCATCGCGTCACCCGGCTGGTCTTCGTCGAACTGACCTCGCCCGCTGCATTTATCGCGATCGCCAGCGGCACCGCGCTGATCTTCCTGCAGCGCACGTTTCAGGAATGGTTCTCGCTGAAGATGGTGCTGGTGGGGATCATGGCCATGCTGCACGTCACCGCCGGCCTGGTGATGCACCAGCTATTCCTGCCCAACGGACGCTTCAGCCGGCTTGCCTACCTCACACTGTCCAGCGCCTACATGCTGGTGATTGCAGGCATCCTCTGGGTGGTGCTGGCCAAGCCGCATATCGATGCCAACCAGATCGCCGCGCATCTGTTCGAGCCCGGCGGACTGGCCCGATGGCTGCATCAGTCCTTCGGCGAAACCAAGATGCCGACGCCATGATCGAACACCAGTTTGCCTCCGTGCCAGCCGGCAAAGCCGACCATCACCGTGGCGATGGCCGAGACGACCAGTCCATGCGGCAGGACATCGGCCGGATTGACCAGGCGAATCCCCCAATTGGCCCCGGCGATGCCGACCAGGGTCATCGCGGCCACCGCATGCGACCAGCTCGCTTCCAGCATGCGGATGCCGCGCACCAACAGCAGCTCGCCGGTGCCGACGATGCTGGCGGCCACGCCACTCCAGAAGGCCATGCCGGCGGACCACAGGCCGGCGCGCACCCAGAACGCGTCACCCGACCACCAGTAGAGAATGTCGATGCCGAACGTCGCCACCACGAACGCGACGGGGAAGTGCACCATCATCACGTGGATCGGGTGCCCGACCAGGGCCACTGCGGAACCCACGTCCAGCCGCTTCATTTCCAGCAGGACCTTGCTTCTGGGCTGACCGTCGGAATCGCCTTGCTTCGCCATGACCGTCGTCCTTCGCCTCGTCTACGTCGGCTGTTTTCGCAGCATCGTCGTCTTGGTCACGTGATGGTCCAGGCGGGCTTGATGGCCGCACTGTGCGGCTGCAGCGGCCCGCTGTCGACGCTCGATCCCTCGGGGCCATCCGCGGCATCGATCGCGACGCTTTGGTGGGTGATGCTGGCGGGCGCCGGCGTGCTCTTTGCACTGGTCTTGACGCTCTTTCTGCTGGTGATCCTTCGTCCGGGCTGGGGCTCACGGCTGCCACCTTCGCGCTGGATCACGCTGGGCGGCCTGGCACTTCCCGCGGTCATCCTGCTTCCCCTGCTCTGTTATGGATTACTGGCCGGCGAACGACTCCTGCCGCTGCCTGGACACTCGCCACCCCGGATCGAGGCTGTGGCCAGGCAATGGGTCTGGACGTTCCGCTATCCGGACCGGGGCAACGTGGAGACCACCAACGTCCTGCACCTGCCCGCGGGCACGCCTGTCGACATCGATGTCAGCAGCGAAGACGTCATCCACGCGTTCTGGGTGCCGCGCCTCGCCGGCAAGATCGACGCCGTTCCCGGGCAAGTGAACCACCTGCGGCTCCAGGCCGACACGCCCGGCCGCTATGAAGGCCAATGCAACGAGTTTTGCGGCGTCGGCCACGCCAGGATGCACTTCGTCGTCATCGTTGATCGTCCAGCAGACTACCCTGCCGCACTCGCTGGCGCGGCGGCCACCACCAAGGCGGAGCCATGAGCGCTAGCGTCGAACAGCCACCCGAGGGTGCACCGGCTCTGCGGCTGCATCGTCAACTCGAGAAGATCTGGGCCACCGGCCCGGGATGGCAACGACTGGCCGCGGTCAATCACTCGGTGATCGGCTTGCGCATGGTGATCACGTCGTTCGTGTTCTTCGCCATCGGCGGCGTCCTCGGCATGCTGACGCGCGTGCAGCTCGCGACACCGAATGGCGACTTCATGGATGCCGAGACCTACAACCAGGTCTTCACCATGCATGGCTCCATGATGCTGTTCCTGTTCGCCATTCCCATGGTGGAAAGTTTCGCGGTGTACCTGACCCCGAAGATTCTCGGTACCCGCGACTTCGCCTTCCCTCGGCTCACCGCCTACGGCTACTGGTGCTACTTGCTGGGCGGCACCATCCTGACCGTCTCCTTGCTTGCAAGGGTGGCGCCGAACAGCGGCTGGTTCATGTATACGCCGCTGAGCTCCAACGTCTACACGCCGGGCGTCAACGCCGATGTGTGGCTGCTTGGCGTCACCTTCGTCGAGATATCGGCGCTATCGCTGGCCATGGAGATCGTCGTCTCGGTGCTCAAGATGCGTGCACCTGGCATGTCACTGGATCGCATGCCGATTTTCGGCTGGTACATCCTGGTAACCGCCATGATGATGATCGTGGCGTTTCCGCCACTGATCCTCGGCTCGATCCTGCTGGAGATCGAGCGCGCCTTCGGACTGCCTTTCTTCGATCCGACCCGCGGTGGCAGCGCCTTGCTATGGCAGCACCTGTTCTGGCTGTTCGGCCATCCCGACGTCTACATCATCTTCCTGCCCATGGCGGGCGCGCTGTCCACGATGATCCCGGTGTTCGCCAACCGGCCACTGGTCGGCTATCGGGCCATCGTCGTGGCGATCATCGCGCTGGCCTTCCTCAGCTTTGGCATCTGGGTGCACCACATGTTCACCGTGGGCATACCTCATCTCGCGCTGGCATTCTTCTCGGCCGGCTCGGCGATCGTGGCGGTGCCGACGGCGGTGCAGTTCTTTGCCTGGCTCGCCACGCTGGCTCATGGCAGGCCACGTTGGGACGTGCCGATGCTGTACATTTTCGGCTTCTTCTTCGTCTTTACGGCAGGCGGCCTGACGGGTGTCATGCTCGCCATCGTTCCGTTCGACTGGCAGGCGCACGACACTTATTTCATCGTCGCGCACATGCACTATGTGGTGGCCGGCGCGCTCGCCTTCCCCATGCTTGCCGGGTTCTATTACTGGCTGCCGTTGCTGACCGGGCGCACGGCCGCCTACCGGCTCGCCGTGCCTGCGTTCTGGCTGATCTTCATCGGCTTCAACCTGACCTTCTTCATGATGCATCTCACCGGTTTGCTCGGCATGCCGCGGCGCGTCTTTACCTATAGCGGCGATGAAGGCTGGAACTGGCTGAACCTGCTGTCCTCCGTGGGTAGCTTCGTGATGACGATCGGCTTCGGCATGGCGGTGATCGACATCATCGTGCAGTTGCGCTTCGGACGTCGCGTTCGACGCAACCCTTGGAATGCAACGACCCTGGAATGGGCGATGCAGATGCCTCCGGCACCTTATGCCTTCGCCTCGATTCCTCGCATTGCCACCGGCTCGGAGCCTGTTGCTCCCGACCAGCTCGCGCTGTCACTGGCGCGCGGCGAAGGCTATCTCGGCTTCGCACGCAACGGCTGGCAGGAGGCGCTCGGCGTACACATGACATCGGGTGAGCCGGATCAGGTGATCGTGCTGCCTCAGCCCACGTACCTGCCGCTCATTACCGCACTATTCACCGGCGCCGCGGTGCTGGCGATGCTATTCAAGCTTTACCTGCTGTCGCTCGCCATGGTGTTGGTGACCCTAGGTCTGTTCGTGCTTGCAGGGCAGCGTGCGGGCCTCGGGCGCGACTATGGCCCGCTGCCCATCGGTCACGGTGTCAGTGTGCCACCGCACACCGAAGTCGCCAGTGCGCCGCCATGGCTGGCCTTGATTTGCACCTTGGTCGCCGACGGCACGCTGTTCACTTCGCTGATATTCGGCACGTTCTATCTTTGGATTGCCGCACCGCACTGGCCGTCCAACCTCGCGCCCCAAGCCAATCGCATGCTGGCCCTGGGCGTCATCGTCGCGCTCGTCATCGCCGCGGCGGCGGCTCGCGGTTCGCTTCGCTCGACATCCGCCGGCAGCAACGCCCAGGGCTGGATCGGCTTGGCCGCGATCGCGCTGCTGGCGGCCATGACGGCGGCGGTAGGGCTTATCGGCAGCGTCACGCCGCATCCGCATGAACATGCACTCGGTGCCACCGCCTGGGCACTCATTGGCTTTGTCGCCCTGCACGCGGGCATCGGCCTGCTGTTCCTGATCAGCAACCTCCTGCGCATCAGGGCCGGCTTCATTTCGCCACGACGCTTGACTGATCTGCGCTTGACCCGACTGTGGCTCGACTACACCACCGTCACCGGCGTCATTGCGCTCGGTTTGGTGCTGGCGCTGCCCGCGCTGGTGGCCACCTTGGGCGCCCGGCCATGAACGGGCGCCCGGTTCCCCCGCGGCGACTCTGGTTGCTGGCGGCAGGCTTCCTGGTGTGGTGCAGCGCGCTGGTCGTGCTTTATGCATTGCACGCCATTGGCTGCGCGTTCGGCTGGCAGGCGGGGGCGCTACGCTGGAGCCTCGCCATCGTGCTACTCGTGCACCTGATCGCCATTGCGTGGATGTGGCGTCACCTGGCCACGGCCCGACCCGATCCCGAACTCGGCCAGGCGGCGGTATTCCTGCAGACGGTGGTGGTCTGGACCTTGATCGCTGCCCTCGTAGCCACCGTCATCACGTTCGCACCGTCACTGGTGCTCAAGACCTGCATTTGATCTGTAGGCCACTGCCGAGGGGATGACATCGATGCAGGCACGCGATCTCCTACACAAAGCCCTCTGGTCGGCCATCTATTTGTTGTTCATCCTCGCCCCGCTGTTCGCCTTGCTGACCCGCGCGCTACCGCCCAGCCGGGGTTTCGGCACGGAGTTTTCGATCGCGCTCGGCTATTCGGGGCTGGCCATCATGGGCCTGCAGTTCGGGCTCACGGCGCGCTTTCGCTACGTGACCGAGCCCTGGGGCGAAGACGTCATCTACCACTTTCATCGCCGGGTTTCGCTTATTGCAGTCAGCCTGGTCATGGCGCATCCCATCATCCTGCTTGCGGTGGGCTCGGAGTCGATGGTGCTTCCGCAGTCGATCCCTGAACTCCCGCTGGGCGCGGTCTTTGCGGGACTGTCGATCGGCTCGCTGATCCTGCTGGTAGTGATGGCACTGTGGCGCACCCGACTGAAGATCAGCTACGAAACCTGGCACCTCACGCACATCGTGCTTGCACTGACGGCGGTGACCGCCGGTATGGCGCACATGGTGGCCTGGGGCTATTACCTGGTCAATCCATGGAAGCGAGCGTTGTGGCTGGGCATGGCGATTTTCTGGATCGCCCTGCTGCTCTACGTGCGCATCATCAAACCCCTGTTCATGCTGCGCCGGCCCTACCGCGTCGCCGAAGTGAGGAGCGAACGCGGCGACACCACGACCCTGGTCATGCGACCCGATGGCCATGCCGGCTTTCGTTTCCGCCCCGGCCAGTTTGGCTGGCTGACGCTATGGGGCAGCCCGTTCAAGATCACCGGTCACCCATTTTCGTTCTCGTCGAGCGCCGAAGTCAGCGACGGGCGCGTCGAGATGTCCATACGCAAACTGGGCGACTTCACCAGCGCCGTGCCGACGGTAGCCGTCGGGCAACGCGTCTACCTCGATGGACCCTATGGCGCCTTCACCATCGGCAACCCGGCCGACATGCACGTATTGATTGCGGGCGGCATCGGCATCACGCCGATGATGAGCATGATCCGCACCCTGGCCGACCGCGGCGACCAGCGCCCCTTGATCCTGCTGTACGGCAGCAAGGACTGGGAGTCGATCAGCTTCCGCGAAGAACTGGAAACGATGAAGTCCCGTCTCCACCTGACCGTCGTCCACGTGCTCTCGCAGCCACCCGAAGGCTGGACCGGCGAAAGCGGTTACATCAATGCCGACCTGTTCCAGCGCCACTTGCCAGCGGGCTACGCCGATCACGAGTATTTCATTTGCGGACCGAACGTGATGATGGACGCGATCGAACGTGCACTGGGCGAGATGAAAGTGCCGCTGGCCAAATACCACTCGGAGCGCTACAGCTTCGTCTAGGAGGTTTCCATGCGCCGCTTATTTGCCGATCGACTCGTCGTCGCCACCGGCGTCATCGTCGTCCTTCTGGCCCTCGTGTTTGCCTTCGTGCGGGTAAGCACCTAGCGCTTGTCTTCACCTCGCGAGTTTGGCATGCGCGTCCAGCCAGGGCGCCAACGACACCTGCCAAATGTTGTATTTGCCGTTATCCCAATCGGCGCGTGTAGCACCCGGAGGCATGTCGCTAAGGCGATCGCTGGCGAAATACAGCGTGCGATGATCAGGGCTCAGGCGCGCTTCGGCATCGGAGCCCGCGCTGTTCACTACATCGCCCAGATGTATGGGCGTACCCCACTGTCCGTGATCACGAAACACGATGAACAGATCGATCTGGCGTGCCGGTGCGCGATTGGAACCGAACACGACGAACGACTCATCCGGCGCGACTGCCGGGTCAACGTCGGTCGTCGTGCCATCGCTGAATGGCAACGGCTGTGGCTCCTGGTAAACACCGCCCATATAGGCAGCACGATAAAGCCGGAAGTGCGTCGGATCTTCCGCGGGATGCATGAAATACAGCGCGCCGTCAGCCGCCACGCTCGGTGCAAAACTGGAGTCGCTGCGATTGACCATGTCGGCCAGGCGTACCGGCACACTCCAGCCACCACCTTGGCGCGTCACCCTCCAGAGATTACCTCCGGCGCCGGGGAAGCTGCGCCCCATGAAGAAGCCATCCAGTGGTTTGCCACCGGTGTCCTTCGGTCGATTGGAGATAAACACCAGAGCCTGCCCATCCGGCGACATGCTCGGCTCCATATCACTCCACTACCCGGAGAACGGCGCCGTCGAGGGTGGCGACCAGTGGCCTCGCTTGAGATGGCTGACCAGGATGCTTGAGTGTGGCCCATCGCTGCGTGAGAAGAACACCGTCTTGCCATCCGGTGTGAATGCCGGCGCGCTATCGTGCAAAGGGCCCGAAATCACGCCGGGAGCGAAGACGGTGGGTGCTGCATCGGCGGCCCAGGCCGGCACGACGCTCAAGGCAAGCAAGCTGCTGAACACGTGGCGGAGCATGGTGTGTCCTTGGCCAGGCACGGAAGGAAGGCGGCACCACTGAACGGTCGAGCACTCAAGTGAATCGATAGCGGCGAAGCATACCGGCTGGATTCACGAAGATACGCGGAACCTGTCGATGGTCACGGAAACCCTGGCGCGAGGCACGCAGGTTGGGGGCCCCTGCCCCTTCACTATTCGAAGACGAGGACACATCGATCTTTCACCCTGGAATCGCCGGACGCGACGTCCCCGCCACCGACAACCCCGCGCAAACCTGGCAACTCCGCCCTCTTCAACGGAGATACCCCATGAAATACCGCCTGCTCGTTCTTCCGCTCGCGCTCGCCGCCTGTTCGCAATCACCGCAATCGACGGCCCCTGCCTCTTCGACGACCACAGCGAGCGCGGCCACGGCTGCAGCGACACCACCGGTTGCAATGACGGCGCCAGCCGCTGCCGCAACGACGGCGGCGCCGACCGATACCAGCCTGCTCGGCCGCTATCACTGGCAACTCAATGACGCCACCGATACCAGCGGCAAACGCATCGATGCGCTGTTCGTCCGTACCGACAAGCCGGTGCAGCTGGACTTTAACGGCGGCCGTATCAACGTCATCAACAGCTGCAACGTCATGGGCGGCGGCTACAGCGTCGAGAACGGGCGACTGCAGATAGGCACGATGATGCAGAGCAGGATGGCCTGCGTCGAACCCGGCCTCGCCGCGCTAGACGGCGCCATCAGCCAGCGCCTCCAGGGCAGCCTGAAATTGAGCCTGCAAGCCGAGAGCGCCACACCCCACCTGCAATTGATCACCGACAGCGGCGACACGTTGAGCTTCACCGGCGTGCCGACGGCGGAGACGCGATTCGGCGGTCCGGGCGTCACGGCCTTCCTTGAAGTGGCCGCGCAAACCGTGCCATGCAACGGCCCCGTGCCGGCCAATCATCCCGTATTGGCCAACCATCCCGTGCTTGGCAACCGGCCATGCCTGCAAGTGCGCGATCGCTTTTTTGATGAGCACGGCCTGGCGAGCGGCACGCCAGGCGAGTGGCGCCCGCTCAATCAGCAGATCGAGGGCTATACCCACGAACCGGGCATTCGCAACGTGCTGCGCGTGAAGCGTTTTACCATCAAGAACCCGCCCGCCAATGCACCGTCTTCCGCATATGTACTGGATCTGGTGGTGGAGTCGGAGAAGGTCGCGCAGTGATGAAATCACCCCGCCCGCACGTGGCAGGCGGGGTGCAGGTAGCCGCGGTTCGTGCCAATGGCTTAGCCCTCAGATCGACACCTGCCGTCCTATATCCACCACCTGGCCCGGCGGCACGTGCAGGTAGTCGGTCAGGCGCGTGCTATTGCGCAACAGCACGCTGAACAGCGACACCATCCAACGCGGCAGACCGCGGCCGTCCATCCGCGGCACGATCTTTTCCATGCCGGTGAAATAAGTGAGTTCGTGCGTATCGATAGGGCAGCCACAGGCGGCGATCTGCGACATCAAGGACGGCAGGTCGGGTTTTTGCATGAAGCCGTAGTTCGCCGTGATCGACCAGAAATTCGGTGCCAACTCCACCATGGTCAGGCGATTTTTTGCCGCGATGTAAGGTGTCGACGCGACATCCAGGGTTACGGCCAGCACGCGCGCGTGCAAGGCGTGGGTGTGCTTGACGTACCAAATCATTACCGGAGGTGTCGTGGCGCGGGCACGCGTCAGGAACACCGCTGTGCCAGGCACGCGAGATACCCCGGACTCCGCCATGTCGCTAAGGAACGCGTCGATAGGCACGGGATTCTCGTCAAGCCGGTTTGCCACGGCCTTGATGCCTTTGTGCCACACGAACATGATGAGATAGACCATGGCCGCAAGCAGCAACGGTACATAACCGCCCTCAAACAGCTTCATCATGTTCGACGAGAAGAAGGCGGCATCGACCACGAAGAACAAGCCGGCCACCGCACCACTCGCGACGAGGTTCCACTTCCAGATTTCGCGCATCGCGATGAACAATAGCGCCGTGGTCATCAACATCGTGGCAGACACGGCGATACCGTAGGCGCCGGCGAGGTTTTCCGACTTGCGAAAAGCCAGTGCCAAGCCAATGGTTACCAGCATCAGTATCCAGTTGACGCCGCCCACGTAGATCTGACCGTAACCCTCACCCGAGGTTTGCCGAATTCTCAGGCGTGGCATCCAGCCAAGCTGGATCGCCTGCCGCGTCATGGAAAACGCGCCGGTGATGATCGACTGGCTGGCGATGATGGTGGCGACGGTCGCGAGAATGATCAGTGGCAGTGTCAGCGATGCAGGGCACAGATGGTAGAAAATATTCCCCTCCGTCGGCGCGCCTTCCAGCACGATGGCGCCCTGCCCCGCGTAGTTCAGCACCAGACTCGGAAACACCAGCGACGACCATGCCAGCTTGATCGGACCTGCGCCAAAGTGACCCATGTCCGCGTACAAAGCTTCCGCACCCGTCACGCACAAGAACACGCCACCCAGCACCAGAAACGCGCCACGACCTCCGTGCACCAGGTAGGTCAGCGCGTAATACGGGTTTAGCGCCCACAGGATCCCCGGATGCCGCACAATGCCCCACACGCCAAGCACCGCCATGGTCAGAAACCAGATCGCCATGATGGGACCAAACGCGCGCCCGATTTTCGCGGTCCCCATGGGCTGCAGTGCAAACAGGGCCAGCAGGATCACCACGGTTAGCGGCAACACATAGGGCTGTACCGATGGTGCCGCAATATTCAAACCTTCCAGGGCCGACAACACCGAGATGGCCGGCGTAATCGCACCATCGCCATAAATCAGCGCGGCACCGAACAAGCCAGCAGCCACGATCGCCGGGCGCTTGCGTCGCTTTACGCCAAGCAGGGCCATCAAGGCCAAGATACCGCCCTCACCGTCATTGTCGATGCGCATGGCAAAGCCGGCGTACTTCACCGTCGTGACGATGATCAGCGTCCAGATCAGCAGCGAAATCACCCCGAAGATGGTTTGCGCGGAATGACCGCCAGTCAAATCCAGCACCGTCTTGAAGGTGTAGAGCGGACTGGTGCCGATGTCGCCGAAGACCACACCAAGGGCCCCGACACCAGCTACCAGTGTCGAGGGCTTCTTCCAGGGGCTCGATGTGGAATCCTGGCTCACGGGGCACCTGATCGACGCCAAACGAATAAGGCGGCAGCGTACTGCCCCTGGGTGACACTCAATATAGAGAGGGACAGTGAAACGCCGGACCCGCGCGCCTTCACCAGAAATGGCGCCGCAGACATTCCAGACAATGACCGCTCCGCAAGAGATGCCGTGCAAGAAGCACGGCGCCACCCGCGCGTGAAGCGCGCACGCTCGGAGGACGCCCACGCACGCTCAGGCAAAAGGCTGGCCCGACTATTCGGTGCATCGAAGCCATCCGCTGGCACGGCACGCAGCCAAAGGCCGCCACATGGCGGCCTTTGCCATCAGGACAAATGTCGCACCAGCGACTCCATAGGCAGGTGCAAGACGAACTACTCAGCCACTGCTATTGCCGGTATTGCTCGCAGCGGGTGCGCTCTCTGCATTGCCGTTGAAATCGACGACCAGTGCCACACGACGATTGGGTAATCCTTTTTCGCCATAGGCTCCGGCTACCACTTGTCGATTCTTCGCCTGACCATAGCTCACTGCCCGCACCTGGCTGTCGGCAAGCCCGCCCGTCTGCACCAGGTAATTGCGCACCGCTTCCGCACGCCGCATGCCCAGCCTGTAGTTGTGACCTGCCGAGCCGGATGGGTCGGTGAAACCCTCGACGGTAACCAGTGCATTGGAGTGGTGCTCTTTCAGCACTTTCGCGTAATCATCGAGCAGTGCCTTGTCCTGGTCGCGCAAGTCCGCCTTGTCGGTGTCGAAAAGCGCAATCGTGTCAACGCGAATACGACCCTGCATCTCGGCGATCGCCGCATCGTACTTGGCGAACCGCTGCTGCATCTCCTGCTTGATAGCATCGATTTCCTGCTGCTGCCTTTGGTCGTTGTTCCGTAATTCCGTAATGGCGGTGTCGAAATCGGCCTTTTTGACGAAATCTGAGCAGCCGCCGAGCGCCATAGCGCATACACACACGAACCCGTAACCGATTCGAGAGCTCACGCGTACCATGATCGATCTCCTCTTCTTGGGCGGCATGCTCACGGGCATGCCGATATCAGGAGCGCGCAAGGTGGCTCAGCAAGAAAGAACATCCACTGCACGCGCTATGCCTCTACACCGCTGCGACGCTCGCGAAGCGCGGCCCGCCGGGAACATGCAACAAATCACAACGACCTGAACCACCCCCTGGGTCGCACGAATTTGCGACGCTCGCGAAGCGTGACTCGTCGGGAACGCGTCGAGCGAAACATGCGCTATGAGACGGCAAGCTGGCGTGAATATGCATGCTGTTTGACGGGGCCTGATGGCCGCCGTGGCGCCTCGTTAATGCACCATTTCTGAACTATCCGCTCGAGCCCTGGCCGTGGTCGCGCCGACCCTTGACCCGAATCGTCCCTGGCCGCGGAATCGAAAACCATGCATGAGGGAACGTGAACATGAGGCGCTACGATGGGCCCATCATGGGCTGTTGACCGGCCCGTTCACGACATGGCGAGGAACGCATGAGCATGTGTCGCCCCATGTTGGCGAGTCAACTGATCGGCGTGGCTCTCTGCGCGTTTTCGTTGCCTGCCGCGATGGCGTCCAATGATGCGCCTGCCATCACGGACGCGCGATGTTTTGGCGGCGCGCAAGAGGCCAGCACGGTCATAACGAATCTGGCGGGCGTTCCGGCGATGATTCGCATTCCCATCAATGTGAGCCGGCCGCCGATCGTTCTGTGGCACGGCTTCGGGCCGCCGGACAGCGAACAGGCGCTGATGACTGCGCTTCCCCTGGATGACGTGCCGGCGATCAAGGTTTATCTGGGGCTGCCGCTGTTCGGGCGGCGCGCTCCGGCGGGCGGCAAGACCGAACTCGTCCGTCGGCAGACGGAGGATGTTGGTCTTCTCGTTTTCAAACCGATTGTGATGGGCGCCGTCGATGAGCTGCCTGCCGTTGTACGGGAACTTGAGCAACGCGGCTGCATGAAGGCGGGTGAAAAGATCGCACTGTTTGGATTTTCCGCGGGCGCAGCGGCGGTGTTGGTCTCGCTCGCGGAACACAACGTGCCAGTCAGTGCCGCAGTGGCGCTCAATCCCTCTGCGGGGTTGAGTGCATCGATCGAAGCGTACGAGCATGCAACAGGACGGCCGTACGCGTGGAGCCGGGAAAGTCGCGCACTGGCTGCCCGCACTGATGTCGCGGGACGCTCCGCGAATATCGCTACCGGTAGGCCACCCCCGGCCCTGCTTGTGCTTCAGGGGAGCGCAGACGACGTCATGGCGCAAGATAGTCTGCGCGAACTCGATGACGCCCTGAGGCTTAGCTACGCGCAGGCCCACGCGACAGGACGCTTCAAGAACAGCGTCGTGGAAGGCCTGACCCATCAATGGGCCAATCAAGCCGGGCAGGCCGAGGTGCGTCGACAGGTCGCCGACTGGTTTGACCGCTATCCCTGAAAGCCTTTAGAAACCCGAACCGAGGCGAGCAGTGACGAGCGCTCGTGTCCCAGAAATCGCCGACGGACGGGTTACGCCTTCCGCACCTGCGGCGCGTCTGCGCCTCGCCGCCCCTATAAATGAGGAGCCCCGGTCTGTACCGGGGCTCTTCTGGCCTCTCACGACTGCCCTGGCCTAGAACTCCTGCGAGAAACGCAGGCCAAACGTCCGCGGCTGCGTCATGACGGTATAGACCTGTCCGTTGGGATAGGCCGGCACCACGTTGTGTGCCGCGCACACCGCTTCCGCACACTCGGCGAAGCGGTAGAGCTGTCCACGCTTGTCAAACACGTTGGTGATATAGAAATCCAGCGAACGGCCGTTCTTCTTGATGCCGGAGGAAAAGTCCGCCGTGGTGTAGGCCGGCATCTTTCCCAGCAGTCCGCGTTCATACAGCCGCAGATCGGACTGGCGTTCGCCGACATGCACCACCGCCGCCTGTACGAAGACATCCTTGCCCCCGATGTCCCACGAGTAGCGCGCCGTGAGGTTGCCCTTGAAGCGTGGCGTTACTGGCAGCTGGGTGCCAGAAGGCGCCTGAGGCCCGGTGACCGTGTCACCGGTAAGCGGATTGACGGTACCGGCCGGACAGTAGGTGATCGGGTGGCCGTTGGTGTCGGTGAAGCCGCAGTAGTTCTCCGTGAGCTTGGCGTTGTACAGGGCGAAGCCTGCGCTGAGCTGCAGGTTATAGGTCGCGGCCCAGTTCAGATCCGATTCCAGGCCGTCAATCTGCGCCTGGCCTGCGTTCTTGATTTCGGTAAGCCCGTTGGCGCCGAGAATGCTGAACTGGAAGTCCTTCCACTTCTCGCGGAACACCGCCCCGTTCCACGACAGCCGGTTGTCGAGCCAGGTGGTCTTCCAGCCGAGCTCGTAGTTGGTGAGCCAGTCCGACTGGTATGGCGGCAGGCTGCCACGGCGATTGATGCCTCCGGGACGGAAACCCTCGGACCAGGTGCCATAGATCATCTTGTCGGGCGTGATCTGCCAGGTCAGGTTGACCTTGCCGAGCGAACCGGTTTCGTTGGTCTGCTTGGCGAAGTCCTGGCACGGCGCGCCGCGATACGGCGTGGGCGAAATGCAGCCCGCTTCGCCGTAGCTGGAACCGGGCGCGTAGCCCGCACTGAAGCCGTAGAACCCGCCCAGGCTGTTGTCGGAGCGGAAATAGCGCCCGCCGATCGTACCGGTGAGCGTCTCGGGGATGAAGTCGTACGACAGCTCGCCGAACACCGCTTCGTTCTTGTCGATGCGTCGCTGCTCGGTCAGCCACAGGGTGTCGGGCCAGCCCGTCACGGAGAGGCTGTCAGCGAAGCCATTGATCATGTAGCGCTGTTCGATATCGTGCACCTGCTTTTCCCAGAACAGGCCACCCACCACGCGAAGGCGATCGTCCCTCGGCGAGGCGATGCGCAGCTCGTGGCTGTCCATGGTGTAGCGGTCCTTGCCCTGGATGAACTGCGACGGATTGATCAGGTTGCCGGCGTTGTCCACAATGTACGCGCCGTAGCCGGCCAGCGTGTCGTACCAGAACGAGTAATCGCTGTAGTCGCTCTCTTCCTCCTGATTGCGCTTGAGATGCGAGTACGCATAGGTCAAGTCGAAGTTGCCGATCTTGCCCTCCACGGTCAGCGCTGCCTGGATCCAACGGTCGTCGGAGTGTTCCGGGTAGAAATGCGTGATCGCCAGACTGCCGACCTGTGGGTCGGAAGCGACATTACCGTTGGCGATCGTCTGCTGCCCCATGACGGTAGGACTGATCGACCAGTCATCGTTGATGCCAAACTTCAGCGCCATGCGACCGCCGCTGATATCGACGTCGTTGTAGTTTTTCTTGGCGGCCCCGGTGCACACCAGGGTCGGGGTTTGCGTGCAGCCATGCGCATTGCTGACCGTGATGCCGGAGGTCGGGAACGTGCGCGAACCCACTTCGTTGTCGATGTAGCCGGCATCATGCTCGTGCCAGCCAACCAGGCGAATGGCCGAGCTGGTGGACATCGGTATGTTGATCATGCCCTCGGCGGTATAGCCCACACCGCCATGATCGACCGAATCGACGCCCGCACTGTAGCTGGCGGCAAAACCGCTGGGATCGGGCTTGTTGGTGATGATGCGCAACGCACCCGCTTGCGCGCTGGCGCCATATAGCGTGCCTTGCGGACCGGCGAGCGCCTCGACGCGGGCGATATCGTACATGTGGATATCGAGCGGCCCCTGGATCGTGGTAACCGGCTGCTCGTCCAGGTACACGCCCACGCTCGGCTGCGAACCGGAGTGGTTACCGTCGCCGCCACTGGCCACGCCGCGCATGTAGATCAGGGCAAAACCCGGGCCGAACGTCTGGTAGGAAACACTCGGCAGATACTTCACGTAGTCGTCGAAATTCTTGACGTGAAGTTCCTCCAGCCGGTCCTGGCCCAGCACATTCATGCTGATCGGCACCTTCTGCAGATTTTCCTCGCGCTTTTGTGCGGTCACCGTCACCGCATTGAGCGTCTTGGCGGCCACGGGCGCTGCCGGCGCCGCGGCCGGCCCCTGGCTTTGGCCAGCGTCCTGCGCGAGCGCCGGTGCAGCAACAGCCATACAGATCGCCGCGGCGAGCGGCAATCGCACCAATCTCACCGATTGCTTACTACTTCGTTGTCCGAGCCTGCCCCTATGCATCGACTTCCTCCCCCAAATTCTGATGACGGCGACCCTTCGGCGCCTGCTACGTCACGTCATTCCGGCGGATCGGGATATCGCCCGAGCACCGGCCCCAATGCCTCCACCAATGGCCCCAACCAGGCTGCGTAATGCCGCCAGTGATCCACACCCTCGCGGTAAATCGGTCTGCGCACCTGTTCGGAACTCGCCGTGCGCACCGGCCGGGCGTTCTCAAAAAAACGCAGGCACGATGGCTCGAACGGCAGACCGCAATAGTCGAGAAGACGCCGAACCTCTCCTTCGGTGTCCTCGACCATATGCTCATAGATGACGCGGTGGATGCGCCCCGGCAGCACCTCGTCAAAATGGCTCATCAATGAAACGTAATCGTGGTAGTAGCGCCCGAGGTCTTCCTGGCTGTAGCTGAAGCTCTGGCCCCTGGCAAAGTGCTGCTTGAAACCGGAAAAGCAGCAAGCCAAGGGATGCCGACGTGCGTCGATGATCTTCGCGTTCGGCAGGATCAAATGGATCAGGCCAAGATGCATGAAGTTGTTCGGCATCTTGTCGATGAAGAAGGGTGCCGGTGTCTTGCGCTGGATGCTCGTGTGCGCAAGATAGCGTTCGCCCAGCTCGCACAGCGCGTCACCGTCGATGGCCGCCAGCGCCTCGTGATAGGGCATGACGCTGCCGGCATCCCCCTGAGCGCGCAACGTGCGCGTGATCGAAGTGATTTCCGGCAGCTCCATCGTGCCTTCCACCTGACTGTGGCTGGACAGGATCTGCTCGATCAGGGTCGAGCCCGCGCGCGGCAGGCCGACGATGAAAATCGGATCGGGCGCGCGGCAACCCGCGCCGGCGCGCGCACCGAAGTACTCGCGTGTATAGCGCTCGCGAATATGGCGTACGCGCGCGCTGGTTTCGTCGGCGCTGTAGTGCAGCTGCCCGCGCCGGATCGCATTGCCCTGCGCGTAATGCCGGAATGAAGGCTCGAACTCGCCCGCATCCTCCAGCGCTTTGCCGATAGCGAACTCCAGATGCAGTCGATCGTCCTCGCCCAGGTCGGTACGCGCCAGCTGCACGCGCATGGCAGCCAGATCGTCGGCGCTGAAACGGAAGGTCTTGAGGTTGGCCAGACTCCACCATACTTCGCCGAAGGACGGCTCCAGTTCCAGGCTGCGCCGATAAGCGGCAATCGCACGGTCGCTCGAACCCGTCGTCTTCAGCGCGTGCCCGTAGCTCATCCACACCTTCGGGCTGCCTGGATGCTGCTCGAGCAGGTCGGCGTAGATGCCGATGGCGGGCGCGTAATCGCCGATGCGACACAGCATCGCCGCCTTGAGGTTGCGATAACCGGGGTGACCCGGCGCCACCGCGAGCAATCGCTCGATCTCGGCCAACGCCCGCTCGGACTGGTTGCTACGGTGCAATAGCAGCGCATAGTTATGGCGCGCGGCATGGAAGCCGGGCGCCAGCTCCAGGCATTGCGCGAGCAGACTCACGGCATCCTCGGTGCGCCCCTGGCGCGCGGCGAGCTCGGCGAACATGCGCATGGCAGCAACGTCGGTTGGCGCCTGGCGCAGATGCTCGCTTAGCAGAGCCTCGGCCTCGGGGATACGGCCTTCAACCAACGCGGTGGCGGCAGAAAGCAGGATCGGATCGCGAGTGGAGTGACGGACATGCTGGGCATAGGCGGTATCGGCGGCGTCGTGCTCGCCTGCTGCCATCAGTTGATCGCCGAGCTCACGCCAGGCTTGCGGCAGGTCGGGTTTCAACGCCACCGTCTTGCGCAGCGCGGCGATCGCCGCGTGTCCTTGCCCGCCACGGCCCAGCGCCACGCCCAGGTCGAGATGGACCAGCGCCCATGTCGGCTGCGCCTGCGCCAGCGGTACAAGTAGGTCGATCGCACCCTGCAAGTCGCCTTGTGCCGCGCGTGCCAGCGCCGACACGCGCACGGCCATCGGGTGGCCGGCAACGATCTTGAGGATTTCTTCAGCCTGTTCGCCAGCCAGCACCGGATCGCGCGCCAGCAGGCGCTCCGCGTGTGCCAGCGCTTGCTCCAGCGTACCGGTGGCATGTTCGGTCATCATGCGTACGCCCCGCACCGTTCGGCACAGCGGTCCGGACGGCATGCGGGGCGCTTGGTTTGGGACACCGTGCAGTGCATAGGGCGACGAAGCTCCTTAAAGGTCCTTGAGCAACCGGTAGTTGAATTCCAGCGACTGGTAGTAGGCATCGACCAGAATGCGTTCGTCCTGCCCGTGCGAACGATCGTCGTCCACGTCATAAGGAAGCCCGTTGAACACATATGACGGCCTGCCGGCCGCGCGCAGGAACACGCTGTCGGATGCACCGGCGGCCATATAGGGCGACACCGGAATCGGCCCCCACAGGCTCTTTGCCGTGCTGGCGACCTGCGCGAACAGCGCCTTGTCCACCGGGCTCGGCGGACTGGGTTTGGGCGGGGCGACGCGTGCGATCTCCACCGCGGGGTCGGCCACTGCGCGCTTCAGCGCGGCATCCACCTGGTCGAAGTCTTCGTCCGGCAACAGGCGACAGTTGATCGTTGCCCGCGCCAGCTGCGGCAACGCATTCTCGGCATGCCCGCCTTGCAGCAGAGTCGGCACGCAGGTGCTGCGCAGCTGTGAATTGTTGTATGCAGAGGTTGCCGCGAGTCGCGCAAGCGCCGCGGGATCGGACGGTTCATGCGCCACCGCGCGCATGTCGGCGGCCGTTTGACCGGTATAGAACGCTGCCAGCCCTGCGTAGTAGCCGCGCGTCGCCGCATTGGTGCGCAACGGAAACTGCAACGACGACAGCCGATCCAGCGCCTTGGCCAGCCGATAGATGGCGTTGTCGGCGGTCGGCAGGGAACTATGGCCGCCGGGGTTGTGCACGGTGAGCGTGTAGCTCAGGAACACCTTCTCCGCGGTTTCCACCGATAGCACGGCGGGCTTGCCGGCGCGGATCTCAGGCCCGCCACCGTCGACATTGATCGAGTACGCCGAGCGGATCAGGTCGGGGCGATGCGCGAGCAGCCACTCCACGCCGTTGGAGACACCATCCTCCTCACCAGCGGTGAGCGCCAGAATGTAGTCGCCCTTGGGCTTGATGCCTTCGCGATGCAGTCGCAATAGCGCACTGACCAGCCCCGCCCCGCCCCCCTTGATGTCCATGGTGCCGCGACCGTAGAAGTAGCCATCGCGTTCGGTCAGCGTGAATGGGTCGACGTGCCAGTCCTCGCGACGCGCCTCGACCACGTCCAGATGGGCCAGCAGCAGCACCGGCTCGCGTTCGCCGCGGCCGTGCAGCCGCACCACCAGGTTGCGCCGTTTCGGATCATCACCGACCACCTGCACGTCGGCCGGTGCGAAGCCTGCGGCGAGGAACCGCTGCGCCAGCTTTTCGGCAACCACCGTCGTGCTGCCATGTTCCGATGTCGAGTCGATGGCGATCATTTCGCTCAACAGCTCGCGGCCAAGAGCGTTCTGGCTGCCTGTCGCGTCCTGCGCAGCGTGGGCAGCCAGTGGCAGCAGCGCGGCCAAGGCCGTGACGAGACGGAATTTCAGGATACGTTTCATGCTCGCTCCAAAGCCAGGGCCAGACCCTGTCCGACACCGACACATAGACTGACCAGCGCGCGACGCTGGCCGTGCCGACGCAGCGCAAATGCTGCCGTCATCGCCAGCCGTGTACCACTGGCGCCTAGCGGATGGCCGAGGGCAATCGCACCACCATTCGCGTTGAGATGCTCGGCATCGTCGGGCAAGCCGAGCATCCGCGAGCAGGCCAACACTTGGGCCGCGAACGCTTCGTTGATCTCGATGCGATCGAAGTCGGATAGACCCAGGCCGGTGCGTGCGAATAACTTGCGCATCGCCGGAACCGGTCCGATACCCATCACGCGCGGTGCGACGCCGGCCGAGGCCATGCCAACGATGCGCGCCAGCGGTTGCAGGTCGTACTTGCGCAGCGCCGCCTCCGATGCCAGCAGCACGGCGCCGGCGCCGTCGTTGAGTCCGGACGCATTGCCGGCCGTGATGCTGGTGTTCGTGCCAAGCAGCGGCTTGAGCGCAGCGAGCTGCGCGACCGTAGAGTCCGGGCGCAGATGCTCGTCGGCATCGACGGTAATGATCTGCTTGCCTTGCGGTGCTTCGACGACGGTGATCTCTTCGGCCAGCCAGCCCTGCTGCTGCGCACGCGCGGCGCGCTGCTGGCTGCGCCATGCATAGGCATCCTGATCGGCACGGTCGATGGCATGTTCGCGCGCAAGGTTTTCCGCGGTCTGCGTCATCGAATCGATGCCGTAGCTAGCCTGCATCCGCGGGTTGACCAGACGCCATCCCAGCGTCGTGTCTTCGAGCTTCTGCTCGCGCGTGTAGGCGCCCGTCGCCTTGGCCATGACATAGGGCGCGCGCGACATGCTCTCGACGCCACCGGCGATGACCAGATCCGCCTCGCCGCAGGCAATCGCGCGCGCGCCCTGTCCCATCGCTTCCAGTCCCGAGGCGCAAAGCCGATTGACGGTGACCGCGGGAACGCTCTCCGGCAGCCCCGACAGCAGGACCGCCATGCGCCCCACGTTGCGGTTGTCCTCGCCCGACTGGTTCGCACAGCCGAGAATCAGTTCGTCCAGCGCCGCCCAGTCGATGCCCGGGTGGCGCTTCATCAGCGCCGTGATCGGCAGTGCCGCCAGATCGTCGGCGCGCACGCCAGCCAGCGCGCCCGCATGGCGGCCGAACGGCGTGCGTGTCGCGTCGACGAGGTAGGCGCTAGTCATAGACTCCTTGCATCGCCATGTGTGGTTGCCAGCCACCACGCTGGATCGTGTGCTCGATCGAACGTTGCGCATCCTGCAGCGCCGGCAAGATCAGTTTCACTGCACGCGCCAGCGCGTCCTCGCTATAGGGCATGCCGACGTTCAATGCCGCAACGATGCGGCCGTCGCCCGCGTGGATCGGCACGGCGATCGAAAACAGACCGACTTCGAGCTCGCGCGATGCGACCGCATAACCCCGCTCACGAACGCGCTTTATCTCAGCCTTGAGTGCCGTTGCCGTGCGTAGCGTAAACGGCGTGAGGTTGCGGAATTTCTGGCCGCGCAGCCAGCCGGCCAGCTCGGCCTCGGAGAGGCCGGACAGAATGGCGCGCCCCATCGAGGTAGCGAACGCCGGCAGGCGCGCGCCAACGCCAAGCGCCACACTCATCACGCGGCGCACCGGCACGCGCAGCACATAGACGATGTCGCTGCCATCCAGCACGGCCATCGAACAGGACTCGCCAACACGCTCCGCCAGCAAGGCCATGCTCTGCTGCGCCAGTTCGGTCAAATCCAGCGAGCTGAGGTAGCTGTAGCCAAGTTCCAGCACGCGAGGCGTGAGATAGAAGCTGCGGCCCTGGCTGCCGACGTAACCCAGATGCTGAAAGGTCAGCAGCAGACGACGCGCCACCGCACGCGACAGGCCAGTGCGTTCGGCGACCTGCGAAAGGCTGGGACTGGCCAGTTGGCGATCAAAGGCGCGCAGGACCTGAAGTCCGCGCGCCAACGATTGCACGTAGTCCGCACTGTCTTCGAAGAGGTTCGATGCCATATGCCACGAAGGTCCATTGACAGATCGAGCGTAGAAGGATTCCAATGAGTTCGCAATACGAATTATTGTTCGGTAATCGAACAAGGTCGATCCGGGGGGAGAGGCTTGGTACACGAAGGCGATAGCGTTCTGCACAGCTGGTGTGTGCAGTCGGAATGGCGAGCGCCGACAGTCGTCGGCGGCAGCGGCGCGCACCTTGAACTAG
Source organism: Dyella humicola (assembly GCF_026283945.1). Classification (NCBI taxonomy): domain Bacteria; kingdom Pseudomonadati; phylum Pseudomonadota; class Gammaproteobacteria; order Lysobacterales; family Rhodanobacteraceae; genus Dyella; species Dyella humicola. Next base: position 2,429,970 of record NZ_JAPDPC010000001.1, read on the forward strand.
CCGACGGCCGTCGCATCCTGGACATGAGCAGCCTGGCCGAATGCAGCAATCTCGGCCACCAGCATCCTGCCGTGATCGAGGCGATCCGCCGCCAGGCCGAACAACTGTGCTTCGTCACTTCGGCATGGGGTGCCGAGCCGCGCGCCGCCCTGGCGCAAGCCCTGCTGGAGAAAGCCGACTTCGAAGGCGGCCGGGTGTTCTTCACCCTGGCCGGGGCGGACGCCAACGAGAACGCGGTGAAGTTTGCGCGCCAGGCCAGCGGCAAGCCACGCGGCCACATCATCACGCGCGACCGCTCCTACCATGGCGCCAGCTACGCCTGCATGGCCCTGTCGGGCGATGCGCGCACGCGTGACCAGGTCGATCCGCAAGCGCTCGGTGTGCTCCACGTGCCACCGCCGTATGCCTATCAAGGTGCCTTCGGCAGCCATGACGCGACGATCTGCGGCGAGCGTGCGGTGGTGGCGATATCCGAGACCATCGATCGTCTCGGCGTGGACACTATCGCTGCCGTACTGATGGAGCCCAACGCCGGTACCAATGGCATCGTTGCACCGGACAACTATTGGCCGAACCTGCGCCAGGCGACCCGTTCGCGCGGGGTCTACCTGATTGCCGATGAAGTGATGAGCGGCTTCGGCCGCTGCGGCGAATGGTTTGCCTGGCAACGCTATGGCGATATCGGCAAGCCGGATCTGATGACGCTGGCGAAAGGCCTCACCGGCGCCCATCTACCGCTCGGTGCCGTCGTACTGTCGGCCGAGATCGCCGCGCGGCTGCAGCACGACATGCTTTATACCGGCCTCACCTATTGCGGACACCCCTTGTCCTGCGCCGCCGGCCTTGCGGCGCTGCAAGCTTACGAGAACGAAGACCTGATCGTCCGCTCGCGCACGCTTGGCGCGCGGATGTTCGCCGAGTTGAAGACCATGCAGGGTCGCCATGCGGTCATCGGCGATGTCCGCGGCGGGCATGGCCTGTTCGCCGTGATCGAGCTGGTCGCCGATCGCGTCACCCGCGAGCCACTCGCACCGTGGCCGGCCATGCCGGCCGCGCTCAACGCGCTGGTCGAAGCGGCGATGGCCGAGGGCGTGTCGTTCGCATGCCGCGGCAACCTGATCCTGCTGGCGCCGCCACTGGTCATCGACGAGCACGCCCTGGCCGATGCGCTGGCCCAGCTCGATCGCCTGCTGGCGCGCTTCTTTCCTGCACCATCCTGAGGGCTCGTCGATGAGTTTTCGTCTCACCTACGCCACCATGTACAACCCGCCGGAGGCGATGCACGAGCGCTTCGATGCCGCCATGCTTCGGGTCGAGGCTGACCTGGGTGGCCGCCATCCTTTGTTCGTCAATGGCGCCGACTGCTACACCGCGGAATACGCCGATCGCCGCGCACCGTTCGACAGCGATCTGCGGCTTGGTGAATTCGCCCTGGCCTCGCCGGTCGACGCCGACGAAGCCATGGCGGCCGCGCAGGCGGCATTTCCCGCCTGGCGCGCAACACCGGTGGCCGAGCGCGCGCGGCTGGTGCGACGTGCCGGCGACTTGATGGAACAGCGGGTCTATGAGATTGCCGCCGCGCTCACCCTCGAAGTCGGCAAGAACCGCATGGAGGCGCTGGGCGAGACACAGGAGACGGTCGACTTCTTCCATCACTACGCCAGCGATTTCGAAAGCCATGCCGGTTACGTGAATCCGCTTCCGGACGACCCCATCGAGGGCATCGCTTCCCACAATGCCAGTGTGATGCGGCCCTATGGCGTGTGGGTGGTGATCGCACCGTTCAACTTCCCGCTCGCACTGGCAGGCGGCCCCACCGCCGCCGCCCTGGTCACCGGCAATACGGTGGTACTCAAGGGCGCAAGCGATACGCCATGGGCCGGCCGCCTGCTGGCCGATTGCATCCGCGACGCGGGCCTGCCGCCCGGCGTGTTCAATTACCTGTCCGGCTCGGGGCGCGACATTGGCGAAGCCCTGGTGCAGCATCCGCACACGGCGGGCATCACCTTTACCGGCTCGGTCCCGGTGGGCCGGCAGCTCATGCAACAGATGGTGAGCGGGGCGTATCCGCGCCCATGCATCGCCGAGATGGGCGGCAAGAACCCCTGCATCGTCACCGCCCGCGCCGACCTCGATCGCGCGGCCGCCGGCATTGCGCGATCCGCGTACGGCATGACCGGGCAAAAGTGTTCTGCACTGTCGCGAGTGTACGTGCATGAGAGCATCGCCGACGCGCTGATCGAACGCCTGCAAGCACAGATCGCCGCCATCCGCATCGGTGATCCGCGCCGGCGCGAACATTGGCTGGGACCGGTCGTCAATGCTTCCGCCTACACCAACTACCTGCGCTACGCCGACGATCTGCGGGCCTCGGGCGCGCGTCTGATCAGTGGTGGTGCCCAGCTTGGCACGGCCAGCGATGGCGACCCGGCGCTCGCTCGCGGCTACTACGTCGAGCCCCTGCTGGCCGAGGCACCGCTGGCACATCCCTTGTGGCGACAGGAGATGTTCCTGCCGATCCTGATGCTTCACCGCTATGGCGATCGCGACGAGGCGATGCGACTGGCGAACGATACGCCGATGGGACTCACCGCGGGCTTCTTCGGTGGCGAGGATGAGGTGGCCTGGTTCCATGATCACATCGAGGCCGGCGTGACCTACGCCAATCGCCCGCAGGGCGCCACTACCGGGGCATGGCCTGGCTACCAGCCATTCGGAGGCTGGAAAGGTTCGGGCTCCACCGGCAAGGCCATCGCCTCGTTCTATTACCTCGCGCAATACCTGCGCGAGCAGTCGCGCACGGTGGTGGAGTGAAAGTCACTTGAGGTCGCGCCGTTGTGTACCGATCGACCGCTCCTCGCTCGTTCTCGTCCTGCGCGCATGCCGATGCCAGCGCGGGCCTTGTGCAGACCATCAAGAGGCTCTTGCATGTTCTTCTCCTTAGCCGATGCGATCCACGACTACATCACCGATGGCGCCAGCGTGGCCCTGGAAGGCTTCACGCATCTGATCCCCTTTGCCGCCGGCCACGAGATCATTCGCCAGCGCAAACGCCGGCTGCACCTGATTCGCATGACACCGGACCTGGTCTACGACCAGATGATCGGCATGGGCTGCGCACGCAAGCTCACCTTCTCGTGGGGCGGCAATCCCGGCGTGGGCTCGCTGCATCGCCTGCGCGATGCCGTGGAACACCAGTGGCCAAACCCGCTGGAACTGGACGAGCACAGCCACGCAGGCATGGCCGCCGCCTTCTGCGCAGGTGCGGCGCGCCTGCCTTTCGGCACGCTGCGAGGCTATGTCGGCACCGACCTGCCGGCACGCAACCCGAATATCCGCAGCATCACCTGCCCCTTCACCGGCGAATCACTGGCGGCCGTACCGGCGATCAATCCGGACGTCACCATCCTGCACGCGCAGCGCGCCGACCGCGAAGGCAATGTCGCCATCGAGGGCATTCTCGGCGCGGCACGTGAAGCAGCGTTGGCGGCCCATACGCTGATCGTGACTGTCGAGGAGCTCGTCGATGAGCTTCCTCCGGCGATGAATGCCATCGTGTTGCCGCACTGGATCGTCACGGCGGTCGTGCATTGCCCGGGCGGCGCGTACCCGTCCTATGCGCAGGGGCACTACACCCGCGACAACAGCTTCTACCAACGCTGGGACACGGTCGCGCGCGAACGCGACGACTTCCTCGCCTGGATGGACCAGCACGTGCTTCGCACGAATGATCACCGGGCGTTTCTCGACGGCCTCAGCCGGGCGGAAGGATGAGCGGATGTTCGCGCAATGAATGGATGACCATCGCCGCCGCACGCCTGCTGCGCGACAAGAGCGTGTGCTTCGTCGGTATCGGCCTGCCGAGTGCTGCCTGTAACCTTGCCCGCCTTACGCACGCGCCAAGCCTCGTGCTGATCTATGAATCAGGCACCATCGGCACGCGGCCGCGTGTATTGCCGCTGTCCATCGGCGACGGCGAACTGGCCGAGACGGCAGCCTACGTGGTGCCGCTGCCGGAAGTCTTCAGCTATTACCTTCAGGCCGGGCGCGTCGACGTCGGTTTCCTCGGCGCAGCGCAGATCGATCGCTACGGCAACCTCAACAGCACCGTGATCGGCCCCTACGATAAGCCGACGACACGCCTGCCAGGCGCCGGTGGCGCGCCTGAAATTGCCTGGCACGCCAAGCAGGTCTTCGTGATGGCCAAGGCAACGAAGCGCAGCTTTGTCGAGCGCCTGGACTTCTGCACCAGCGCGGGCTACCTCGAGGGTCACGGCGCGCGCGCACGCAGCGGTGCGCCTGGTGGCGGACCGCGCGCGGTCATCACCGATTTCGGCATGCTGGCGCCGCATCCGCAAACCGACGAGCTGCAACTGATCGCGCTGTTCGCCGATGCCAGCGTCGAAGAAGCGCGCGCCGCGGTGGGCTGGCCGCTCGCGCTGGCCGACGAAATCGACACGATCGCCCCACCCACGGCGCATGAACTCGACACGTTGCGTGCGCTCTTTGCCCACACTCGTGAAGCGCATTCCCGCCCTGTCCACCTGCCGCTACCACCCGAAGGACTGCCGTGAACACCAGCCCTCCCAACCCGAATCACATCCGGACCGCCCTGCCCGGTCCGAACGCGCGCGCCATGCTCGCCCGTGACGCCGAGGTGATCTCTCCTTCGTATCCACGCGACTACCCCTTCGTGATGTCGCATGGCCGTGGCACCGAAGTGTGGGACGTCGACGGCAATCGCTTTCTCGATTTCGCGGCTGGCATCGCGGTGTGCGCCACCGGTCATGCGCACCCGCAAGTGGTAGCGGCGGTGAAGGCGGCGGCCGATCGGTTCCTGCACATCTCCAGCGACTACTGGCATGAAGAGATGACGGGTCTCGGCGAGCGACTCGCGCGCGTGAACCCCATGACCACGCTCACTGGTGAGCCGGCGATGAGCTTCCTGTGTCAGTCCGGCACCGAGGCGGTCGAAGGTGCGCTGAAGCTGGCGCGCTACGTCACGCGGCGGCCACGTTATCTCGGTTTCCTGGGCGGATTCCATGGCCGCACCATGGGCTCGCTGTCGTTCACCTCGAGCAAGTACACACAGCAGCTCGGCTTCGCGCCGACCATGCCCGGCGTGACCCACGTGCCGTTTCCGAACCCGTACCGGCCACTGTTCGCCGGCGCCGACCAGGGCAAGGCCGCGCTCGATTACATCCGCATGTTGTTCGAGCGCAGCGTACCCGCCGCCGAGGTCGCGGCGATCCTGGTCGAACCGATCCAGGGCGAAGGCGGTTATCTCGTGCCGCCGGACGGTTTCCTCGCCGGGCTGCGCGCCCTGTGCGACCAGCACGGCATCCTGTTGATCTTCGACGAAGTGCAGTCCGGCGTTGGCCGCAGCGGAAAAATGTTCGCCTGCGAGCACTGGGGCGTCGCCCCCGACATCATGACGCTGGCCAAGGGGCTAGGTTCGGGCCTGCCGATCGGCGCGGTGGTGGCAAAGAAATCGCTGATGTCGCAGTGGAAGCGCGGCGCGCACGGCAACACCTACGGCGGCAACCCGCTGGCCTGCGCCGCTGCCAATGCCACGCTCGACCTCGTCGCCGACGGATTTGCCGAGAACGCCGCCGGCGTCGGCGAACATTTCATGACACGCCTGCGGGAGCTTGCACGCGACTATCCCTGTATCGGCGAAGTGCGCGGCAAGGGTCTGATGATCGGCATGGAGCTGGTGGAGAACGACGCGGAGCGCAGCCCTGCCCGCGCGCTCTGTGACGACGTGGTCACCCGCGCCTTCCACAACGGCCTGCTCCTGCTTTCCTGCGGCACCAGCACGGTGCGCTTCATGCCGCCTTTGAACGTCAGTACCGGCGAGGTGGACGAGGCGATCCTGCTGTTGCGCGCAAGCCTCGACCAGGCACTCAAGGGGCACTGACCCGATGCATCGTCGCCATTCGATCTTCCTGCTGGCTCTCCTGTCGTGCATGGGCACGGCGCAGGCCGCACGCGAGCCTGTGCTCAAGCAGATCGACCTGCCGCACAGCTACTACTGGCGCGAGCTGTACCTGCCCCAGGTCACCACCGGCCCCGGCTCGGTGAGCTTCCTGCCCGACGGCGATGCGCTGATCTACAGCATGGCTGGCTCGCTGTGGCGGCAACGCATCGATGGCGACACCGCCACCGAACTGACCCACGCCGCGCACGCCTACGACGACCAGCCCGATGCGGCGCGCGACGGCCGCAGCGTAGTCTTCGCCCGCTACGACGGCAACGCCATCGAACTGTGGCGACTGGACCTGGTGAGTGGCAGCGAGAAACCACTCACTACGGGTGGGGCGGTCAACGTCGAGCCACGCTTGTCGCCCGACGGGCGACAGCTGGCCTGGGTGTCGACGCAGGGTACCGGCCATTTCAACCTGTTTGTCGCCGACATCGACGCGTCCGGCTTGCGCCACGTGCGCAACCTGCTCGGCGAGCGCAAGAGCACGCTGGACCGTTACTACTATTCGGCCTTCGATCACGCGATCAATCCTTCGTGGTCACCTGATGGCAAGACGCTTTATGTCGTCAGCAATCCGGAAATCGCCTGGGGCACGGGTGACCTTTGGGCGGTGCCAGTCGCCGATCCAGCACAACGCAGGAAAGTCCTCAGCGAGGAGACCAACTGGAATGCACGGCCGGAGCTCGCGCCCGATGGCAAGCGGCTGCTCTACGCGAGCTATCGCGGCCGGCAGTGGCAGCAACTCTGGCTCACCACGCCGGGTGGCGCTGCGCCCTTGCCGTTGACGTTCGGCGATTTCGACCGCCGCAACGCACGCTGGTCGCCCGACGGCCGACGCATCGCCTACATCGATAACCAGTCGGGCAATACCTCGCTACAGGTCATGGACACGCTGGGCGGCGCCTCGCACGCGATCGTTCCCACCACTCGGCAGTACAAGATGCCGATGGCGCGCCTGGTGCTCGATATCGTGGACGAACATGGCGAGCGCACACCGGCGCGTGTCGCCGTACTGGGCAACGATGCGCGTGCCTATGCGCCCCGCGACGCCTGGATGCATGCCGACGACGGCTTTGACCGCAAGCTACAGGCCACCGAGACGCATTACTTCCATTGCGCCTCGCCCTGCGCACTCGACGTACCCGCGGGACAGGTGCAGCTATGGGTGCAGCATGGCTTCGTCTATTCACCATGGCGAAAGACGCTGCAGGCGCCAGCAGGTCGCACGACATCGCTGCGCGCTGCACTGCAGGCACAGCCCCTGCCTGCCACGTTCGGCGACTGGATCAGCGCCGACCTGCATATCCACATGAACTACGGCGGCCACTACCGCAACACGCCGGCCAACCTTGCCCAGCAGGCGCGCGCGGAGGACCTGGACCTCGCCTATGACCTGGTGGTCAACAAGGAAGAACGGGTGCCCGATATCGCGTCGTTCCGCACCGACGCCGATCCGGCCAGCACGCCACGCAGCCTGGTCCAGCACGGCCAGGAATTTCACACCAGCTTTTGGGGACATCTGGGCCTGCTGCATCTGGGCGACCACTTCCTGACGCCGGATTTTTCCGCCTACCGGCATACCGCGTTCGCCAGTCCCTACCCCACCAATGGCGCGATCGCCGATCTGGCCCACGCCCAGGGCGGAGTCGTCGGCTACGTGCATCCGTTCGACACCTTGCCCGACCCCGTGCACGACGCCGTGCTCAGCGACGAACTTCCCGCCGATGTGATCGAGCACAAGGTCGACTACATCGAGGTGATGGGCTTCTCCGATCACCAGGCCACGGCGCAAGTGTGGTATCGCCTGCTCAACCTGGGCTTCCACCTGTCTACCGGCGCGGGTACTGACGCCATGGCCAACTACGCCTCGTTGCGCGGTCCGGTGGGACTTAACCGTGTGTTTCTGGATACCGGCGGCAAGCGCGACGTCGACTCGGCCATGGCCGCACTGAAGGCCGGCCACGGCTTCGCCAGCAACGGCCCGCTACTTGGACTGCTGCTCGATGAGGGAAAACCTGGCGACACGCTCGGGACAACCGGCCGCCATCACTATCGCGTGGCCTTGCGCTCGCCGGTGGCAGTCGAACATCTGGAACTGATCCACAACGGCAAGGTGGTGAAGACCTTCGCGCTGACGGGAGATCATCGGCAGTTCGACGCTGCCGGCGACCTTGATCTCGACGGCGGCTGGGTGTTGCTGCGCGCGTGGAACGACCACGCCGATCCACAGGTGCTCGACTTGTATCCCTACGCCACCACCAACCCCGTGTGGCTGGGCGAGCATGTGTTGGCGCCAAGCGCACGCGACGACGCGGCCTGGTTCGCCAGCTGGTTGTCTCGCACCATCGAGGCGGCCGCTGCACGCGACGACTACAACACGCCCGAGGAGAAGCGCACGACGCTCGACTATCTCAGTCAGGCGCGCGATGCGTATCGCTCCCTGGCAGGCGGCGAAGCTTCCACCCGATCCGTGCAAGGCACCCCATGAAGCGATTCTCGACTCAGGTCATGTCCCTGCTGGTGCTGCTCGGCAGCGCCACTTTCGTGCATGCCGACGATACGCGCTTCACCGCGGCTGACATCAACCGACTCGCCGACGTTGGCGAGCCGGCGTTGTCGCGTGACGGCCAATTCATCGTCTATACCGTCACCACCGCCAACCCCGACCGCGATCAAGCGCAGTCGGACCTGTGGCGCGTGCGCTACGACGGCAGCGCGGGCATCCAGCTTACCCGCACGCCCGACAGCAATGAGTCGCGGCCGCAATGGTCGGAGGATGGCAAGTTCATAGCCTTCCTGTCCGACCGCAAGCTGGACGGCAACGCCACTGACGACGACACGAAAACGCAGGTGTGGATGATGCCCGCCGATGGCGGCGAAGCGCGCCGGCTCACCGACATGCCCAGCGGCGTGGAGGACTTCGTGCTTGCGCCGGACGGCAGGCAGCTCGCCGTGATCGCATTCGACTCCGAGCGCCCGGCCGACGCAAAGAAGCCGAAGAACCCGCCGCCGATCGTCACCGACCGTTTCCAGTTCAAGGACGACGACGACGGCTGGCTCAACCACCGCCACAAGCACCTCTACGTCGTCGACATCGGCAGCGGCAAAGCCAGCCTGCTTACCACGGGCAAGCATGACGAAATGCTGCCGGCGTGGTCGCCCGACGGCAAGCTGATCGCCTATGTCACCAAGCGCGGCGACGATCCCGATCGTCACCTGAACTTCGACATCTATGTGATCGCACCGCAGGTCGGCGCCAAGGAACGCCAACTCACCACGTTCCCGGGTTCCGACCTCGATCCCTACTGGGAAACGCGCCCGGCATGGAGCCCCGACAGCAGCCACATCGCCTACCTGCAAAGCGACGAAGACCGCTGGATTTACTACGCCCCCTGGCAACTTGCCGTAGTCGACGTGGCCACCGGCAAGGCCAGGCTGCCGGCGCCGATCGACCGCTGCTTTACCAAGCCGCGCTGGTCACCGGATGGGCGCAGCGTGTATGCGCTGGTCGAACAGGCCGAAGTCACCCACCTGTCGCGCATCGACCTGGCCACGGGCAAGGTCACGGCACTGACCCATGGCGATCGCTTCGATTCCGATCTGGACGTCTCCGCCAACGGCCGCATCGTGGTGCTTGGCGCGGACGACAGGCACCCCGCTGAGCTGGCCGCCGTCGAACACGACACCCTGCGCGCCCTCAGCGATCACAACGGCTGGTTGGGTGACAAGCGCCTCGCAGCCGCCGAGACTGTGCACTTCAACAGCGCCGACGGCACCGCGCTCGACGCCCTGCTGACCAAACCGCTCGACTACGTGCCTGGCCATCGCTATCCCACCATCGTGCGCGTGCACGGCGGCCCGGTGTACCAGTTCAGCCACGAATTCATGCCCGACTGGCAGGTCTACGCCGCCCATGGCTATGCCGTGCTCGCCGTGAATCCTCGTGGCAGCTCCGGCCGCGGCTTCGAATTTTCCAAGGCCATCTACGCCGACTGGGGCAACAAGGACGCACAGGACGTGCTGGCCGGCGTCGATCACGCGGTACAACTTGGTGTTGCCGATGCGGAGCATCTGGGCGTCGGTGGCTGGAGTTACGGCGCGATCCTCACCGATGAGCTGATCGCGCGCGACACACGCTTCAAGGCCGCCATCGCCGGTGCGGGATCCGGCAACATGTATGGCATGTACGGCGACGACGAATATTCGCGCGAGTACGAGCTCGAACTTGGTACGCCGTGGGACCACCGCGCCACCTGGGACCGCGCCAGTTACCCGTTCCTGCATGCCAACCAGATCAAGACGCCGACGCTGTTCCAGTGCGGCGAGCGCGACTTCAACGTGCCGTGCATCGGCGCCGAGCAGATGTACCAGGCCCTGCGCTCACTGCGTCTTCCCACCGAACTGGTGGTCTATCCGGGCCAGCATCACGGCCTCACCGTGCCCAGTTATTTGCGCGACCGCATGGAGCGCAACCTGGCCTGGTACGACCGCTTCCTCAAGCGCGCGGGCGACGCGCCATGAACCGTGTAGTCTCCGTCGAACAGGCCTTGCGGCCACCAGTCCCAGCCGAGAGTGAAACCACGCATGCCAGCTGACACCACCATCACCAGCCTCGATCACGCCCGCGCCCTGTCGCCTCGCTATTACTTCGGCGACAACATGCTGACGATGGAGCAGCGCGCGGTATTCGCGCGCAGCTGGCAGCTGGTGGCGCACCAGGGTCTGCTGGCCGAGCCGGGCGATCACGTGGTCGAACACGTGGGTGGCGTGCCGGTGCTGCTGGTGCGCGGCCAGGATGGCGTGCTGCGTGCCTTTCCCAACGTCTGCCGCCACCGTGCCGGGCCACTGGCCTTGTGCAACGGCAAGGGCGCGCGCTCACTGCACTGCAAGTACCACGGCTGGACCTACACGCTGGAAGGCCAGCTGCGCGTCGCGCCCGAGATGCAGAGCGCCTGCGATTTCCGCGTCGAGGACATTCGCTTGCCACCGTTGCGCGTGCACGAGTGGCAGGGCCTGGTATTCGTGGCGCTGGACCCTTCCGTGCCTCCGTTCGAGGAAGTGTATGCGGATATCGCCGAACGCATCGCTCCGATCGACCTGTCCGCCATGCGCTACCTGCGCCGCGACAGCTACGACATCGAGTGCAACTGGAAGGTCTACATCGACAACTTCCTGGAGGGCTATCACCTGCCCCACGTGCACCCGGGCCTGTCGAGGGTGCTCGATTACCGCGTCTACGACACGGAGTTGTTCCCCTGGTACTCGCTGCAGTCCTCGCCGCTGCGCAACAGCGCGGACATCTATGGCGATGGCCAGGCGTTCTATTACTTCATCTATCCCAATGTGATGCTCAACATCATGCCGGGTCGGCTGCAGACCAACCGCATCCTGCCGCTGGGGCCGGGGCGCTGCCGCGTGGAATTCGACTACTACTACGCGCAGGACGATGCCGCACAGGCGCGCATCGCGGCCGACCAGAGTTTCAGCGACGAAGTGCAGCAAGAAGACATCGACATCTGCGAGGCCGTGCAGAAGGGGCTGGCTTCCGGTTACTACGAGCCAGGAAGGCTGTGCCCCAGGCGCGAAGGCGGCGTCTGGCATTTCCACAACTTATTGCGCACGGCCTACGCCCGTGACGCGGGAGATTCTGCATGAGGATGAAGCTGTCCAGCCTGTTCTGCGCCATCGTGGTGATGGCAGCCATGCCTGCCGCCGCCCAGGGCGCGGAGCGCACGGTGGTGCATGCCGGCCACCTGCTCGACGTCGACACCGGCAAGATGCTGGCCGACCAGGCCGTGACCATCCAGGCCGGTCGCGTCGTCAGCGTACAGCCGTGGTCCGCTGCCGCCGCCAGCGGCGCGAAAGTCCTCGACTGGACCGGCTACACCGTGGTGCCCGGCCTGATGGACATGCATACCCACATCGCCGATGAAACCGAGACCGCCGACCCCGGCGCGGCGTTGAAGAGCAACCCGGCACGCGATGCCTTCATCGGCGCCAAGAACGCGCATGACACCTTGCGTGCCGGCTTCACCACGGTGCGCGACGTCGGCGTCTATCGCGGCTTTGCCGATATCGCCCTGCGCGACGCGATCAATGCGGGCGAAGTGCCGGGGCCGCGGATGTTCGTGGCGGGCGCCTATATCACCATCCCGGGCGGCGGTGGCGAGATCACCGGCTTGCCACCTGGCACGGAAGTGCCGATGGAGTTTCGCCGCGGCGTCTCCAAAGGCGTCGACGACGTGCGCCGGCATGTCGACATCATCCTCGACCATGGCGCCGACCTGATCAAGGTCATCGCCACCGGCGCGGTACTCACCGACGGCACCGAGCCGGGGCAATCGGAGTACACCGAAGCGGAGATCCACGCCGCCGTGGAAGAGGCCGCCAAGCGCGGCAAGTTCGTGGCCGCGCACGCTCATGGCGCCGAAGGCATCAAGCGCGCGGTGCGCGCGGGCGTGCGCTCGATCGAGCATGGCTCGTTGATCGACGATGAAGGCATCGCGCTGATGAAACAGCACGGCACCTGGCTGGTAGCCGACGTCTACAACGGCGACTACATCGACAGTGTCGGTCGAAGCGAGGGCTGGTCCGCCGAGAAGCTGCGCAAGAACATCGAAACCACCGACGCCCAGCGCGAGGGTTTCCGCAAGGCGGTCAAGGCCGGCGTGCACATTGCGTTTGGCACGGACGCGGGGGTCTATCCGCATGGTGACAACGCGCGCCAGTTCGCGTACATGGTTCGTTACGGGATGACGCCGCTACAGGCGATCCGCGCGGCCACCATCGATGCAGCTCGCCTGCTGGGCAAGGAGAAGGAACTGGGCTCGATCGCACCCAACAAGGCCGCCGACCTGGTGGCCGTGGCCTGCGATCCGCTGCAAAACGTCGAGTGCCTGCGCAAGGTGCAAGGCGTGGTCAAGGACGGCCAGCCAGTTTCCCTCGACTAACCTCTCAAGAGTGCAGACATGAGCGACGGCAACAAGATCGGTTTCTGGACCTGCACGGCCCTGGTGGTAGGCAATGTCATTGGCATGGGCATCTTCATCCTGCCCGCGTCGCTCGCACCGTACGGCTTCAACGCGCTGATCGGCTGGATCGTCACCCTGGCCGGTTGCCTGGTCCTGGCGCGCGTGTTCGCGCATCTCTCGCACGCGCTGCCAGGCGCCGACGGTCCCTACGGCTATATCCGCAGCACCTTGGGCGAGCTGCCGGCGTACATGGCACTGTGGGCGTACTGGGTGTCGTTGTGGCTTACCAATGCCGCGCTGGCCACCGGGGTCGTCGGCTATATCACCGTGGTGATGCCGGAACTGGGCAGGATTCAGCCGGCGCTGTTTGCACTGGGCCTGCTGTGGTCGTTCGTGGCCGTGAACCTGTTGGGTGTGCGCACGGGCGGTGGCGTGCAAATCGTCACCACCGTGCTGAAGCTGCTGCCCATGGTCGCCATTGCGGTGCTCGGCGGCTGGATCCTGCTGACCACGCCAGCCACCTTCGTCGCGCATCCGCCGGTGACGCCGGTGACGCTCTCCGGCGTGATGGCGGCATCCACCATCGCCCTGTATGCCATGCTCGGCATCGAATCGGCCAGCATTCCGGCAGGCCGGGTCGACAACCCGGGACGCACGATTCCGCGCGCCACCATGGCCGGAACCGTACTGACCGCGTTGGTCTACATCGTCGTCTCCACCGTGCCGATCCTGCTGATCAAGCAATCGGAACTGGCCACCTCGGGCGCGCCGTTCGCCACGCTGATGGACCGGTATGTAGGCGCCGGCGTCGGACGCTGGCTGTCCCTGTTCGTGGTGGTCAGCGGACTCGGCGCGCTCAATGGCTGGACCCTGCTGGTGGGCGAACTCACCCGCACCATGGCCGTCAACGGCGTGCTGCCTGCCGTGTTCGCGCGCAACAATCGCCACGGTGCACCAGCCATCGCCTTGATCGTCACCGGCGTGCTCGCGTCGATCATGATCTGGATGAGCTACAGCAACTCGCTGGTGGCGGCATTCACCTTCCTCACCCGGGTGGTGACCGCCGCCAATCTGCCGCTCTATCTGTGCTGCTCCCTCGCGCTCGCCGTGCTGTGGCGTCGTGGCGCGGTCGCCCAGGTCGGACGGCGAGCACTACTGGTCGCCATCACCGGCGCGCTCTATGTGGCCTTCGCGTTCATCGGCAGCGGCGAGGAACCGTTCCTGCTCGCCCTCGCCCTGATGGCCGCGGGTCTGCCGCTCTATGCCTATATGCGCCTGCGTCGCCACACCGTCGCCCCCGTCAAGGCCTAAGGAGCGGGCCTGTTTGGCAGCCTTCCTGCGTCATCGCTCGGGCATGTATCGACATACACTCATACGTTCTTCATCGTCGGTCGCACCAACAGATTCAGGCGCGACCCACGTGCAGCTATCGAACAGGTTCTAACCATGCGCGATCCCCGCTACGACATCCTTTTCACCCCGCTGAAGATCGGCCCGGTAACGGCCAAGAACCGCTTCTTCCAGGTGCCGCATTGCAATGGCATGGGTCACGCGATGCCGCTGGCCCACGCGGCCATGCGCGAGATCAAGGCCGAGGGCGGCTGGGCCGTGATTTCGACGGAAGAGTGCGAGATCCACCCAAGCAGCGACCTCACGCCGTACGTGGAGGCGCGACTGTGGGACGACCGCGACATCCCCGCACTGGCGCTGATGTGCGACAAGGTGCACGCGCACGGCGCCCTGGCCGCGGTGGAGCTGTCGCACAACGGGCCCACCGCATCGAACCTGTACTCGCGCGAAGTGCTGCTGGCCCCATCGCATCAGGTATCGAAATACGGCTACCCCTCGCAAGCGCGGGCGATGACCCGCCATGACATCCGCGAATACCGGCGCTGGCACCGCGAAGCCGCCCTGCGCGGCAAGCGCGCAGGCATGGACATCATCTACGTCTATGCCGCACACGACCTCTCGCTGCCGATGCACTTCCTGCAGCGCCGCCGTAACCAGCGCAGCGACGAGTACGGCGGTTCGCTAGAGAATCGCGTGCGCCTGCTGCGCGAAGTGCTGGCCGACTCGCGCGACGCCGTCGGCGATACCTGCGCCGTCGCCCTACGCTTCGCCACCGAGGAACTGCTCGGTCCCAGCGGCGTGGAACTGGCCGAGGCGCAGGACATCGTCGGCCTGTTGGCCGAGCTGCCCGACCTGTGGGACGTCAATCTAGCCGCCTGGTACAACGACTCGGTGCCGTCGCGCTTCGCCACCGAAGGCGCGCAAGAACCGTTCATCGATTTCGTCAAGAAAACCACCACCAAGCCGGTGGTTGGCGTCGGCCGCTTCACTTCGCCGGACACCATGGTGTCGCAGATCCGCCGTGGCGTGATCGACATGATCGGCGCCGCGCGCCCGTCCATCGCCGATCCGTTCCTGCCGCGCAAGATCGAGGAAGGGCGCGTCGACGATATTCGCGAGTGCATCGGCTGCAACATCTGCGTGTCCGGCGACATGACCATCTCGCCTATCCGTTGCACGCAAAATCCGACCATGGGCGAGGAATGGCGCAAGGACTGGCACCCGGAGCGTATCCAGCCCCGTCGCACGGCGAGTCGCGTACTGGTGGTGGGCGGCGGCCCCGCAGGCCTCGAGGCGGCGCGCGCCCTCGGTCAGCGCGGCTACGGGGTTAGCCTCGCCGAGGCACGCCGCGAACTGGGCGGCCGCGTCACCCGCGAAGCACGCCTGCCGGGCCTGGCCGAATGGGCGCGCGTGCGCGACTGGCGCGTCGGCCAGATCGGCAAGCTCACCAATGTGTCCATTTATCTCGACTCCGCGCTCACCGCACAGGACGTGCTGGACTTTGGCGCTGAACATGTCGTGCTCGCCACCGGATGCCATTGGCGTCGCGACGGCTTCGGGCGCAGCAACGGCCTGGGCATCGACGACCTCGCCAACAACCCGCGCGTGTTCACGCCTGACGACCTGCTGGATGGCCGCATGCCGAGCGGCCGCGTCGTGGTGTTCGACGACGACGGCTTCTACCACGCGAGCGTTGCGGCCGATCTGCTGCGCCAGCAAGGCTGCGACGTCGTCTACGTGACGCCGGAAGACAGCGTCGCGCCATGGAGCGTGAACACGCTGGACTATCGCCACATCCGCAAGCGGATGGCCAAACAGGGTATCGAAGTGATCGTGTCGCACAACATCGCGGCCTTCGCCGAGACGACCTTGACCTTGGAAAACGGCTGGGACGGCCAGCGCCATGAACGCGCCTGCGACGCGATCGTCCTCGTCACCTCGCGCCTGCCCGACGACGGCTTGTACCAGGAGCTGCTACTGCGTGAGGCGGACTGGGCGGATGCAGGCATCCGCTCGCTACGCTGCATCGGCGATGCCGAAGCCCCCGGCCTGATCGCTCACGCCATCTACGCCGGCCATCGCTATGCACGCGAACTGGAAGAAGCGCCGCCTGGCGAGGTCGCCTTCAAGCGTCATTTCCACACCGCAGAATCCGACGACTTGCGACGCATCCCACCGGCATGAGGTGGGCCTCGATCAGGACTCGGGCGGGTACCCGAGCCACTCGATCTCGGACACGGCGACGGCGTGCGTCGCGGCGTTCGGTTCGATGCGTAAGCGGTAGTAAGTGAAGTCCCCTGGATGGGTAGCCGCGAACACACGGGTCTGCCGACGCCAGCGGAACGTTTCGTCACGACGTTGATCCAGCGTGGTCCAGTGCTCGCCATCGGAGGAACCTTCCAGCTTCCAACTGCGAGGACCCTGACCTTCCTTGGCCGCCGATGTGATCGTGTACATCAGCACCCGCTGCGGGGCGTCGAAGCGCACCTGGACGGCGGGCCTCGCACCCGTCAACACCGCTTCCGTCTCGGATGTGTTGTCGCTGACCGCCCGGGCGGCGGCGATGTCGCCATCGACTGTCACCTGTGACTTCACCGCGTCCACGAGATCGACCAGCGGCGACGGCGGTTTGTCACCCTGCGTAAGCGACGGCAGCCGGGCATCGTCGCCCGCGGTGCCCCAGCGTGACGGCTGCGGCCCCATGTGGAATACAAGCGCGGCACCCCGGGCAAGATCCGCATGATTCAGCCAGCTCTTTTCGTATGGCTGACCATTGAGCGTCACACTCTGGATGTAGCGGTTGCGGTCGCTCACTTCGGGTGCGCGAATGTCAATGTCACGACCATTTTCCAGATGGATGATCATGTGCGGAAAGTAGGGCGCGCCAACGGCATAGGTCGGCGTGCCCATGCGCAGCGGATAGAAACCGGCAGCGCTGAACAGCCACCAGCCCGACATTTCGCCATTGTCCTCATCGCCGGGATAGCCCTGCCCGATTTCGCTACCCACGTAGAGTCGAGACAAGGCATCACGGACTTTGTCCTGCGTTTTCCATGGCTCGCCGACCAAGTCGTACATGTAGAGAATGTGATGCGATGGCTGGTTGCTGTGGCCGTACTGGCCCATGCGCACGTCGCGCGCCTCGAGCATCTCGTGGATCGCCTCGCCATACGCGCCGACTTGAAAGTCGGTGCCCGCGTCGAAGAAGGCATCGAGCTTCCTGGCCAGGCCTTCGCGACCACCGTAGAGGTTAGCGAGGCCCTGACCATCCTGCACGCCTTCGAAGGCCATGTTCCAGGCGTTCGTCTCGGTGTAGTCACCACCCCAGGAGCGGGGGTCGAAATGCGCGGCATCGGTGCGCCAGGCGCCGCCGGGCGTGCGGCCCACGAAAAATCCAACGGCCGGATCGAACAACTTCGTGTAATTCTCCGCGCGACTATGGAAGTAACGCGCGTCATCGGCGTAGTGATCCGTGTAGGCATCCTTCGCGTCGTGCGCTGCGGCGAGAGTTTTAGCCAGTTCACCGATGCCGAAGTCGTTGAGATAGCCAGCCATTGACCAAGACAAGCCTTCATCGACGCTGTTGTCCACGTAACCGTTAAAGACGGAACGGCTCAGTCCCTTGCGACCTGCCCCGGCGATATCGCTGACCACCGTCGCGTCCTTCAGCGCAGCCTGGTAGAACGAGCGCACATCGAAGTTGCGCACACCCTTGTTCCAGGCATCGGCAAACGCAATGTCGGCGCTCGTGCCTACCATCAGGTCCGCGTAGCCCGGCGAGGACCAGCGCGCGATCCAGCCGCCATCCCGATATTGCTGGACGAAGCCGTCGATCATCTCGCCGGCCTGCGTGGGCGTGAGCAGCGAATACGCGGGCCATGCGGTGCGATAGGTGTCCCACAGGCCGTTGTTGACGTAGGGCCGGCCGGCCAGCACGCGTGCTCCGGTCTGCGTGGGTGTACTGGGACCCACCGCTGCGGAGAATGGACTGGCGTAACGATAATCAGGCTGCGCCGTCGTGCCGACGTTCTCGAACGCTTCGTTGGGATAAAGGAACAGGCGATACAGGTTGGAGTAGAGCAGCACCTTGTCCGATGGCCTGGCGTCGGGTAGCTCGACCACGCCGAGTAGCTGGTTCCAACGCGCCGCCGCACGTGCCTGCACCGTGTCGAACGAGTCGCTCGAAGTAATTTCCTGGGCCAGGTTGCGCTTGGCCTGATCGCAGCTGATCAGCGACGTGGCGATGCGCATGGTCACCGTCTTATCGGTGCTGGTGTCGACGCCAAACCAGGCGGCGACATGGTCGCGCCCTGCCCCGGTCAGTCGGCCGCTTTCCACGACGGGGCGGTCGATGGTGGCGTAGAAGAACAGCCGCGTCGCTCCGGTGGAGAGTCGACTCGCGACATCCGAATAACCGCTGATGCTCTGCTGTGACGGCTCCAGCGAGATCTCGCCATGGTCATTGCGGTTGTCGAACACCAGCTGCGCGCGATTCCCGGTGAAGGTGAAACGGAACATCGCCGCATGGCTGGTCGGCGTCATCGCCGCCGTCATGCCGTTATCGAAGTGCACCTGGTACAGGTCGGCGCGGGCGACTTCGTGGTCGTGGGTGAAACTCAGCGCTCGCGCGGAACGATCCAGCGGTGGCGCGCCGGCAGTGACTTCGGCGGGCATCACCTGGAAGGTTTGGCGGTCCCCCATCCAGGGACTGGGTTCGTGGCTGAGCGCAAACGCCTCGATCCGCGGATGATTGTTAGCGTCATTGCGCTCCTGGTACTGATAGATCCAGTCGGAACCCGCGTTGGTGGTGGGTGTCCAGAAGTTGAAGCCGTGCGGCAGCGCGACGGCGGGAAACGTATTGCCGCGCGAGTAGTGTCCGTTGGCATAGCTGCCGCGCCGCGTATCGACATAGCTGTTGGGCTTGGCCATCGCGTCCACGGACGCTGCATCACCCAGACGTACGTCATCGACATAACCATGGAAGCCCGGACTATGCACCGGGGCATCCTCGGTCAGTTCAATCGCGATGACGGTGCGTCCATCGGCGACGGCGCCGACATCGACATCCAGCGCGTTCCACTGGTTGTCGTACAGCACGCGCGCGCTTCCCTGCGCGCCGGCGTTGGCAGGCACATTATGTTGGTCTTGGGCATTCAGTGCGGACAGGCGCGATCCATCGGCGAATAACAGGTCGACGGCGACGTACTGCGCAGGACTTTGCGCACCCTCGCCGGACCTGACCGGAAACGTCACGTACGACAGGTGGGTGTTTGCATCCACGCGCTGGCGAAGCCGAAACAGCGTCGCGCGCCGAGCATGCTGTTCGCCTACGGCGTCGGCGTCATAACGCAAGGCCTGCGTGCCTGAAAAGCCGACGCCCGGCTTGGAGGTGGGAGGCTCCTCCTTGCCGGGGCCGGGTACTACGCTCAGATGCCAGCCCTTTGGGCCAGCCAATCGGGGGGTTGCATCGCCCGCTTCGAACGAACTCATGAACGTGGCGCCCTCGTTACCGGCGCCGCTCTCATGACCAGCCGATGCGCACGCGCCAGCCATCAGGAACAAGGCCAGCAACAGGCACATCAGATGCGCCCATCGATAGGGAAAACCGCTACGTTCGGGCGATGCGTTGTTCATTCATGCCATCCAGTTTTGCTTTGAGCGATACACGTTCGTGTCCTGGTTGACCCGATGGCCTTTGAGAGGGCTGCGCTTGCGTCCACGCAGCCCTCCAAGGCCATCGCCTTACTACTGGCCGAGTTAGAACTTGACCGTCACACGCGCCCAGAAGTAGCGGCCCATCAGGTCGAAGTCGCTGGGGTCGGTATTGGCATTGATCGTGTTGTTCGCGTACAGCATAGGCGGCTGCTTGTCGAACAGGTTGTTCACGCCAAAGTCCACGCGCGTATTGATCGGTGCGACGTTGTAGCCAAGCGAAACGTCGTTGTACATCGTCGAGCCGTAGTGCAGGATCGTGCCCGGTTCGAAGTTCGGCTGCGTGTCATTGACCGAACCCGCGGCGCCGCCGTTGGTGAAGCTGCTGATCCAGCGCATACGCCACTGGGCACTCCAACCGCCCTGCTGCCAATCCACATAGCCCTGTGCACGCCAACGCGGGAACAGGCAGCCGCCGATGTTGTCCGGACAGGCTGCTGCTTGCGCGGAACCGCCTGGCAGATAGCGGCCGGCATTCTGGTAGGTGATATTGCCAGCCACGCCCGGTGCAGTGTTCTGCGTGTAGTACTTCAGGTAGGTCGCGTTGACGCCAACATTGAACTGGCCAAAGGCGAACTGCGGCAACTTGTAGTTCGCCGACCAGTCGATGCCGCTGGTGCTGATGCTGCCCAGGTTGCCGGTGGGCTCGACCGTGGACTGCAGCAGCTGACCTGCATTCGGGCCGGTGGGCGTACGCTGAATGTACTGACAGTAGATGGTCGAGCCGGCGGCACAGAGATTGAGCAGACTCTGCAAGCCCACGCTGGTGATCGTGTCGTTCAGGGTCACGCGCCACACGTCAACCGTGGTGGAGAGGCCTGGCACATACGACGGGCTGTACACCGCACCAAAATCATACGAGGTGCCATGTTCCGGCTTGACCGGGAAGCCGGCCACGCGGGCACCCTGCGTTACCGTGCCCGCCTGCGTCTGCGACGCCACGGCGTTGTTGACGAAGGTACCGTTGGTCGGCACGTACTGGCATGCCAATGCCATCGGCGAGCCAGCCGGCGCACCGGTGAATCCGGTACACGGATCGGTATGGATCATCGGTGAATCGGAACCCGAGCTGTAGAGCTCGGTGAGGTTCGGCGCGCGGAACACGTCTTCCATCGTGCCACGCAGCAGCAAGTCGTCGAACGGCTTGTACTCGAGTGCGAACTTGAAGTTGTTGGTGCTGCCGAAGGTCTGGATCTTCGAATAGCGGTCGCCGATGGTCAGGTTAAGCGACTGCACGCCCGGCAGGCCCGCCAGCAGCGGAATGAACGCTTCGGCATAGATGTCCTTGGTGCTATAGCCACCTTGCACAGCGCTGAGGCACTGGCTGCCGAGGACACAGTTGCCGGTACTGGGATCGAGCAACAACTGCGGCGCAGGAATGGAGCGCTCGTAATCCGTGCGGTATTCAGCGCCCACGGCGAGCTGCACGCCACCGGCCGGCAGGCTGAACACCTCGCCGCTAAGGCCGGCGTGCCAGGTCTTTTCGATCGTATAGAGGTTCGAAGGGGCCGTGACACTGGCGGCCTTGATCGCCGCCACGGAACCTGGTGAGTTGATGTCAAACGGATTGAACTGGCAGGCCACGACGCTGGGGCAACCGGCACCTGTCGCCACGCCGTCGGCACCCATGGTGGAGGCGCCCGTATACAACTGGGTTCCGTCAACCAGACCACCGACCGTTTTGACGACGCTCTGGTGACCGTAGTTGTAGCCCGCGTCCCAGTTCCAGTTCTTGCCCCAGGCGGTGAAGTCGCCGCGGAAGCCGGTATTGATCTGGGCGTCCGTGCTGCCGTTCATCGCCGTGCGATTGCCATTGGAGGTCAGGCGCGAGGACAAGGTGTTTCCATTCGCACCGAAACCCACGCCGAACGGATTGAACGCATTGTTCTGATCGATCACCGCACCCGTCGACGCCGTGCCGTACACCGTCGGCGCCAACTGAGCGTTGGACGAGGTCTTCTGATAAATGGCATCCACATAGGCCGTTACGTGATCGCCGAGGTGGTAGTCGCCATTGAGGAAGCCGCCCGTGCGCTCCTGTGGCGTCATGATCAGGTTGACAGCAGCGTAGTTGTACTTGTCGCCGTTGCCGTAGCAATGATAGTTCGCGTTGTTGACCGCCTGGCTGTTGCCGCCGGCGTTCAACGACACGTAGCCGCAACCGAACTGGCCGGCAAGCCCGCTGGCTTGAATACCCTTGGCCGGGTCCGCCACAGTGCCGGGGAGCTGGATACGGCCGACCGGCGTGGATGCCGAGCCACCGACCACCACGTTGCTGCCGGACAGCGTCAGTGCATGCTTGGAGAACGCGCGGTCGGCAGCCAGCACGCCGTCCTGCTTGTTGTAGTTGAGACCTGCCATGAGGCTTCCCTTGTCGGACGATTGTCCGAAAGTGAAGGTATAGCCGCTCTGGTTGCCGTCGTTCCGATCGGACTGGCCGACGTTGGCGGTGAAGGTGGCACCCTGGTAATTCCTGCGCAGGATGAAGTTCACCACGCCGCCGATCGCATCCGAACCGTAGGTCGCCGAGGCACCCGTCGGCAGCACTTCGATGCGCTCGATCGCGTCGGCCGGAATGGCGTTCGGATCCTTGCTCAGCAGGCGCTGGCCATCCACCAGGATCAAGGTGCGGTTGGAACCGAGGCCGCGCAGGTTGATGCTCGAACCGCCGGTGCCGCCGCCGTTGTTGACCTGCGGGTTGACGTTGCCGCCGGTCATCGCTGGAAGCTGCTGCACCAGATCACCCAAGGTCTGCTTGCCGGTGGCCTGGATCTGGGCGCGATCGATGGTCACGACAGGGCTCGCCGTTTCGACGTCTACACGGCGAATCAGCGAACCCGTGACGGTGACCGTGTCGAGTGTCTTGCTCTTGGCCTGTTCCGGCGCCGCGTTACTCGCCGTCTGCGCGTCCTGCGCGAAAGCCGCTGTCCCGTACGTGCTCGCCGCAAGCATGCCCAGCGACAGCGCCAGACGCACCGACGTGCATAGTTTGTTCTCTCCGATCTTCATCAAGCACCCTCTTTTTTTATCGATGTGTTCAATTATTTTTTTTAGACGTATGCGGGCTATCGCTCAAAGCTCTTGGTGCGATGGAAGACCAACGCCCTCCCTCACCGGCCACCAAGCTTGCAGAGCACCCGCAGCTGACCATCCAGACCATGCAAACTCGCCATGCTTTGATCGATCCAAATTTGAAACGAAGGCCGCCCCCGAATGCCGCCGCTCAGGACTGCGGCGGTGGAAAGGACGGTGGAGCCTTCGTGATATCGCTGCCCCAGTGCAGGTCAGGCACGGTGCGCAACGTAAAGTCGAGATGCCCGCCGTGGATCGCGAAGTCAGCGGGCAACCACGGACTGTCATGAGGCTGGCCATTCACCGTGAGCGCGTGCACGAACGGCGCATCGGTTGTCGCGCCAGAGGCCTCAATCGTCACGTCGCCGCCGGTGCGATGGATGACGGCGCGCGGAAACAACGGGCTGCCGACCACCAGCTCGGCGCGCCCCGGAATGGCTGGATAGAGGCCAAGCGCCGACCACACGTACCACGATGACATCTCGCCCAGGTCGTCATTGCCGGGAATGCCCTCCGGCGCGTTCTTCCACAGTGTGTTGAGCACGACGCGCACGGCTTCCTGCGTTTTGTAGGGCTGGCCGGCGAAGGCGTAAAGCCAGGGCGTGCCGATCGAAGGTTCGTTGTCGAGTTCGGCATGCAGCGGACCGGATCGGGTCAGCGCCCATTGGCCCTTATCGTCATGGAAGAAGCGATCGAGTCGCTCGATGGCCTTGCCATAACCACCGAGCTGATCGAACAACCCGTGCACGTCAAACGGCAGCATCCACAGATAGACCGACGCACTCCCTTCGACGAAGCCGTCCTCGGTCTCCGGCGTAAACGCCGGCCAGCTTCCATCGGCGTTACGGTTCTGGATATAGCCACCTTGCGGCGCGGCCTTGGGATTGAACAGATTGCGCCAGTAGCCCGCGCGGGTAAGAAAGCGGCGCTCGCCCTCGGCATCACCGACGCGTGCCGCCAGTTGAGCCAGGGTGAAATCGGCCGTGGCATCTTCCAGCGTTTCTGCGGCACCGGCCCAGGAGTGCGAGGTGGTGGCGATATAGTGCAACTGCAGCCACTGGTCCAGTGACGGCCGCTGACCCACGCACTCCACATTGCAACCATCGTCAGAGAGGTCATGCGCCGTGGTTTCGGTGGCCGCCTTGACCAACGAGGCATAAGCATTCTTCAGGTCGAAGTTGTGCCCACCGAAGGCATCGATGGCCGCCAGCGCTGGCACGGCCGGGTCGCCACTCATTACATGCGTGCCGCCGCTATTGTGCGTCCAGCGATCCCACTCGCCGCCATTCTGGGTGGCCTGGTTGTACAGCGACTGCGCGATATCGCCGCCCGCCTCGGGATCGAGCCAGGTGAGCAATTGCAGCTGCGAGCGATACACGTCCCAGCCGGAGAAGTTCGCGTATTGAGCGCGTTGCGTGCCAGTCACGCGATGCACCTTCTGGTCGAAACCACGGTATTCACCGTTGCTATCGCTGAATACGTTGGGATGGATCAGCGAGTGATAGAGCGCGGTGTAGAACGTGGTGCGCTGATCGTCGGTGCCACCCTGGATCGCGATTTTGTCCAGCGCCTCGCTCCAGGCATCGCGCGTGCGCTCACGCACTTGCGCCAGCGTCGTGCCCTTGGGAATCTCCGCGTCGAGGTTGGCCTGCGCATTGGCCACGCTCACATAGGAAATACCGACGCGCACCTGCACAGTGCTGTCGCCCGGCGCAAAGCCAAGCCACACGCCAGAGCCCTTGCCCGCTTCCGGGTAACCCTTGTCACCGTAGCCGGTGCCGCCATGCGTGCTTTTCTTGCCAGGCTGCACCGTGCCGTCGTGCCAGGCGCCCTTGCTGGCAAATGGCTGATCGAACTTGGCCACGAAATAAAGCGTGTAGTAGCTGCGCTGATCCGCCTGCGCCAGATAGCCGCAGAAGTTGCCACTGGTCACGGAGCCGCTGACGGTTCGCGTCGCCGCGTCGATCTTGACGCTGGCGTCGCTGCTGCCGACTTCCGAATCCGAAGCGCGGATCAGCAGGTTCGCGGGCTTGCCCGCCGGAAACGCGAAGCTCGCCATGCCGCTGCGCGTCGCTGCGGCCAGGGCCACGCGTACGCCGCTGGACAGGCCAACGCGATAGTCGCCGACCTTTGCCACCTCATCGGCATGCGCAAAGTCACTGCCATAGATGCTGTCGGTGAGGTCGGCGGATGGCGAACTCACTACCGACACGGTGACCGGCATGAAGGGAATGTCGCCACTGGCACCGGCGCAGCCAGCCCCGGAGAGGTGGGTAAGACTGAAGCCGCGAACGCGGGTGGCGTCGTACTGGTAGCCGCTGGGCGACGCCGTGTGCGCGTGCTTGCCGCGCGTGTTCTCCGGGCTCCACTGCAACATGCCCAAAGGCATCGACACGCCTGGGAAGGTGTTGCCGCCATTGCGACTGCCGATGAGCGGATTCACCAGATCGGCGGTGCGACTCGTCTCCTGCGCCATCGCCTGCGCCGCCACCGTGGTGATGAGTCCAGCCAGCGCGATAGCGAGGCCTCGTGACCACGAACGCCCCCTTGGGTTAACCCTGCATCCCGAACGATTCATGGCAGACGACAGTTGATTCATAGGAAACGCTTCCCTGGCATTCGTTGGCCCAGCGGTTGGCTGGCAACGATCCCAGCCCCACCCATTGGATTTAGATCGATCTAAATTCGTACCAAAAAAAATGGCGGACGCAGTCGCACGTGGTTATCGAGCCCCTGGCGATAGCCAAGGACCAGAGAAACACGCAACGCCAAAAGGGCCGACGCGTTACGCATGGGCGTGGACTCTATATCGACTCCACCCCACAAAGCTTGCTGCATTGCATGAAAACTTCGCCGCGCCCGACCTGACGCCCCGCTCCCCAGGAGACGCCGCTCTGCAGGAACGCACCTTGAGCGCGACCAACCCTAAGCAAAATTCAGCGTCATGGCCACGCGAGGGTTGGCTTGCCCTCGCCTACCAACGTGCCTCCCACTGTCGCCATTGAAGGGAGGGTCTGCTATGGGTCCGTAGCGGTCGTTCCAACCGATGAACTTAGCTACCTGAAGAGCCGAAGCGCATGCGCCGCGATTCACCAGTGGTCGGGCCTTCCTACAGCTTCGAGAGTATCTGCGTTGCAAGCGTTTGCTCCGCCGCCTTGGCTTCACTCAAGGGCATTCCGCTCACGATGACCGTAAAGCCAACACCTCCTTTTTTCACATGAAGGCTGGTGTTGGTTGCGCCCATCGTCACTTGAAATGCAGCATCGCCAATACCGCTCACAGGCGTCGATTCACGCCTACCTGGCATAGAAGGTAGTTGCGACATGGCATCGAATTCCTTCGTATCCCCGATGCTCATCGAAACTTTTTTTTTCGCCGTGGCGTCAGTGGGATACCACACGCAGGACTTAATGCCGGGGCCCAGGTCGGACCCTAGCTTGGCCGCCGAAACGCCCATGGCGGCGGCAGCCTGACTAGGCGTGATCAACGCACTACATGGAGGGGCCGCGGCGACGGCGGTCCCTCCCATCAGTGATAGGCCGAGCACGATACTCACAGAACCAACCATTCCGCGCGTGCGTTGCATGTCTTGTCCTCCAAATGGCATGTAGAAAAATACTCAGATGAGGTCAGTCGGGCCAGATGCGCTTCGTGGCAGCCCGAACGAAACGCTAGTCCGACGGGGTAGACCGGGCCAACGGGGGCGCATGCGTGTCAGGCGTCGGCAGGTCGTCGCTGCCTCCTAACAGCCGGCGGTAGTTGGCATGGTCTTCAAAGTCCCAGGCAACGCTCCTGGCCTGACGGGTGACGCCAAGATCGAGCACCGTGCCCACGCCCGCAAAAAGATAGCGCTCACCGAACGCCCGCTTGAGGGCTTCGAAAGTCGGTTCGCCGGTGCAATGTCCCGGAGCAATCCACTCTATGTGGTAAGTCTCGTGCAACGCAGTGACAACGTGGGCGATGGTGGTGTCGTCCGCAGTCACCAGATGGAACCCGCCCGCGACAAGGTGGATGTGCGGATTGATCCTGGCGGCCTCGGCGACGATGCCTTCGATCCCGGGGTGGGCGCAGCCGACGATCAGGATCAGTCCTTCCGGTGTGTCCAGAGCCAGCGACAGCTCTTTGAGTTCGCGCGTTCCTGGCGTTTCGGAAACCTGGGCGATCAGGGTGATGCCCGGCGATATTTCCGTGGACTTATCAACCAGCTCGATATTGGCTCCAGGCCAGGCCTTGCCAAGCCGCAGCACTGGCGGCGGATTGCCGTCGTAGTAGCGCATCTCGGCGGGCAGCTTCTCATCTTTGCGGTAGAACGAACTTGGCTTGTCAGACCCGAACACGCCGCCGAGCCCATCGTTGGGCGCATAAATCTTGACCTTGGGGTTGACGCTCAGCAGATAGCTCAGGCCGCCTACGTGGTCCCCATGGCGGTGGGACATCACCACAAAGTCCAACTTCGTGAGGTCAACGCCGGCGGCCTTGACGTTATGCGCAAAGATATCCGGATCGCCGCCTGTATCGAACAGAATGCGCTTGCCGGCAACCTCGACGAGCGCCGCGTACCCCCAATCCTTCTGCATGGACGCATCTTTGCCGAAGGCGTCATACAAAATGGTGATTCGGGCTGTCGAAGGAGCCGGTGCTGCGCTGTCCTTTCCTGCAGCCGCACTGGCGTAGCCGCTAATAAACAGCACGAGCATCGCTGCAAGCGAAAGTACCCGGCCCATGAAAAACCCCACCCCGGTCTGACGCATCGCCCTTCTCCTCTCGAAAGAGCCGGTCCCCCGGTGAGCGGCAAGCAATCAGATCACTAGCGGTAAGTGCCTGCAATGGAGGCGGTGTGAATGGCAGATTGTGGGGCCGTGCTCCGTCCGCCCCGGAATCCGTTGCCGCCTCCATCTTTGAGGACTGCTACCAAGTGCCCTTGGAGCGCGCACCTTCTACGAGCACCGAAGGCCCGACTATCACGTCGGTTGTCGCCAGTAGTTCCATCGCCATGGGTCTTCAAAACCAAGTGCCCAGCCAGCGATTGCCATTGCGCCGATCGGCCAAAGCGCCAACATGCCTCGTTCCTTTGTTTGAGCGATCAATGCCAGGTCTACCAATCCAAGCTTTGTCTACGGCCAGAGCGAATGTCGGATATGGGTCGGAAGCGGACATTTAGGAGTCGGGAAATTTTATCCCCCGCTCCTCGGCCAAGTGCGTTGTCTTGGCATCCGGACGAGCCCCACCGTGTACAAGGGTATCGACCATGCGCTGGTTCTTGCACATCACCGCGGCGCGCAATGCACTAGTGCCGTTCGGCAGCGCAAGATTGACGTCGGCTCCGGCTTCAAGCAATACGGTGACGTTATCCAGCCTGTTCGCCCAAGCCGCGGCCATGATGGGTGACCATCCGCCCGGTTGCCGTATGTCCGGACGAAGGCCGTGTCGCAGGAGCGCCTTGATCATCGCAGGCGAGCCGTGTTGGGCCGTGTCATACATGGCCATACTGTTGGCGGGGTCTTGGCGCCATTGGGCTCCCCGAGCGAAAAGGCTATCCAGGAGCCGTACGTCGTCAGCAAGCGCGGCCAACCCGAGCGGTGTGATGTCCATGGATCCAAACGGATAACTCGCGTTGGGATCCGGCAGCGCCGCGACTAAAGCGGCGAGTTTCATCCGGTCCGGTCGCTTGGCGTCATGTGCAACGCCTCGGCAGATGGGGGCACCCTGCAAGTTTCCCATTACCACGTCGAGCGCGGCGGCAAGCACGGCCGGGTCACCCGCCGCCCGGGCAAGTGTGGATGATGATGCGATCAGCAAGACGACGAGCAGATACCAAAGTCGGCGCACCCAGTCCCCCTAGTTCCCTACCCCATTCACCCAAGGCCGTTCATTTTGAAAAGGTTCGCTACGGGTCGCTAGCAGACCTAATCAACCGCGAAGCTCGCGAGGCAGCTCGCGAGCTTCCTTCCTGCCGTAGCGCCCAATCGGTGGCGCTTATCAAGGTCACCTGCCGCAATGGGCTTTCAGGGTCCTTTTGCCAGTGCGGCTCCGACGATGGCACTACGTAGTTCAGCCTGCGTCAGGGCGACGGTTGCCGACTGGCGGACCGCAACTGCTTTCATCGATTGCGGCTTAAGCATCAAGTGACGCTGAGCTTCCCAGCTCTTCGCCAGGTGTTCCGCCTGGGCAAATTCGGCTGGCGTGGCTCCGACGAAAGCCACAACCACATAACCATTCAAGTCGACGGTGTAGGTTTCAATCGCTGCATTGGCCTGTCCAATGAAGGCGAAGCCCAAGGCGATAACCGCGGGGATAATCAAGCGCTTCATGATGATGGCCTCCTCTAACGTGGATGCACCCACCTGGGCAGGCTCGATGTTGAACTCGTGCTCCCCAGAAGACATGAGGGATTTGCACAAAATAATGAGGGCTTGGTGAGAGTTGGCTGCGACCTGAACAACGTGCTTGGGTTGGTCACCTTGCGCTGTTGCCCAATTTAGACCGTGTCGAAAGGTCCGCTGCGGGTCGAAAGCGGACATTGATCAAGCACCTTTGCAAGGCTCAGCGAGCCGCCTGTTTTTTTGGCAGAGGCAAAAGGTACGTCCGTTCCAGAATCCCATCGTCTACCGCGAACCGAAACCCACTGTCATCCTTTGTCACTCGACCACACAGCGCCATATCCTGCCTGTAGTAGCGGATCATCGTCAGGTCCGGCTTGAAGTTGTCTCCTTCAGCCTCCTGCAGTTTTCGAAGAAGATCCTCGCGCACGTTAACGCCGGTGCTTTGCGATGGCGCATTGGCCCTGGCGTATCTGAGGCTTTCGTCGTCGGTGGTCTCCAGCAATCCAGAGAGCGAACGTTCGTTCTCTCGGTAGAGCGTGTACTCCTTGGCGTCAGTCGTAACGACCACATGAGTCCGGACGCGCCGGCCAATCATCAGGGCTTTGTCTTGCACGACCTGGTCGAAGGGCACATACGGCGCCGTGCCACAAAAAGTTTCCCCATGGCACAGGCTGCTGACCAGAACGAGCATCAAGGCGGGTGACCATTTCTTCATCGCTCTCTATCCCATATGGATCAGATCAGCACGTCCGCTTTGGGTCGAAAGCGGACCCTCTTGGAAGCATCGAGGTCTTTATGCCAGATGCACTGACCGCCGGGGCCAAGATCGCCGTGGCGCTCTGTGATGGCCGGCATACGTATTCAAGCAGGCCAGAAGCTGGCGTTCCACCAGCACGACGCAGTGAGACACGTCTTGTGCTCACTTGCTTTTCGGAAAGGGGTACGTCGGGTCAAGAGAAGCAATAAGCCTCACCATTTCCGCCTCGATATAGGGATTCGCCTTGTCGTCAGGATTAGTAGTCACTTCCTGGTGGATGGGAAGCTTTTGAATCACAGTGCTGGTGGCTGCATCGACGACATACACATCTGCCCTATAACCGACCCTTGGCCTATCGTAATTGCCGGTCGCATACATACCCCCTCTGAACTGAGAGAAGCTTGGAACAACCAGCGGTTTGATCTGTAAGGCCAAGCGATATGGCTTATCAATGGCTTTGTCCGAGGAGCGAGGGCGTCCCGTGAACACGGCATCATCTTCGTCGACCAGATGAAGTCGAATGCGTCGCTCACCCGTCCACTCCGAGAAGATCTTGTGTACTGTCGAGCAGCTTTCATCCTCGCTCCTGCAAGCCACGTACACAATGAACTGGGGAGTACCTTCTTTGGTGAACAGCGGAGTCGACTCGAGCGACTGCCGCTGATCCTTGCCGAATATAGACAAGGACCCTACGCATCCCTGGACCGCCAACGCCAGGAACCCTAGTGTCACGAGCACCACTGATCGCATAGCTTTACCTCCATGTTCATCCGGTGACTGAAGATTTCCTGCCTCTTGGTGTCCGCTTTGGGTCGCAAGCGGACGCCACAACACCGAATATTCGCCCTGACTTCCCGTCCATCGAGCCATAGCCAATAGGCCTCTCGACCGACTAATTTCTAACAAACTCGACGTCCAACTTGCCGTCGCCAAGCGCAATGATGCTACCGCTGCGTGTGATGCAAAATCGCGGAACTTTCTCAGCATCATCAAGCAGGCTTGAACATTCGTCAGGCAACTCCTGGTCAAACGTCCAGTCCGATCGGGCCGAATTGAACTTGTACAATTCGAGCGCGGCTGTAGCGAACTTCAGCTTCTTTCGTACAGCAAACCCATCACCGGAACTGAGAAATTGCACGTCCTGAATGATGTACGGGGGCCTTTTATATTCTTTCCACGTCGCCCCCATATCGTCTGAGACATAGAGCTTGGAGAACATGCCAGCCGGATGATAAGCACTGACGACCTTGCCATCCTTTGAGACTGCAAACCCCTCGACGGGTCCGGATAGCGATACGCGCGACCAACTCATCGTTGCGAAGTCGAGCCGCATGAGATCGGGCGACATATTTATGTAGTAACCGCCTGATACCACTTGTGCGTGGACGGGTGCGAGGAGCAGGTTGGACGCGGGGTCTACAACCTTGATCTTGGTGAGCTTAGTTATATCGTCATCACTCGAAGCATAAACGCAGAAGCGATTGACGCGAGCGAGCTTGTTGCTGTCCAAATACACACCCGCAGTGGTGGCGAGCCACCGATTCCCGCTCCAGCTTATGTCCACGACCGTATCGGCACAGTCAAGTGATGCAACAAGCTGCCACGATGTACCGTTGTCATTGCTCCGACGAATCGTTCCATCTTCGAATCCAGCAATGAGCGATCCGTCTCGTCGGGTGAGCGCCGTCACCGTCTGTAACGCTCCCGTATCCAACGCCCCCCAGCTGCCATGGGGGTCTCTGACTCGCACCTGCCCGTAGTCGGCGCCGTAGTAGAGATTGCCTTGCTCATCAACAACGCCAATGTGCGTCAGTGGCGGGCTCGCCGATTTGGCGATTGCGAAGAGCGTCGCAGCATCAGGTGACTTCAAGAGCTGCTGCTGAAGGGATGGCCTGTTCACCTTAGCGACGTAATCTAAGATCAGATTCGCAAGCGCCCCAAGATTAGGGCTAGAAGGGTGCGGTGGGTCCGGATATTTTAGCGGCGACGGGACGCCCGACGGACTCCAAGCAATCACTTCAGAGCTTGATAAGGAGGGCTGCAGAGCTCGCAGAACGAGGGACAACGCATCTTCGTCCTCTCTGAGCTTCAGCGGCAGAACCACGAACTTGTCTTCCCCGACATCTACGGGCACGAGACTACCCAGATTGGTGACTTTTCCGGATTCGACGTGAAACGGTGCGTATGCGCCGAAATCTAGGCCATTCCACTTGACGATCTGATAATCGCCCTCAGGAAGCCACCTTCCTTCACTTGGTGTTTTTGACCCTACGAGATATGAGAGGTCATAGGTCGAACCGTCTTGAGCAGAACGGACAGAGATGGTTGCAGCGGCATCGCCCTTCGGTGTGCTCGCGAAGACATAGCCGTCATTTCCCGTGCGCGCGGCAACCACGACGTCCGCCTCGGCGGTACCCGCCGTCAATAAGGACGCCAACGCAAATCCGTAGAAGACCTTTTTCACCATACCCCCTATATGGGAAACCGCAAATTGCCCCAGACAGGACACAGTATCCCTGTCTCGGACCCAAGATTGTCATCCGAAATCGGATGTTACATACAGACAGAAAGTCCTTTTCGAGACAGAGGCGGCCATTCCCTCATACGCAATATGTCCCAACGCCCCTTCTGATAAGGAAGAAGGCCCAGGCGACGGGCAATAGGGAGGCTGCGAAAAATGCCGACTCGGTGAGGCTCGAGTGTCCCAATCCGAAATGACCGCAGATATTTACTATGACTAGAACGCCGGCGCCAAGCCGCGCGAGTGACCGCCACCTCTGGACCGCGGAATCTTTGGCTCTGACCTGGTTGAGCACCTTATAGAGAGGGACGCCAAATCCAATAAAAGGCGGAATTGCGAATCCGAATCCGAACCACGCTCCCCACTGCATGACTCCCCCGCCAAAGACCTGAGGTTCGGGCATCCTACTGGAAAGGCTGATGTCCGCTCAGGGTCGGAAGCAGACCTTTGCGGCCTAATATTCTCAGCGTGTTCGGAAACCCGGACTTCAACTCGAGGTGCTGCCCTTCTGGGATCGTCGGCTATGCTCGCTCGCCCAAACCACGATGGTAAAAGAGATCAGATATATCGATAGAGCGACGATCGACAGGCGTCTATCGAAGTTCAGTGCACCCGCCATATAGAGCACTAAAAATGACACCGCGGATATTGCGTAGTCTTTCGGGCCACCAGGGGCCCCGACTCTAGCGATGCACCTTTTCTTAACCCCCATAGCCCAGACTAGCGGCACCGGAAAGAAGGTGATCAGAAGGGCCAACCCGCCGGCCCGCGGCCTCAATCCCGGGTTCGCGACGAGTTCGTCAACCCACGGCCGATAGAGCTCTGCTAGGTCGTAATCGAAGACCCAAAATGCCACTACGTTGCACAGAGTGAAGGCAGTTACAGAGACCCAAAGCGCCAACAGCACCGCTGCAAATGTCGCGCGTGAGCTTGCGTCGCCATTCCTCCCTATGCGAGCCATTCTCAAATATAGGTAGTCGATCGCTTCGGAGATCAAGCACTTCCTCCCTTCGTTGATGCCCGGACCCCAACGGCCGGTGGCCTTTTGGCCGGTTTGGTGAGAGTCCGCTTGGGGTCGCAAGCGGACGGTTTGCGCTGAGTATCGACACGGTCAAATAAGGATTATTCCGGCCACAGCTCCAGGTCATCTTCGTGGATTTCCGTGGACGATCCATCCTCAAACTCAACGCTGTAAATGACGCCCGGCGGAAACCGCTCAAAGTAGCTGCCTGGTCTTTTTTCCCCTTCAAATACGCCAACTATCCAGGCTTGCTTGGGCGAACGAAGCTGCGTCCGGGAGTTGGCAGCGACGCAAACGATATCGTCCCAGGTGAACTTTGGCATTCCACTGTCCCGAAGGGGGCGACTGCAATTTACTTTTTGGCACTAGGTCCGCTCCGGGTCGGGAGTAGACATCTCACCCATAGACACCCCAAAGGGGTTCGAACCGAAGCTCGACCGTCTTCGGCGACCGATCAATGATCGCCTGATAGGTAGCGTCATGCTCCAGAACCTCTCGTAGCCGGCCAAGGTCGGGCAGCTCCCAAGCGTAATGGTTGGACTGCGGAAGGCCTGAATCAGGACGACCAAGCCAACGAACCACATCGAGCCAATTGAAGCATAGAGACAGCCTCAGTCGCGACGGCTCGAAAGAGCCATTCGCTGATTTGAACAGTCGGAAGAATGCGAGTTCGAAGCGGGTCCCTCGTTCTCTAAAGGGCATCGAGCAGCTATAGGCGAAGCCATCGCCGTCGTGCGAAGCGTCGTCGACCCGGAACGATCTATAGAACTCTAAGGCGGCTTCAAGGCCGTCTGGAACACTGAGTGACTTCAGTGTTTGGCCACGTCCTTTCAAGAACCGCCGAAATTCCGTGTACGACTCATCGGGCCTCATGGGCATCCTTTGCGGTATTTTGGAAGGTCCGTTCCGGGTCGGAAGCGGACGTTCCTTTTCAACATGGTTCGGTAACGCCAGTCTTAGTGACCCGGAGGTCCTGCGCGGGGTCCTCGTCATAATCGCTTTGATGTGGTGTCCACCGCGCGCACATCTGAGTGCGCACATTTCGCGCATCGCAACCTGAGCCCGTTCTGGCTATAAGCGTTGATCGGGCTTCTTAAACCTCAGTCAGGAAGACTGTCTCCGAATAGGTAGACACGAAAGTTCACCAAGGAGAGAACGAACATCCAGGCAACAGTGCACTCACAAAAAACCGCCAAAGCACCATAAATAGCCAATGCCAGCCAGTGATCATGGATACTCGCAAGGATTGCCGGAGACCTCTCGCCGGCGCATGCAAAGTGTCCATTGAAGAACGTTGGAAACCCTATCAATCCAAGATTGCCCAACATATAGAGAGCAAGCAATACGACGCCAAGGAGAAAAGTCATCCTCTGCTTTGTGCTCAAACTCGCAGCCTTTGCTCGTGAGGCGTCTCGAACGCC
Organism: Dyella humicola; assembly: GCF_026283945.1. Lineage (NCBI taxonomy): Bacteria > Pseudomonadati > Pseudomonadota > Gammaproteobacteria > Lysobacterales > Rhodanobacteraceae > Dyella > Dyella humicola. The sequence goes on from NZ_JAPDPC010000001.1 coordinate 2,465,104, forward strand.
TTTGGCCCATGGTGGAACCACGATAAACCAGTAGTACAAATACGGAATAACAGCTAACCACTGCACCCCATATACAAAGGCAAACCGTGCAGGCGAAGGAGACGACGCTGCTATGCAGGCAGCCGAGGGAATGTAGGCCATCGCCCGATGTGCCAACCAAAGCTGCACGTCACTCTCCGACCAGAAAATCCCTCCCCCGAGCACGGCAAAAAAGAGGGAAATGCATAAAATGACAGGCAGCGGCCACAGCACTCGTCTATCGCCACTTGCCACTGACTCGTTTCTGGAGGCGTTGGTGTTAGTAGTCACGATTTTGCCTTGTGCTCGATGGGCCATCCACGCCAATCTTCGTAAGGACCAGGACAGTGCCTTCATGATGGGCACGTACAGCCTGCGCTCCCTCTCTGTGAACTGTGCGCACCCACAACGAGATGTCCTCGCGTATCTCCGATTCCGTAGCCATAAGCCCCCCTGCCTGGCCCATCAGCGCATCCTAGCTAATGTCTGCTCCGGGTCGGAAGCGGACGTCGCCCTCATGTCGACACGGTGGTGGTGCGCTCAACAAAGACGCGCTCTCATTGAAACAGGATTTCTCCAAGAAGCATCAGTCCGCGATTCCGCCCACAACCGGACCCGACCAGCCATCGGTAATCCAGAATCGCATACGGCCGTTATCCTGTTGCCGGTGAATCACGTAATCGTGGCCGCGCTGAGCAACTAGCGTCAACCGGCCCTTCGCACTTGCACCCATGAACATGTAGATAATTTCGAGCTTATGTGGGCCTTCGCTGAGGTAGGCCTCTTCGGGCCTGAGTCCAACGCCTGCATGTGTGTCTTTACCATCGATCGCCCAGATGTAGATGCGCTGGTCCCATCCCGCAACTTGGCTTGAATGGTCTGAATCTGTCACAACATGTGCGGAATCATTGGTATTAATACCCGGCTGGACAAACGGCTTTCCCACGCCGCAACCTGCGAGCAGAAAAACGGATGTGATAACAGACGCGATTGCATAGCTCTTCATAGAGTCTCCATATAAATTTCGCGCGAGGCCGCAGAGCGCGCGCCAGTTGGATGAATTAAGAGCGTTTCTCGCTGACAGTTGGCCCCGCCTCACCTTCAGTAATCCAGACCTTGACGCTATAGCCCAGCACCTCGTGATGCACCACGTACTCCGCACCAGCTTTGACGGTTACGAATAGGTGCGACTCAGCAGACATGCCAGCGTGTTGGTATTCAAGGTCGATCGCGTGTTTGCCGGGCAATAGATAGACGTCAGTCGGCGCCTGCACAACGCGGTCCGTCGTGTGCTTGCCGTCGACGCCTCTCACATAGAATCGTCTTCCGTCACTACTTGCCGACTGAAGGTCAAACTCAGATACCACGTGTGCGGTGGTGGACAAATTAACCCCATAGGGCACGAAAGATCGACTGGTGGAGCAACCAGCAAGCGCAAAGACGCCTAGCGCGAGGCTAATGCCGGTGAACTTCATGAATTTCCCCTGATTCTTTGACGGATGACTCCGCGTGAGGCGGAGCAACCATTGGCAATCAACTTGACGCCGTGGTGCTTGCGCAAGTGATGTACATCCTTTCTCAGACGCCAGCCCTTTGCAACTTGAAGAGCCAATAGCGCGCGTAGAGGCACTCGCACGCGGCTGTCTGCCGGGCCATGCCATAGCGCATCATCCTCCAACGGACCAGCCGACGGACACCATTTCCCTGGATGCGCGATAGATGGCCGACGATAACCGCATAAGAATGGGCGGCTTTTTTTTTGCAGCAAGGGAAAGTGTCCGCTCCGGGTCGGGAGCGGACCTCGTGTTGACACGCTATTCGGTTTCGTCCGCATCCGAAAAATAGTTGTCGAGATATAGAGGAACGCCAAATTCACCCAGCCTCTCTAGTAGCGCAACAGATAAGGTCGGGCCGCCGTCAAAACTGGACTGGAAGTGGCCACACCACCAAATAACATGGAAGTGGCGTGAATATGCTCCGATTGACGCGCGTTTGGGCCAAAGGGCATCCATGACCGATGACAGTCCTTCCTCTAGGTTGCTCCACTCCCTTACCTGGCCGTCAGAAGAGCCATCGTAGGACCACATCGATTCGGGCCATAACTCTTTTGTGCTTCTCGGCTGCCCCTTTCGTCTCACCTGGTTAGGCTCAAGACCGATCTGATCGGTGATTTCATCGGGACAGAGTTCCGCCCCGCTAATCCTGAGTTGTACAGAGTATGTGTGCATGGCCCTTTGAACCATGTGCAAAGTACCCCTCGCAGTGAGATCCCGATTAGGTCTGCTTCGGGTCGGAAGCGGACCTTACCCTACTCACTGATCGGGAAGAAGATCAGGGAGGAGCTCCAAACGGCGTAGAAAACGATGAATAGGAAGCTGGGGTAGAACATCCAGCGTCCAGATTTTTCTAGGGCGGCGCGGCGTATTCGCGGAGAAACGAGCGCCAATATCGCGACACTCGATAGAAAGAGCAGGCCCAAGCCTATGCCGTCTCTCCATCGGTCAAACCACCCCGGTAAACGTAAGGACTGGAAAAAGGCGAGGATGGTCAACGCCAAGGCCAAGTAATTAGCTGGGATCAACATGACTCACCACTCCTTTTCCGCCTCATCTTCTAATTAGGTCGCGAGAAGCTGCTTTTCAGGTGTCGGCCTAGGGTCGGGAGCAGACCATTCGCTCTTCAGAAAGCCATCCAACGCGAAAGACGGCTCGATTGGATGGCTTCCGGTCTCCTGCTTATTACGGCTGCGAGCAAGATAGGCAAAACCACCCGGGAGTACCCACGATGGTCCAGCCAGTGGGGTAGCTCCATGCATCGCCGGAACCTGCTGCAACCACCGGATCTGGAGCGTCGCCAGACGATGTAGCGTTGGACGCGGGAAGACCGTAGGTACTTATCGTATAGGTACTTGCCGTCGTTGGATTCCAGAGATAGAGGCCGGTGGCATTGATGCCGTTGCCTTCGATGATGTAGCCACCGGAACCGACGCCGCCCCCCGTATTGCCACTCCAACTCTGGACCTTCGTCATTGCAGTCTGGTTGCCCTGCGCGTCGAACGATCGCGAAAATAGGTAGCCTTGGCCCACGGGATTCGGCGAGCCGACCGCATTTTGCTGATAGGTTTCAATGCCGATGCCGTTTCCCATGTAGCCGCCGCCAAAAGCCCAACTAACGGCGAAGTTGGACAAGGGACCATTGATATAGCCGGTTAGGTCGTAGGCGTTGAAACCCGTAGGCGTACTGTCCCAGATGTAAAGGTCATTTTGGAGGCTCGTCCAGACAATGCTGAGCCTGTTCGTCGGCGTGAAGTAACCGATGGCAATGGGGATGTAGCCGCAGGCGATGTTGATGATCTTGTAGCCCGTGCGAACCGCACCGCGCATGGTCCAATAGGCAAATTGGCACGTGCCCTGATTGATCCACAACAGATCGTCATAACCATCGCCGTCGATGTCCCCCGCACCCACAAGCGCCCACCCCGCCGGATACGTCCCGATCTTGGTCGAGGTAAAGCCAGCATGCTGGTCATTCGTCCACAACCAGACGTCGTTATTGGCGCTGGTGAAGACCAGGTCGGCATAGCCATCGTCATTGAAATCTCCAACGGCGCTGACCTGATAGCCCGGCGTCACGTTGTACGAGTGCAAACCGGTGCGCGTAACGCCCCCGCCCGTAGTCGGAACGCCGACTGTTGTCGCAGTCATCGTCCAATAGCCAATCTGGCTCAGTGATGCGTTGTACCAGAGGATGTCCGAGGTTCCGTCGCCATTGAAATCACCCGGCACGTGAGTACTGCCTGGAATAGGCGTGCTGACCTGAAGCCCTACCTGAATTATCGGGTTAGACCCGGGACTAGGAATAAATGACGCTTTCGGTGGCGTTGCGCCGCTGGCATGCACGATAGTGCTCAGTGTTACGCAGAGTAGACAAATCAACAGGTGTCCGCCGAACCGACCCGATACGTCAGTCATAAGCCCCCCCCTTTTAGGCCGCCGGAACGCGCGCTCCGACAAAATGGCCGTCCGTAGTCTACAGGCAAATAGACGTCCAACCCCCGAAAATGACCGCAAGATATTTCGCCTCAAGGAGGTGACAACAGCCGCTGCGGCTCTACACGGTGGATTGACCTCCTCTGCCAAGCTCCGGTCACGCCTTGGCTGCCGCCAGGATTTCGCGCTCGCCTTGCCCGCTACGGGTTGGGGATTCAGCCGGTCGATGCAACACACTGAAGACTGCGCAAGCGTACCTTTGCGGATTACCTGGTCTCATCTTGACCACAGCCCTGTTCCAGCGATAAGGACTGGAAGGCTTCGGGCACGACTGGCAGAACTGAGAGCCGCCAGTCGCTGTTGATGTCCTCGATGGAGGGGAGCGTCTCAATGCTCAGACAAGTATCGATCGTGGTGTCTGCGTTAGAGGCGTTACTGGCTCGGAATGCCCGTGTTGAGAAGCGTCGATCCGGCCGGCAGCGTCAATTGCATGGTCGTGGTCTGCGACGGGCACGCGCCGTTATTGGCGCAGTTGCCCAGGTTGTTCCACTCGACGAACTGCGAGCCTTTCCGCCAGATCACGTCTGCTACGCCGGTCCCGTTGTAGTCGCCCGCCGCGACCACGGTGTATCCAGCAAGCGAACCAGGTACCTGCAGCGACACCACGCCGGGACTTGCATTGGGATGCATGAGCCAATAGCCCCATTGCGTTCCGTTGGTATTGGTCCAGACGAGGTCGTCCACGCCATCGCCATTGAGATCAGCCACCGCCGAAATGGTCCAGTTTGCCGGATAGGTCGTGATGTATCGCGAAGCAAACCCACTGCCCGTGCTCGACCATAACCAAAGGTCACGATTGGCACTCGACCACAACACGTCGACTTTGCCATCACCGTCGAAATCACCGAACGCCACCGGGTAATAGCCCGCCGCGTAGGACGTCGTGTGCGAGCCCACACGCGTGGCGCCCTTCATCAGCCAGTAGGCGAACTGATGCGTGGAAGAATTGATCCAGAGGATGTCGTCCTGGCCGTCACCGTCAATGTCACCGGCACCCACCACGCGCCATCCGGCCGGATAGGTGCCGACATAGGCCGAGGTAAACGTGCCGTCGGCGTGCGCATACCAGATATAGAGATCGTTGTTGGCACTGGTCCACAGCACGTCCTGCGAGCCGTCACCGTCGAAGTCGCCCGTGGCCACCGGGTAATAACCCGCCGCGACAGATTTGTTCGTCGTCTGCACGAGACCCGTGGCAGTCAACCCACCGACGGCCAATGACCCCGGTGCAGAGGCAATGATCTTCGAATAACCCGTGCCTCCCAGGTCGTTCTTCGTCGACAGCGCCATCTGGAAGACCGTGCCGCCATCTTGTGGACCACCAATGTCCGTCGTGCCGTAGAACGTGCGCGGAAACGGTCCCGGCACCAGGCTGGTGGGTTTGGCGGCGGTACTGCGGTCGAAGCTGTGCACGGTGGAGTAGATGCCAGATGTCGTCAACCGAAACGCCGAACCCCAGCCGTTCGCACCGCCCCAATAGGTGACGCCGTAGAGGTTGCCGTCGAGGCCCATCTGCAGCGAGCGCGTCTGGTAGCCACCATTTGAGGCGTCGCTGTAGCCAGGCAGGAAGTCAAATGTGTGCAGCACGGTGAACTGGCCGCCCTGTGTCAGACGGAAGACGACGCCACCGCCGGTGCTGCCGCCAAGGATCGTCGAACCGTAGAAATTGCCATCCGCCGCAAGGATCAGATCGTTGGGCATCACACCATCGGCGTTGTGACCATTGGCGTCCGGTGCAGCAAAAGCATGCAGCACTGAGAAAACACCGGCGGGCGTGACCTCGAAGACAACGTCGGGCAGCGACACCGTCTGCCCGCCCACGGTCTGGTTGCCGGCGGGACGGACGCCGTACAAATTGCCGTCGCCGCCCATGACCAGGCCGGTGGGCGGCGCATTGGGGAAACGGTAGAGCACGCTCTCCTGGCCGTCGGGCGTGAGCTTGAAGATAACGTTATCGTTGAAATCGACACCGGCAACGGCCAGCCCGTAAAAGGCGCCGTCCGGGCCCTGGAACACTTCCGCTGGCGTTGTGCCTGTCGCCGGCACGAAGTGGTAAAGCGTCGATACGCTGCCCGCCAGCGATACCTTGAACAGGCTTCCACCCGAGTAGTCGACACCGCCGGAGCCGTCGGCGAAGGTCCAGGCATAAATATTGGCGCTGCCATCCAGCAGCAAGGTGGGCGCTGACATGATGCTCGACGTCTGGTTGACGTCCTCGAGCGGGCCGAGGCTGCTCGGGAGCGACATCATCTCCGCATAGGTTCCATTCGCCGCCACGGTGAAGAGGCCACCATTGCCGGCAGTGCCGCCGCTGGATGCCGTACCGACCAGCAGGCCGTCCTGGCGCAAGACCAGGCCCGTGGGCTGGGCGAGCGGGCCGCTGCGCGCATACATGGCGCCCGGCAGATTGGTGAGTACGGTCACGCGTGAGGCTGCGGCCATCGCCCTCTCCGGCACGCCTGCGAGAGCCAATCCCAGCACCACGCCACCCGTGGCCAATGCGCGCGCACGACGACGACACGCCGAGCTCGGCGTCATTCCAGTTGTGCTCATCCCTCATCCCCTTGAGTTGACGTTCTTGTGCGCCGCCATGCGGCGCCAGTCAATGCGACACAAATAATGACGACGCGCCACTAAGGGCGCAAGTACGGTCGAGCCAACCCAAAGGGTTTCGGCCCCGAAGGCAACCAGCGCACCTCCGAATGCATGACCATCGTGCCCTCGTCGAACCTCGCCACCCGTGGGCGGCCTATTCCCTTGCCCAACGAGTACGCCACCGGCCGCATGGCCTGGTCAGCAAGGCGCCGATGGGTCGGGTGACGACAATCAACGGCACGCCACAAAGCGCGTTTCGGCCCATGGCCCACGAAACGGACATCCAAATACATGGGTACCGCGCGGCGTTGTGGCGTTGGGCGATAGCCAAAAGGCCTTTTCTACGGGCAAGCCCCTCGCGATCCGACAGGCGCGCACCCGGGCGATGCGTATTATCCCCCTGTAGACCCAAGCTGCCGCCGTTCGCGCGTGGCTCTAAAAACGACCTGAAAGCATGTCTACCGACGACATGACGATGTCGGTTTCGGGTAGTAAGCGGGCCTTTCAATAAGGCGCAACCCTCACGACTTTCATGTCAGCTTTGTCCACTTTGCAGGCCGTACCTTCATCAATTACCGGTCGCCCGTGAAAGGGCTTGAGCCCAAAGTAGAAGGTATAGGAGTCAGGGCTTCCTCTGGCGACAAACGTATAACTATAGGGGGATGCGGCAAATCGCTGAAAGTCCTTCTCAGGGGATTGGGCCTGTAGATCCTTAGCGAACTGCTCGAGCGCTGCATGACCCGCGAAGCTCCTGTACGGACCGTGCGCCTGGCGGTGCAGGAGCGGCATTGAGACGCTTACAAGATGCAAGACCAAGTCGCATGGTGAAGCTGCGGCAACCCCGCTGACCAAGAGCAATCCTGTCAAAGCAATGAACGCATACGCCCCTGACTTGGTATCTCGACAAAGTCTGCTCCGGGTCGGGAGCGGACGTTCGATCACTTCAGGTTACCTGTGATTGCCGCCACCAATAGCGGAACGCCAATACACGCGACAAATACCCCAATGGCGATGAAGCATTTCCGGCGATAAGCCAATCCCTCGGCCGTCAGTAACTGAGGATTGAGAAGGGCGTTTGCTGGATTCCACAGCGTCTCTCGCCCCCAAAGCCGAACTCCAGCTTGCGTTCGGCGCACGGCTTTCACCGCAAAAACGATGGCGGAAAACCAGGCTACGACCGCCGTACACCAGGCGGCAACGAACCCAAAGAGCGCAATAGCGGCAAGGACCTTAGTCATGTGCGTGATTATGTCTGCTTCGGGTTGCGGATTCAGCCGGTCGATGCAACACACTGAAGACTGCGCGAGCGGCAGGAGTGTTGCATCGATCGGCTGAAACCGCAGTCGGAAGCGGACCTTGGCGCCGGACCTCTATCGTAGATGGTTCGCCGGCGAGCAAGGCATCCCGACCGCGATAGCCCCCGGTGTGGCTTCGGCGTTGATCAACGCATCAGAGCAGTCCAGCCAGCCGGGAAATACGGCAGCATGCATAGCCTTCTTGCCGCCGCTTCCCGAATCTCAAACTGAAAGATCGTCTAAGTATTCCCAAGACTACAAATGCCTGGACACACCCATTAAATAGACGTCCATGTTGTCATGCCATGGGCGCGGCTGATGCAAGCCCTCGGCGTACCCCTGCCATCGGCGACACTTGCGACGGCAGCTTGCGGCATGACACGATTTCCCGCGGGGGGAAGTCGACTTACTGCAGTGCAGGCGTTCGCAATTTGTTGCGAGCCGATTTTCCCTGTGCGATTCAAGCTAGCGAAGGGACACAGCCACTTGCTCGGCGATCTGCCTGCGAGGTCACGGATGGGGCATCCGTCGATCCCTCGCGGGTGGAAGCAGATCGTCCTTGCCTTGCGTCGCCGATACGCGCTTGTCTGAGCGGCCATGCCGCACCTTCACATCATTGACACTGGGGAAAACATGGAACGGATGCATCAGTGCAAATCGGTCAGCCCGCGCGCCTTGCGTAACAAGCGCATCGCCGCGTGGATAATTGCAGCGCTGGGAGGCGTCCTGTCGTTATCCGCTGGCGCAACCACGACGGCTCCCACCGTGTTGGTGAGCCTGCCGGGCGGAACAGGCCTACGGGGACCGACGGGATACCTGCTGCAGGGCAATGACGGCTATCTATATGGCGCGGCATTCTCCCGCAACAGCACGCCCTCTGGCGGCGTATTCCGCCTTTCTCATGCGGGCGTCTACACGGACCTCTATGATTTCAATCCTGCCGCGCAACAGCAGCCATTCGGCGGCCTGATGCAGGCGAGCAACGGCCAGCTCTACGGCACACTGGTCACCACATCAAACGCTACGGTGCCGGCCGGTGCCGTCTACAGCCTCACCACCACCGGCCAGTTCGCCACTGTGTATACCTTCGCCGACGAGACATGGAACGGCCAGACCATGTTCAACAGTGACGGCGCCATCCCGATGACGAACCTGACGCAGGTCGCCGATGGCACGCTTTACGGCGTCACGTTCTCCGGTGGCTCGATGGGCCAAGGCACGCTCTACGCGATCAGCCCCGCGGGCGCATTCACGTTGCTCTATACATTCGGTACGTCCAGCGCGGTCTCGGGTGTCTCGCCCAGTGGGTCGCTGGTCGCCGGCAGCGACGGCAATTTGTACGGTACGACGTCCGGCGGTGGTGACAACAACTCGGGCGTTATCTATCGCGTCACTCCAGGTGGCGGCATCTCGCAGGTCCTGTCGCTTCCGGCGATGAGTGCAGGCAACGGATGTGGTTCCACCAACCTCACGAATGCTGATGGCACCATGACGGCGGGTACCGACGGCAAGCTCTATGGTGTCTTCTGCGCGGGTGGCACCTACGGTGCGGGCCTGATCTACAGCTTCGATCCGGTCACCACGACGTTCACTGCGCTGCATGATTTCGGTGCGGGTGCGTTGGCCAAGCAGCCGGGCTGGGGACCCAACGGCCCGCTGGTGCTGGGCAAGGACGGCGATCTGTACGGTACGACCGGTTCGGGCGGGAGCGGTCAAGGGGGTACGATCTTCAAGATGGCGCCGGATGGCTCGTCGTTCCAATTCCTCTACAGCTTCAGTGCATCGGGGCAGTCGGACGGTCAGTATCCACGCGCGCTCGTGCTGGGCTCAGACAACAACCTCTATGGCACGGCCGCGGTTGGCGGCGCCAATGGGGCCGGCACGGTCTTCCGCTATCCGTACATGGCGCCGAACGACATCGTGATGCTGAGCGGCAGCACGCTCGACGCTCGTCTCGTTAACATGCTGGGCGCGCAGCAAGTGTCGATGGCGGTGGCCAGCGGGTATTACCCGGTGGCGGTGGCAGACTTCAACGGCGATGGTTTTCAAGACATCCTCTGGACCAGCGCCAACAACGACCTGTACCTGTGGCTGGGCGGCAAAGACGGCGGCAACGGCTTCACGTCGGTTTCCATGGGAACCTATCCTGCCGGCTGGAGGGTGACTGGCGCGGGCGACATCGACGGCGATGGCAAGGTCGATCTCTACTGGATCAACGACAGCACGCATCAATTCGGTTACTGGCTCCTGGACGGCACGACCATCAAGAGCACGTTCATCACGTCGTATACGCCGGGCTACTACCCCATCGCGGAAGGCGACTTCGACGGTGATGGCAAGCTCGACGTGATGTGGAGCAGCGCCAAGAACGACCTGTACCTGTGGTCCAGCAACGGCACTACGGGCAGCACGCGCTTTACCTCGACCTATGCGGGAGCCTTTCCTGCCGGCTGGAAGGTTGTGGGCGCCGCGGACCTGGACGGCGATGGCAAGACCGACCTGGTCTTGATGAAGACCGACAACACCCGCTGGGGCTACTGGCTGATGTCCGGTATCACGCGCTTTTTCACCACTTCGGTGGCCAACACCAATGGCACGGACTGGAGCATTGTCGCCGTTGGCGACTACAACGGCGACGGTCGCGCCGACTTGGTGTGGAGCAATGGCAGCCAGCTGACCCTTTGGACGAACGACCACAACGTCAATTGCCCTGACATCGGCTGCTCATTCACGCCAAGCACGCTCGCCCCACCCAAAGCGGGCGCGATCTTCTTCAAGAACAACGTTCCTAACACGCCATAAGGGCCTCCGGCGATGGAGCGGGCGCGCCCGCTTCATCGCCGGACTTCACTGCGCCATCGGATCTCGACGAAGGCTTTGCCGCACCGCTGCTCAGAAAAGGATCGCATCAGATCCAGCTTCGACGAGCAGCTGACGAAGCAGCGCGTCGAAATCTTCGTCAGACAGCCCCTGCGTCTTGCCCGGACCGCGCCAGTGCCTGGTCAATTGCATGGCTTCACCCGACAGCCCTGGAAATTCCTTCCAAAGCAGCTCTCCAAGTCAGACGTTCCCGATAGACGGGTCTGCGGAGATGAGTTGACGGAAGACGACAGTGGGTCGCTCACCGTCCAGGATACCCTTCAACATGGCTCCTACCCGAGGTCCGCTCTGGGTCGGGAGCAAACATTGACACTATCCGATGGCATAGTGGCCAAAACAGGCGAAAGCGGGGTCACGGTGCACTTCAGCAGTCCCTCACGGAAGCAAGAAGCAGAGGGAAAATCCACTCTGCCCCCCAGTTTTTGACCCTATGTTTTTGATCGCAAGAATTGGCTACTTCGCCAGAACACACCCTACGTGCGGGTCCGCTATTTCGTAGGGTGAGGCGTTGCAATGAACGCTTATGGGTGCGCGACACCCGTGTTCAGGAGCATCTGACCCGCCGGCACAGTCATCGGCACGCTTGAGGTTATCCACGTGCAACCCGCCGCATTGCCGCAGTTGCCGGCGTTCTTTGACATCGCGAGCTGCGTGCCATGCTGCCAGAGGATGTCCGCTCGCCCATCGCCGTTGTAGTCCGCCGCGGCCGCGAGGGAGTATCCCGTCACGGCGGCAGGTACCGCCATCGGCACCACCGTGGGGCTCGCATTCGGATGCAGCAGCCAGTAGCCCCACTGGGATCCATCGGTGGTGCTCCAGACAAGGTCGTCCACCCCGTCGCCGTCAATGTCGGCAACGGCGGAGATTTTCCAGTTTGCCGGATAGGTCGCGATGTAGCGGGAATTGAATCCACTGCCGGTACTCGACCATAGCCACAGGTCGTGATTGGCACTCGTCCACAGTACGTCGGTCTTGCCGTCGCCATCGAAGTCGCCGATGGCCACGGGATAGTAGCCCGCCGTATACGATACCGTGTGCGAGCCGATGCGCGTGTCGTTGCTCATCAGCCAATAGGCAAATTGATGCGTGGAAGCATTGATCCAGAAAATGTCTTCCTCGCCATCGCCATCCACGTCGCCGGCACCAACCACGCTCCAGCCCGCCGGATACGTACCTACATAGTAGGGCGAGAAACCGCCACCGGCTCGGCCGTTCCAGATGTAGAGATCGTTATTGGGACTAGTCCAGAGGATGTCGGCAACGCCGTCGCCGTTGAAGTCGCCGGTGGTCGCGGGGTAATAACCCGCCGCCACGGATGTGCCTGTCACCTGCACTGAGCCATCGCTCGCCGGCAGGCCGTTGGTCAATGCTCCCGCGCCATAGGCAAGGATGTTCGCATTGCCCGTGCCTGCCAGATCGTTCTTTTTCGCCGCCAGCACCATCTTGAACACGGTGCCGGCATTTTGCTGACCGCCAAGCATTGTCGTCCCGTAGAACGTACGCGCCTGTGGGCCGGCGATCAGGCTGGTCGGCGTTCGGGCCCATTCGCTGTTGAAGTCGTGCAAGGTCGTATAGACGCCAGCCGTGGACAAACGAAATGCCGTGCCGCCGCCGTTTGTGCCGCCGCCGAAGGTCACACCATAGAGGTAGCCATCGTTGCCCATCTGTAGCGAACGAGCCTGATAACCGCCGCCGACAAATAGGTTGTCGAATGTGTGCAACACAGCGAATTGACCGCCTGGCGTCATGCGGAAAACCGTGCCACCACCCGTGTTGCCACCGAGCACGGTGGATCCGTAGAAATTGCCGTCAGCCGCGGGGATGAGGCTATTGGGCGCGGAACCATCGTTGTTCCGGCGATTGGGGTCGAGCGCGTCAAAGGCATGTACGACGGAAAAGGCGCCCGCGGGTGTGACCTTGAAGATCACATCCGGCAGTTGTTGGAACTGACCATTGCCGATGGAGATGAAGCCGCCAGCCGGACCGATGCCATAGAAGTTGCCGTCAGCTCCCAGGACCAATCCCGTGGGCGGCGTGCCAATAAACGTATAGATCACGCTTTCCTGGCCATCGGGGGTGAGCTTGAAGATCACACCGGCGTTGAACGTACTGCCAGCATTCGCGAGGCCATAGAAGTTGCCGTCCGGGCCGATGAACACTTCCACGGGCGAGGTGCCGGTCGACGGCACGAAGTGATAGATCGTCGATGGGGTACCCGCCAACGTCACGCTGAATAGGCTTCCGCCGCTGACACTGGAACTGAGGTTGCCGTCGGAGAAACTCCACGCATAGATGTTCGCATTGCCATCCAGCAGCAGGGTCGGTGCGGACATGAGATTCGCTGTCCTGTTGACCTCCTCCATCATGCCAAGGCTAGTGGTGAGCGGAAAAAGATCCGAGTACGTGCCCACGTCGCCCACTGGCTTCACCATGAAAAGGCCGCCGGTGCCGTTCGTACCTCCGATGGCTGCCGTGCCGATCAACACCCCGGACGGATGCCACACCAGGCCGGTGGGCTGGGCCATGGGGCCGTTGGGTTGCTCCAAATTGCCTGGCAGGTTGGCCAGAACCGTGACGTGTCCCGACGTTGCCGAAGCTGTGCCCGGCACGCTTAGACAGGCCAACGCGAGTACGAAAGCACCCACGCCCGACAGAGGCGCACGGCGCCACCACGCCGACTTCGGCGTCACCACGGATCTGCTCATCTCATTCCCCCGAGTTGACTTTCTAGTGTGGCGTCATGGCGTCACAAGTCACTGTCCGGCAGATAGTGACGAGGGGTCGCGGTCAGCGCAAGTACTTGTCAGGGCATCTTCCTGTTAGGGACCAGGATCCTGAGGCGCACCTCGGAGGGCACGGGCCGACCGCACTCGTCTAACGCCAGCATGACCACCGCTTAGCCCACGGCCTTGTTCAAGAAGTGACGAGGCAGACGCATTGGCTCGTCGCCGTAGCACTGGTCGGCGGAGCGCAGTCGATCGACAGCTTAAAGACGCAAATGCCCTTCCATGGACTCACGATCGTTCGCGCCAGTCCAGCCACGGCAATTTTCCGACATCTCGAAAAAGAGATCGCACAACTTGTCGGACCTGACGTCGTAAACCCGAACCACGGCACTAACAGGGTTGCACGAGAAGCGAGCAATGAACTGGCAGCCGTCGTAGCCCGTAAGGCCACGTGGAACCAGACTCTGGAATCGGAGACAGGCGCTGCTGTCTGCATCGTAGACTTCGAACGCATCCATTTGCGGTCCATCCGAAGTCGCTGCCTTTACCGAATAATCCTAATGTCCGCCGTCGGAAGCGGCCAATGCACCAGCAGAACCTCTAGCAATTAATGATCACAGTGCTGCATTCAGCTGGACGTCTTTTTGTAGGCAAACCCGTTGATAATATAAGCCCGGCCGAGGCATATACCCGTCATGTGCCCCCTCTTGGCTCAAGACTTGGATAGAGTCCGCGCCTTGCCCCGGACCTTTAAGCATGAAAGGGCGCAAAGGGAGCTTAGGACCTAAAAGGGAAGCCCTACTTAGCCGTCGTCCGTCTGTTCTCGGCGAGGATGTATAGGCGTCACTGCTGAGACGTGTCGCCCCAAGGCGCCCTCTGTCATGGTCTGGAATCGTCAGATTTGCGACCTCCGTCCCGTTTTCTATAAGTTTTCTATATCCTTGCTTGTCGGCGCGACACTCTGCGACCGACAAAGCTAGTGCGTCCATGTACCCGGCCTTTCGACAGATTTAAGGTCCCGGACCCATGGACGTTGGCGCTTTTTGACCTACAGGGGAAGTTCCATGAAGCGTTTTCTAAAGATAGTCCTGCTGTCCGTCGTCGTCGCATTTGGATTCGCGGCAACGGCACATGCACAAGCAACGCGTACCTGGGTATCGGGAGTGGGCGACGACGCCAATCCCTGCAGCCGAACCGCACCTTGCAAAACCTTTGCAGGAGCCATTGCTAAAACGACGGCGGTAGGCGAGATATCAGTACTTGATCCGGGTGGCTTTGGCGCATTGACCATTACCAAAGCCATCACGCTCAGCGGCGGCGGCGAGCTGGCAAGCATCCTCGTTGCCGGCACCAACGGCATTGTCATTGCCGCTGGCCCGACTGACACCGTCATCCTGCGCAATCTGGAATTCCACGGCAGCGGAAGCGGGCTTTCCGGCGTCCTGATTCAGAGCGCGGGCAAAGTCATCATCGATCACTGCACCTTCCAGGGGTTTACCGCGGATAACGTCGAAATAGCCGTGACGTCCCCGACCTATGTGACGGTGCTGGATTCGGTCATGACGGGTGGCGCCATAGGCGTTTCGATCGATAGCACGTCGGGTCCGGGGCCAGTCGTGGCGCTTCTGAAAAACGTGACCATCCAGGGAGCTGGCGTGGGCGTACAGACCATGCGTGGTGTTGTCGATATCACCCATTCCACCTTTCAGAACAACAAAACCTACGGCGTCTATGCTTCCGTGGGATATATCAACATGGCCGACAGCGCCCTGGCTTTCAACGGCACTGCAATCCAAGCGTCGACGGGGGGCTCAGTTGCCATCTCAAATGTCAGCCTCTTCAACAACGGTGTCGGTATCGGATCGGGCGGCGGCAGCGTTCAGTCGGCCGGCAACAACCTCTCGGCCGGCAACACCACACCCGGCGCGCCGAATGGGGCCGCCCTGGTTCAGTAACACTTTCAGAGCCTACGGCGCATGATCAACTGATCACCGCAGACTCATGCGCTCGCTAATGGCGGAACCACAGAGGTGATTACTGTTTGTCGGTAGAACCGCTGATCAAAACGCCAGAAAAAGAAAAAGCCCCTGAATATCAGGGGCTTTTTTTATTCCGGCGGAGAGAGCGAAGATTTGAATCCACGCCGGGCTTACACCTGCGGCGGTTTTCAATACCACTGCCTTGGACCACCAGAAGCTTAAGCCAGCACAACGGCATGGTGCCCGCCAGGCGATCTCCTATAGGCTATCTCCATGGAAGCGAATGGACACCCGAGACCAGGCGGTCAGCGCGTCTTGTTAAGCCCGTTCGGCTTGGCCCTGACCTTGCTTACCGCATTGGCCGTCCTGGCTATTGGCCTGAAGAAGCCCTACAACAACTGGGACGAGATCGGCTATGTCGCTGTCGCGTTGAGCTCGGACGGCCACCATGGCGCCAGTTTGAATGAGGCCACCTACGGTAGCCTGAGAAACGCCGTCGACGCCGCCACCTTCGATCAAATGATCCAGGGCGACTACCGGGCCACGGTATTTCGCGACCCAACATCCTTGCAGCAGCAATTGCCGTTCTACAGCATTCGCGTGTTGTACATACAGTCGCTCAAGGTTGTGCACGCCTTGGGTTTTGACTACCCCGAGGCCACTCATATCGTGAGCGCCACGTTTGCCGCGCTATCGGTCTTGCTGTTGTCCGCTCTCAGTGTCAGGTTGAGCGCGCCCATAGGGTGGATTCCTTTTATCGTCCTCGCTTGTGGCTTGCTGGATATCGCACGCCTGTCCACCCCCGACGCCATGGCCTGCTTTTTCTCGCTATGGACGGTCTATGCCTTGATCAAGAAGAGCCCCTTGGTCTTCATCCTGGCAGCGTTGCTCCCGTTGGTCAGGACCGACGCCCTGCTACTGTCCCTGCTGGTGCTGGCATACACCTTCGTAAATGGCAGGAAAACGGTGTCTGTAGCGTCCGCGATGGCTGCCGGCGCGCTCTACTTGTTCGCCACAAAATCGAACGGCGGCTATGGATGGCTGACTTTGTTCAACATGTCATTCATCAACAAGACGCCGTATCCGGCCACACTGATTTCGTCACACGCCCTGCGTGACTACATCCGGCCCTATATCTCAACGGCTTTTGGCTTCACCCAGCAACCCCATTTTGTCATCTTCGGACTCGCCTTGGCTTGGCTGCTGCTGAAGAGAGCTCGCGGAACGGTAGATGACACGGCCCCGATGATCACCATTTGCCTGAGTTTCGTGGCACTACATATGCTGTTTTTCCCGGCGGACACCTACCGTTTTTTTGTGTTCGCGGCGGCGGCTTCGCTCACGGTGTTGGTGGCTGATCCCTATGCCTCGGTCAGGCGTGCACCCTGAACTGGCTGACACGTGGCATATCTCCATTCACGCGCGGCGCCATGGACAAGTCAGCACGGGCGTCGACAACACATGTCAGAGCGCGCTCTTCCCGAAACTCGACTCCGCCCCCTGATTTCGTCGGCGAAACAAACCGCGGTCAAGGCACGCTTTCCCTCTAAGGCCACCCTGCCCCCACTGGGTTCGGCATGCCTACTCGATTCAGTTACGATGGCACCCTGGCCTTAGAGCGCTACTCGAAGACGAGGGCGACGATGAAACCTCCATCGGATGAAGCTGGCGCCGCCTCAGATCAGAGCCAACGCCAAGCCCACGCCGGCCCTGCGGACTCGCCCCATCTTCTAAGCGGGCATTCCCCGTTCGTCGATGCCGTCAACCTATTCTTCTTTGCGACGTGGGTTGCCATCTGCTCCGCCTCCCCAGAGCTTATCTGGCAGGGCTTGCTTACGGTCGTCCACCACTTCAGCTGGACCACCGCCGGGTCAGTGCTGTTCGTTGGTGCGATCGTGGCTTTCTTCGTCGAACCTCTAACGGAGCGGCTACGATTCATGAGGCTCGATCTTGCCCACCGACATCGAACTACGACCCATGCAACGCTCGCCGCTTTCAGTTTTGCGGTACTGGCCGTGCTCGTGCACGAAGCCATTACCAGCTATGTGTCGGCCGCCAATGCGCATAATCAAGGGAGGGACAGCCTCGCCTCCGCGATCGAGGAGGTCCTGCAGTGGTCGTGCATTCCGTTCATGGTGACGGTGGCCTGGCTATGCGCGCACAAAACGCGATGGCTAAGCTTCCCAGCACTATTCGCTGCCCTACTCACGATCCCTCTCATTGGCGTCATTTTTGATTGGGATTGGAACGACATATTCACGACCACCGTCCCCTGCGCGTGCATTCTTCTCGCAGGCTTTATCAGCAAACAAAAGTCCAAGGAGCCATGGAATCTTTCGCAGTGCGTGAAGTTGACGACCGTGATCGCCTTGATATGGCTCGTTTCGACGGGGCTACTGCAACTGACGCTGCTGCTTGCGTCCAAACCCCTGGTCATCTACTCATGGAGTGAGTACACGATCGATATCCGTTTTTATGTAGGCTGGGTGATTGGCCTCGCCATTGCGCCCAAACCTACGGTGCATCACTAATCAACCTCTGATTTAACCGGCAACGACCCACGAGTCCGCCTCTAATACCTGGCCACGATCGAACGTTCCAACTCAGCACTCGTGATCACCAAGAGTTTTTCTGCGCTGTGCCCGGCTAACCATCGGCGCATAACCGGATCAAGCGCGCCGGCCTGTAGCCACACATGAAGTGTCACGAAGTGGCCGCATTGGCTCGGAAACAGGCCTAAGCAGCTTGCCGATTGGCCCATCAGACCGCGACAAGTGATTTCTGCGGCGTAAGCGAAAAGAAAGCAGGCAGGCGTAGCTTTTCTAGTAGCAGCCGAAGCCCACTTGCAGTCCGGAGGGCTTATGCGAATTCGCTGTCTGGCGGCTTTTGCTTTCGTCCTTGCCTGCAGCCCTGCCTGGGCGGGCAGCGGGCTCCTGGGCCTGGACCATCTCGTGGCCTACGACGACAGCGGTATCTGGAAGCGCAGCAATCAAGAAATCCTGATTTACGGATCCATTGTTACTGTTGCCGGTGGCGCCCTCTGGCTTGGCGATAACGACAAGCTCGGGGATACGTTCTGGCGCTCGGTTGACTCCATGGTCGTTACGGGCGTGGGCACACAGGCGCTCAAATGGACTTTTCAGCGCGAACGTCCCTCGCAAACCGACAACCCCAACAAGTGGTTCCAGGGCATCCACGCCCAGAGCTTTCCAAGCGGTGAAGTGGCAGCAGTCACCGCCGCGGTCACGCCGTTCATGGCCGCTTACGGCAGCGAACATCCCACGATCTACCTGCTCGCACTGCTGCCCGCTTACGACGCCGTGGCCCGTGTCAAAACGCACGGGCATTGGCAAAGTGATGTGCTGTTCGGTGCAGCCATTGGAGCGGGCGTAGGTCTGTGGGCGTCGCATCGCGAATCGCCATGGATCATCTCCCTTCTACCCGGCGGTTTTCAGATTGGCTTTGTGCACCACTTCGATTGAGCGCGGAGCGCGTTCTCGACGGGCGCAACGACTGCAAGTGCACAAGAGCCGCGAACATGTCACAACGCGTCATTCATAAGTTGGAGCTCGACGGCGTGAACGCCTCTTTCGGCGGCGTCCGCTAAGGGTTGCGGACACGCGGATCATGGCTCCCTCTTGAATGCCGACGCCAAGGCGTTCTCGTCTTCGGTCGCATACCGCTGTGAAAACTTTTCCTGAAGGAAGTCGACGAAGCGGCGTACGCGTGGCGGCTGAAACACGTTGGGATGGTACATCGCGTGGATGGGAGATGGCGCGGACCAGCCAGGCGCATGGACGAGCTTCAGCCTGCCAGCGCTTACATCCGCCGTGACCGCCCAAAGTTGTCGGTACGCAAAACCGCGTCCCAAAACCGCCCATGTGCGTATCACTTCACTGTCGGTGCACTCGTGATATCGCCGGACGCGTACGACATCCTCACCGAGTTGCCACTCATTTCTGGGCCCCGCCTGGGTGGTCAGTACCAGCGTTGGCAGCTCGCCGAGTTGCTCGGGTTGTGTTGGCATGCCATGGGTCTCGATGCATGCGGGCGATGCACACACCACACGCCAGCTGTCGGCAAGGTGACGCGCGACGAGGTCACTGTCCTGCAAAGGACCAACGCGAATGGCGACGTCGACATCGTCCGGCACGAAGCGCGAGAGTGAGTCCGACAACGTCAGCACAACGCGCACGTCCGGGTGAAGCTCCATGAAGCTGTTGAGGATATGGACCAGCAGGTTGCGCCCGAGATCCGACGGCGCCGATACGCGCAGCGTTCCGCTAACCGCGTCGGTGCCGCTGCGTACCGCGCGCTCGGCCTCCTTCATGGTTTCGATCGCCACCCGGCAGGAGGCGATGTAGATGCGTCCCTCATCCGTCAGGCGTAATTGACGCGTCGTGCGCTCGAACAACCGTGCGCCAAGCATCGTCTCCACGCGTAGCACACAGGCGCTGGCAGCGGCCGGTGAAAGCCCGGCCCGACGCCCGGCCGCCGACAGGCTGCTGAGGTCGGCTACATCGACAAGGAGCTGCATGTCGCTGAAGCGGTTCATGAGTTCCGGTCCTGGCGCGGAAGGCTTGAGCCGGATCATCTTCAAATGGCGTTTGAAGGTCAATAACCATGGAGACCCATTATCAAAGCGAAGACCATGAGCGAGTATGCGATCCATCCCTCCACCGAAGGTGTCGCCATGTCAGTCGCCAAATGCGTACTCGTTTCCTGCTTCATCGCCTCCATGGCCGCGTCACCGGTCCTGGTCGCTCAGGACGCCATGAAGCCTGGTGAAAGCGCCGACCACGGCATGGTTCCAAAGGAATTGGTCGGCGTGTGGACGCTTGTCCGTTGCGACAACGTCTATCCCGATGGCCATCGCGTGGAGCTCTACGGACCCAACCCCGCGGGCATGTGGCTTATCGACGCCCAGGGCGACTACATGATGCAAATCGTGCGCGCAAAGCGCATGCCCTTTGCGGCCAACGACAAATCCAAGGGCACGCCCGAGGAGTATCGCGCTGCCTCGATGGACAGCAATGCCCACTACGGTCACGTGAGCGCCGACGCCAACGTCATGCGCAGCGACATCGTGCACGCATCGTTCCCCAACTGGGACGGCCGCAGCGGCGACTCGAGTTACA
Organism: Dyella humicola; assembly: GCF_026283945.1. NCBI lineage: Bacteria > Pseudomonadati > Pseudomonadota > Gammaproteobacteria > Lysobacterales > Rhodanobacteraceae > Dyella > Dyella humicola. The sequence continues at coordinate 2,485,784 of NZ_JAPDPC010000001.1, forward strand.
CCATCGATGGCGACGAGCTGACCTATCGCGTCGCCAAGCCATCGAGCGGCGCGGCCGAAGGCGCCCATGGCGAAGTCGTGTGGCGTCGCGTCCGTTCATAGAGGTGCATGCCGGCGCAGCAGGTGCAATCGCATGGCGATGCGTTGGGGATGGTTTTGATGGCAAATTTCCATGAAGCAGACATCGCGCAATGCCCGCGCCAGTTGCCTGCTGGCGCGGGCGATGACACTGGTGGTGATTGAACCTCAGGCCGCGAGATCGGCCTCTTGGTTAGCTCGCCTTGATGAATGCCAATAGGTCGGCATTGATCAGGTCGGCGTGCGTCGTAGGCATACCATGGGGCAACCCGGGATATGACTTGAGCGTTCCATGCTTGAGTAGCTTCCAGGAGACCGCGCCCGTGGTGGGGAACGGACAAATTTGATCGTCCTCACCATGCATGACCAGCACGGGAACATCGATCACCGCGAGGTCATCATAAAACTCGGTTTCAGAGAGGACTCGAACGCATTCATAGTGGGCCAAAATGCTGCCCATCATGCCTTGGCGCCACCAGTTCTCCCTGATCCCTTCGGAAACATTCGCCCCTGGCCGATTGAAACCGTAGAACGGAATGGTGACGTCCTTGTAGAACTGCGAGCGATGGTTTGCGGTGCCGTCACGAATGCTATCGACGACCTCTTTGGGCACACCGTCAGGATTCTTGTCCGTCTTCATGAAAAGCGGCGGGATCGCGCTGATGAGCACTGCCTTTGCTACGCGTCCCTTGCCATGTCGTGCAACGTAACGAGTGACTTCGCCGCCACCGGTGGAGTGGCCAATGTGTATCGCGTTCTTCAGATCGAGGGCCTCGACCACCGCAGCAACGTCGGCCGCGTACGTATCCATATCGTGGCCCTTGTCGGTCTGCGTCGAGCGTCCATGACCACGGCGATCGTGCGCGATGACGCGATACCCTTGCTTCAGGAAAAACATCATCTGTGCGTCCCAATCATCCGCACTCAGCGGCCACCCGTGATGAAAGAAGAGCGGCTGGCCCGTCCCCCAATCTTTGAAGAAAATCTGGGTCCCATCGCTGACCGTGACAAATGAATTACTGGCACGCTTCGCATCACCCAACTGCTCGCTCATGTCATTACCCTTCTTAAAGTGAGATTGATAGAGGGAAAGAACGGTCGAAACTATGGCTACTTGGAAATTGAACGCGCCTTCCGTTGGCGGACTGCGTCAGGACAGCCTCTTCAGGGAAGATCGACGACCCGAAGGAAGCACTATTCAATGCGTCGTGCTTGAGCGGTGAAGCACTTACCGAGTACATCACGGGGCGCACGATGCCCTCGCGGGGGCTGCTCCATGGGAGTGGGACCTCGCGGAAGTCCTGCCCACCCATTCGAGCCCTCGCATGACAGACTGGGTGATCTCGGCCTGGATAGAACCGGAATGCAGTGCGGTCGCCCCATCAATGCTGTGAAAGCGACCGTCCAGCACGACACTGGCGATCCAGATCGCCTCTGCGTCATTCCACTCATCGTACGAGACGCAAACCGTCGCCCTGCGAAAGTTGCAGATGAAAGTTTTCATGCATTGCTCCCCGCCCGAAGCAGGCAGACGAGGCTGATGCCATATATCAAAGGGCGCAAGTCGTCCGTTTGGCTGATCCGCGAACGACCGGTCGTTTAGGCATGGCCGAGTCGACTTTAGATTGGGTCCGCTCCGGGACGGGAGCGGAAACTCAGCGTTTGGCAAGCCTGCGGGGAGGATGGCTGGTCGAGGTTTGACGTCAATCGGGAAAATGCTTGGCCAGCTTCACTATTGAAAAGCGCCTTGCTGGGATGACGGGCAAAACCAGGTCTCACTGGCTCGGCAGGCTGACCACTGGTGTGAAGCCGCCGAAGATCATGCGCTTGCCGTCGAAGGGCATGTCGCTGGCGGCTGGCATGCGCGGATCTTCCATGAGTTTCGCCATGCCGGCATCGCGGGTGGCCTTGTCGGGCCATTCCACCCAGGAGAACACCACGGATTCGTCCTGCTTCGCCTGCACGGCGCGCCGGAAATCGGTGAGCTTGCCGTCGGGCACGTCGTCGCCCCAACACTCCACGATCCGGGTAGCTCCGAACTCCAAGAAAATGGCGTCGAAGGTACGCGCGTGTTCGATGAATTGCTCGCGGTTGGCGTCGGGTACGGCGATCACGAAACCATCGATGTAGGACATGACTATCTCCTTCGCGGAAATGGCGGCCAGCGTGGTCACCTTCAAGTATGCGACGAACGAGTGCTTGCGGGATCGACACGGGGCCTGACGCCGGTTCCCATCTTGGGAATGGTCTGCACTCGACAGACTGTTGGAGGCCAGGCCAGTGACTGCCTACCGCAGGTCTGCTGTGGGTCGGGAGCGGACGGTCAGCGCGTGGCGATCTCAGTAGCCGTGAGCAAGATGGTCGTCGGCTCAGGTGGCAGGCTTGAGCGGACAGAGGAAGCACGCAACGCCCGCCAACGCCATCCGACGCCACTCCGCGATTGAGTGTATCGAGTGCTAGGTACTGATAGCGCTAATCGTAAAAGGCAGGCAGCAACTTGAGCGTGTCGGTTTGCTTCTTGTCGTGGTTGATGAAGATCGTTGCTTTGTACGTGGCGATCAATCGCTTGATTTCTTCCATCGATGCGATGGACTCCGCACGATCCGTATTAAGGGTCGGCACTACGTCGTTCCGCAGGTTTTCGGCAGAGTGGGCGACATCACCGGACAGGATGATGAAGCCGGATTTTTTCAGGTGCACCAACAGCGACTGGCTGCCCGGGGTGTGCCCGGGTGTGGAGATCAGAACGACGCTTCCGTCACCGAATACGTCGGTGTTACCGTCGAGTAGCTGCAGCTTTTTCGGCGTACCGAGGAGCTTGCGCGCCAAGGCCATCAACTGGTTGACGTTTTCGTTTGGTCCGTTGTTGGAGTGGATCCAGTTGTATTCAGCCCGCTGCATCAAGACCGTCGCCTCAGGGAACAAGTCGACGTTGCCTATATGGTCTCCATGCGTGTGAGATACGGCGACATAAGTGATATCGCCGGGTTTCAGACCAATCTCGGCAAGCTGGCTGGTCAATGATTTGTCCAAGTGATACACGATTAGCTTAGGCAATGTCGACCAGCCTCGTGGATCGTTGAGCGTGGCCTCGGGGACACCCGTATCCCAGAGCAACCATTCATCCCGGTGCTTGATCAGCCAGCAGGTAGATGAGAATTCAATGCTGCGGCCAACGTTTTTTCCCGGAGTCCATACCGACTCATCGTTCGCAAGCGAGTGGCCGCAATCCAATCGATAGAGACGCTCAGTCACGCCGGCCCTTGAGGGGTCGGGTAATGGCGAGGTGGCGCTCGCAGCGGACACGTACATCATTAGAATCAACCCGGCCGCTATCGCCAACATCGCCGTTGTCTTCGCTTGTCTCACCATGACTGTTTCCTCGTCGAATTGAAAAGACGCAGTGAATAGCCAACGCGACTGGCGGGGCGCGCCACGCGCCATAGCATCACAACTGATCAGATCGAGCGATCGCACCTTGGTATCGGATCGCGAACGGAGCGCGACGCGGAGGGTCATCCTACGACACGCGATGGTCATGGTCACGATCTTGCGAGACCGAATCCTTCCGCCCGCGAAAAATGTCCGCTGCGGGGCGGAAGCGATCACTCGGTTTCGCGAAGACTAGCACTACAAAGCGCATCCGATTCGTCGTCACACCGCCACCTGTAGAAAGCGGTGTCAGGTCCACTTCTGATCCCCGGGAAGGGAACCTGACCCCGTTCTTGGCAGGTTGGGCAAAGGATCGAGTCTGCGAGACAATCAATCCTCGTAAATCGCCACCACTGCTTCATCTGCGGCACTTGGATAGATGACCGTGCCATCGGGTTGAACGATGGCGCCACGCGTAAGCTGCGCCGGCTCTATACGGCCACCGCCCATAATGTGAAAAACCTCTTCACCGCCCGCTATGAGGTAGTCGGCGACAATGCGTCGATGGCAGCGCCACCACACCGCTTCCGAACACATCATCGCGCACCGCCGTTTGCGCCCGTCGACAATCAGTTGTGCCAGCCCCTCGCGAAATTCTGGTGACAATGCGTAGTCTGCATAATTGTGGAAACTGCGATTCGTCCAGAAGTCATTCATCTCACGCGAAATGGATGGCGCCTTTTTTCGTAAGCCACCCAGTGCAGCGATATGTTCGTATGAGATACCAAACGATGTCAGCGAAGCGGGAAGCGCATCCTCGTTGAATTGATGATGCGTTCGCGATCGAGGCATCTTACGAATGTCGACCACAAGGGCTACCCCAGCTTCGATCAGCAGCCCGGCGAACACGTCGAGACTTCGGTCGGAATGGCCAATGGTGAAGAACGGTAGTTTCATACTTGCTTCTGTCATCGCACGGGTTTGAGCGCACCACCTTTATGCGAGGCGATATGGTCAGTCGTGTCGCTCTTGATCTCGTATTGCGGATCATCTTCCGTGGCGTGGTGGACGTAGCCCTTATAGACAAAATCCTTGGTATGGATCGCGATGATGTGACCAGATACGTGTCCGGCTTCTGAATTCCAGATCACGTGGTCGCCGATATTGAAGGGATGGCTCATGGCAGCTACCTCTAGGAACGGCCTGACGGGCAGCCTGACGGCGAACGCATAAAGCCCTCACGCAATCCAAGTACGTCCGCGCAGGCAGGGGTAATGGTGTCCGCCGGGACGTTCTTCGCCAGCAAGACCGTCATGAATAAGGTACCCCTGTTTCACTTCTCCCAGCCAGTCGCTCTCGGCCGAAGCTACACCCGCCGGCTTAGGCTAGTCCGCCCCGAGATAACACATCAAACATAAGTGGCCCATGCCCTCGCTATTTGACGCGCAAAGGCCCTCCCTGGTGCGCCACCAAGCCGCCCAGGTGACGAAAGCAGGCCGGCGAGCAAGGGCGAGCCACTGCGCTGCAGGGTCTTTGCGTCCAAGTCGACACCTTCGTCCAATTGAAACGTTGATGCTCAGCCAGGATAGTTTTGCGCGATCCCGCTCGCATCCTCCTAGGAGCTCTCCTTGGATCAGATTTCCGGAAATCTCGGGTAAGCAGCCTCAGGGACGCGGAGGCGCGGGCATTATTTAATCCAGATGATTAAATGGACATTGTTCACACCACGCGGCTGCTACAGCATGGGCTTGGCCTCGTGCCGGTCGCCCTCGCGATCAACCGCGCCACCGTCGGCACGTTCTTCACCCTTTCCGGCTATCAAAAACTATTCAAACGCAGTCGGCATGACGAACTGGTGAGCACACTACACGCTGACGACGTGCACCAAATCCGCATCATGCAATGGCTCATTCCCTCCGCCGAGTTTGCGGGTGGGCTGGCGCTACTATCGGGTACGCTATCCGTGATCGCCGCGCTCGGACTCATGGTCATTATGGGCGGCGCACTGTGCCTTGACGGCGTCAAACGCATCGCCGCCTGGAAGCCACTCGACCGCATCGACTGGCTCGACGATCTGCTCTACCTACCGGAAGCGCCTTACCTGCTAGCGCTGCTGCTTGTCGTGCTCGCCGGTCCCGGAGCGCTGGCAATCGATTCCCTGCTTTAACACTGGCTGGGTGCTGCATCCAAGCCCTGATGAAGGGAGAAGACTCATGCGGCTCCCTTCATTCGTCGAACCAGGGGGCGAGCTCGTTGACACAGCCAACTCCCCTTCGCCGACGTTACAATGCGAGACGCGAGCAGCGCTGAAAGACAGCTCACCAGCATGCTTGATCTAAGCACCTACCCCCCAGCTGATCGCCTCGCCAATCATGTCCAGGTCTGCTTCGGGTTGCGGTTTCAGCCGGTCATTGCAACACACTGCAAATGACCCGAAACCTGCATTGACGGGCTACGACAACATTTTTCGGGCACATGGTTCAACTCACCGCTCGCCGAGCAACATATGAGCCAACGCACCGCGCATGGATTGGCTTGGCACGATGATGAATCCGCGGAAAAGTGTGTCGAAATCGACGATCACGTAGACAACGGACGCCAGTAACACGGCCCCCAGCCCAATCGTCACGAGCGCCAAAGCATTGTGCGGCGCAATCAACCCGAAGCTGAAGAAAATGACGAACAACCAAAAGGCGAGTGTCATGAGAAATGGCACGGAAATGGAGCTGTGCGCCTCGTCGATTAGTTTCCAGTGCGCGCTCATGGTGCGGGCAAATTGCTCCAACCCCTCATTCCTCAGGGCCTGATGGTACGGGTCCATTGCAGCCAGGCGGCGAACCTCCTTTCCCGCCTCATTCAGGAGCTGGTCGAGCCGGACATCGTCCAGGTTCTCGGATACATCCTTGAGTTCCATATTTTTGGGGTAATAGTCCCCCGGCGGGCGCTTTTCGTGGGGCCATGTACTGGCGATGGTTGCCGCTGTATAGGAGCGCAAAAGCAGGCGCGCCTTGTCACCCTCTTCGCCGAAGGCGCGAAGCGTCGTGTCCAACTGGATCAGGTCTGCCGCGAAAACGTGGAAGTCATCTGCGACGTTATCGAAGCTCGCCTTGGATGAAGCGGTCAGTAAGCTAAGTAGAAGTGCGGCAAACGTCACCAGCATGCCAATGGTGAGTTGGACGAGCTGGACTGTCTCCTGTGCCTTATGTTCCTCCGGCAAAACCCGCCTTACGCTGACGCCAATCAATGCGGCAACGATAAGAGATACGAACGCCCATAAGGCGGATGACGCAGGAAACAGCATCTCGACATGCTCCAGCAAGCGACGGATGCACCTCTCTTTCTACGCTCGCGACTGGCCCGTGAAAATCGCGTCAACTGGCAGTCGATCGCCAATTCGTGGTGCTCTAAATGCGTCCGCCCTGGGTTGCGGATTCCGCCGGTCGTTGCAACACACTGAAGACTGCTCGAGCAGCAGGAGTGTTGCATCGACCGGCTGAATCCGCTGCCGCGGCAATGGCATCAGTGGCATTAGGATCGCGTTCCAGATGCTAGCTTAAGCGCGGGCCGCCGAACCCAAGCAGGCGCCGCGACGCCGTTGCCGGCGAACCCGCGATTCGACCCAAAGGAGAGCACGCATGGCTGACAACAAGATCGTTATGAAGCGCAAGCTGATCGGCGCCTTCTTTCAGTCACTGGACGGCGTCATCCAGGCGCCGGGCGCACCTGAGGAGGACCGGTCTGGCGGCTTCCGCTTCGGCGGCTGGAGCGCGCCGTTCTGGGACCAGAGCATGGAGCAGCCGACCGCCAGGATTTTCGACGAGCCGGAATATGACCTGCTGCTCGGCAAGCGAACCTACGATATTTTTGCCGCCTACTGGCCGTATAACCTGGACAATGCTATCGGCGTGAAATTCCAGCGCATCAACAAATATGTGCTGACGCATGCCGACGAGCCGTTGACCTGGGAAGGGAGCCACAGGCTGTCCGGCGACACCGCCGAAGCAGTTGCCGCGATCAAGCAGAGCGATGGCCGCGACCTGCTGATCCAGGGCAGCAGCACGCTCTATCTGCCGCTGCTTGCCGCGGGACTGATCGACCGGCTGATCCTGATCACCTTCCCGGTCGTGCTTGGCCAGGGCAAGCGCATCTTAGACGGCTCGCAGAAACCAGGCGCACTCAAGCTCGTCGACCATTTCGTGTCAGATAGTGGCGTGGTGTTGGCGACCTATGAACCGGGCGGCGAGGTGCCAACCGGCTCATTCGAGACCAAGGCGCCAAGTGCAGCGGAGCTGAGGCGGCGCGAGCAATGGGCGCAGGAAGACGCATCAACCTCGAGATCGACGCGCTGAAACCGCTGGGTTGTCGCCTACTTTGGGAAACCTGGCGATGGCTTGCTGTGCGGCCGCCTCCAGCGACTCCACGACTTCGCTGACATCCGCACCGACGGCCGGCAGTTCCTCTCGCGGGCTCAGCAATTCCGGCAGCAGTACCGCCACGATGCAGGCATTGGGGAAGCGCACGCGCATGTCGCCGGCCAGTGCATCGGCCTGCTCTGCACGGGCCGGAGCGGCGCTGACGATGTAGAGCATGGAGACCGCATTGGGCGTCAGCTCCGGATGCGATTCGGCCTCGAAGGCGACGAAGTCTTCCGCCGAAAGATGCCGCGCATCAACATGCAGATTGCGCAGAATGCGCGTGAGTATCTCCGTGGCCAGGTCGTCGGCCATGGAACCCAAGCCCACGCAAAGCACCACGGATTCCGGCGCCACCGACAGCGGCCCCTGCCAGCGTCCGCTGATATTCTCGCGCTGCTGTCGCAGGCGACGACCAATGCTTACGTCATCGAGCACCGAGGTGGGGCGCCGCGGGCTCGACCACCGTCGCGCTTCGCCCCCCAGCGTCTCGACCACGGTCACGATGGCATGTCGCACGTCTTCCTGCTGCTCGCGATTGATCGCGCCCCGCGACAGGTCGATGCGGGCAAGCTGCATGGCCGGCATCAGCACAGCATCGCAATAGGCCGCAAACGACTTGCGCTTCAGAAACGCGCGGGCTTCGGCAATGATTTCCTGCGAGTCGCCGGAAAGCGCGCGCTGATAAAGCCGCTGCGGCATCGTCAACGCGGGCGCATCGCCCAGCAGGATGCTAAGCAAGTCCAATGCCTTGACGTGACGCCCGGCCACCACGAGGCAGAGCGTCAACGGCGTGGACATGATCAGCCCGACCGGCCCCCACAGCCAGCTCCAGAAGATCGCCGCCACCACGATCGCCAGCGGCGACAGGCCCGTGGTGTGCCCGTAAAGCAGAGGCTCGACCAACTGGGACACCACGAGCTCGACCACCAGATACAACGCCAGCGTCATCAGCAGCAGCGACCAGCCCGGAACCACCGCAGCCGCGAAGACCGCAGCGACCACCGCAACCATCCATACGCCCACATAGGGCACGAACCGGAGCGCCGCGGTGAGCCCGCCCCAAAGCGGCGCGCCGGGCAACCCCATGAGTGAAAGCCCTAGCCATATGGCCGCACCCACGCCGACGTTGACCGAGAACGTAGAGACGAAGAATCGCGACAGGCGCTCCCCCGCGTCATTGATGGCTGCGGTACTCGCGCGCAGATCCGCGCCGCCCGCCAGGCGGATAAAGCGATCGCGCAAAGACTCGTGTTCCAGCAACACAAACACCAGCACGACCAGCACGATGCCCGCCGTCTGCAACGGAATCCATGCGGTGGAGAGGATGCGTGTGATCACCTCCGTAGGCGTGGCGGGCATGGGTGCTTGCACCGGCTCGGTGCTCGGCGCCGTCGGCGCCAGATACGAAGGCGCGCTGGCCGATGTCAGCGGCGGATAGACGTTGCGCACTTCGGGCTGGCTGATGACCTTGCCGAACTCGCCCTGCATCAGCTCCAAGCGACCGACCGTCATGGCGCGCAACGTCTGCGCCTTGGCGTGGATGGTCGCCTCGTACTGCGGAAGACTGCGGGCCATGCGCACCACCTGGGAGCCCATCACCGTCGTCAGCCCGGTAACGATCACCACCAGGGCGAGCACGGCGATCATCACCGACAGGCCATGCCCCAAGCCCAGGCGCCGATACAGCCGCACCCAGGGATCCATCAGCAGGCTGAAGAACAGCGCCAGCGCGATCGGCACCAGCACTTCCCGGCCGAAATAGAGCAGCGCCAACACCGTGGCCGAAGCGATGATGGTGATCGCGCGCTGGCTGGGTGAGGCGGGTGGCACTACTTGAGATTCAGAAGACATGAAACCCTCCAGCCACTCGCGTTGATCCGGCGTCGGATCGTTATGCTGTCTTTAGGCTGGCTAGAGCATAGCTTGACGACGTCGTCGACGTCGCCAGCGCGGTGACGATCGCCCTCGGACTCTAAAACTCGGTGCTACGCAAAGTTGGAGAACGTCGCTATCCCAGGAAACCTCTCGTCGATCGAACCCTAAAGAAATACAGCAAGGGGCCGATATCTCGTCTCTAGGGAGCGTTCGCGCTTGGTACTTAGCAGCGAGGGGGAAGCAAATGGCATTGGTGTACTGCAGAGAATGTGGCAAGCAAGTTTCGGAGAATGCGGCCACATGTCCGGGGTGTGGCGCAGCGAATGGTAGGCGCGGCACGAAGAGTCATGTCGCAGCCGGCATCTTAGCCCTGCTTCTTGGGGGCATTGGGATCCACAAGTTCTATTTGGGGCGTCCTGGCCAAGGCATTCTCTACGTCCTCTTTTGCTGGACGCTCATTCCCTCGTTCGTCGCCTTTATTGAAGGGATCATCTATCTCTGCACGAGCGACCAGAACTTTCAGGCCAAGTACGGCTAAACGCGCGTTAACGGGACGGGGGTAGTTAAGAGCGCAACGGACTCCCGACCTGACTGCATTCCATCATAGGCTACCGCTCGCCCAACCAAGTCGAGCGACGAGCTGCACGGCATATCCTCGCTTGCTTCTTGTCTGCGGCTCGCGCCACCATCTTGCCATTCTTAAGGATGGGGAGTTCACGCATGGCTGGCAGCCCGTGGCATCAAGAGGAGACTTTCAAATCGCTGACTACGCTGTCGATAGAGGCTCTTAGGTTCATCTCCATAGCAAATGGCGGAGCGGCCATAGCAGTAGTTGCGTATGGACTCGGCAAACTGCCGAATGCTTCCCTGATGCGCCCGATGACCTGCTTTCTCGCAGGTGTGACTCTTACTGCGATTGCATATGTGCTGGCCTACGTAACGCAGCTTGCTCTGTACAATGAAACCGCCGAGCTTAAAAATGGACTGCCTCCACATGGCGCCTGGCTTTGGGCAACAGGCATCGTCGGTGTCCTAGCGGTAGCGGCATTCATTACTGGGTGCGTAGTGGTCGTGTCAATGCTTGGTGGCTAACATCATGCCGCCTCCCTGACGCTGCGCTATGCTGCCGCCACTTTTGAGGGGGAGTTCACGCATGGCTCGTTTTGCTCCTGACATCGAGAAGGCTCGCCGCATAGCGCAAGCAGTCAACAAGGCCGGAAGTGATGGCGACGTTAGTGAGTCCGCGCATAACGTGTTGGCTGAGGAGCAACCAGACCTGCAAACACTTGCTGCCGCCATCGGCATGCTTGTCCCCACCTCGACCAACGCGGCATGGCATGCGCAGATGCGCCTTGCACTGACGGCTCCCCTGGACGTCGCCATCGTCGAAGCAAACATGGCGTCCCAGGACGCGCTTTCCACCGCTGCCGATAAGCTGGCAAAGAGGAATCTGTACGTCTCGCTTGCAAGCATGTTCGTTGCACTAGTCAGTCTCATCGTTGCCATAGCCAGCTCGGTCACTCATATCACGCTGGCCCCCTGACGCTATACGCCCACGGCGTTACGCCTAGGTCACTTCTCGGGCAAGATGTTGCAATTCGAAAGCATGGGAATTCACACATGGACTTTGATCCCGGCTGTGTTGCGCCTGTTGCACACGGTCATTCGCTGCCGTCCTGGCTTTGGTGGCTTTCTCTGACTGCCGCCGATCAGGGAGCATGGGCTGGCGCGCTCGTGAACTCTCTCGTGGTTGTGGCGACTTTTGCAGCAGCGTGGGCTGCTCTACACCTTGGTACGCGCGATGCGCGGGAGCGCCAGCGCATGGCCGAGGCGAGCTCCGATGTCGCCGCTGGCCTGATGTTCACGGCAACTGTTGCGATCCAGAACTCGTGCGACCTCATTGGCAAACTTCTCACCGGAGAAGAGTTCAACAAAGATCGAGTTGCCGCCATTCGAGAGCTCGCCAGGCGCGCAGCCGAGATCAGGCGATTTGTCGACGTGTTGGATCGAGGCTGGATTGCTGACCTCGCCAAGACAAAAAAGGAGATGGCACTTGCCTTGGCGTATGCGTTCGGAAGAGCAGAGATGCTGCCGGACGTAGTCATCAGCTTCAACGACCATCTCCGGGCTGGGCATGATCCGACCATCGAGCACCTTCAGCGCACGCTAGACCGGCTGAACGAGTTCCAGGCCCAGGTTTCTGAGTACGTCGCTTATTGCACTAAGCATTTCGCGCGACCGACCCCCGAATAGTGCCGCATGAGGCCTGATAGGCGGGCGAGCCACGTTCGTGCGTCTGTATGGGGTGGCGTGTGGGACGCCAAACGCAGGACACAAAAAAACCCCTTATTTCAGGGGCTTAGTTGCGTTTCTGGCGGAGAGAGTGGGATTCGAACCCACGGTAGGCTTACACCTACGGCAGTTTTCAAGACTGCTGCCTTAAACCACTCGGCCATCTCTCCGGATTTTTGCTGCGTTTCCGGCGCATCCAAAGGCACGGGTTCCTGCTTTCGCAGGAATGACGAGCGGGTGTTTCTGGGATCCCGACTCGTCTTGCAGGGCCGACATCCTATCAGGAATGGGGTGCGGTGCCCTGCCCTTTTTTCGACAAGGCGATCATCGCCCACAGCATGATGGCAACGGGGAAGGCGGCGCCGATCAAGGGCAGGAGCAGGATCGGTTGGCGGACCACCATCGGCACCAGTTGAGTGGCGCTGGCGAAGCCGATGATCCAGAAGCGGGCCTTGCGGCTGGTGCGGGCGAACCAGAATGCGCCGATCACCAGCACGGTGGCGATGATGGATAGCGCCAGGTCGACGGGGGGCAGCGGGAACATGCTGAACAGACCGAGGCGGGTCAGCAGTTCCGTGGCCAGGATCGTCAGCAAGGTGTAGCTGGCGGTGAGTTCGACCTTGTCCCAGCGCGGGGTGCTCATGACGGCCTCAGGCGACCTTGTCCATGCCGCGCATATACGGGCGGAGTGCCTCGGGCACGCTGATCGAACCGTCGGTGTTCTGATAGTTCTCCATCACGGCGACCAGGGTGCGGCCGACGGCGAGGCCGGAACCGTTGAGCGTGTGCACCAGCTCAGGCTTGCCGGTTTCCGGGTTACGTACGCGGGCCTGCAGGCGGCGGGCCTGGAAGTCTTCGAAGTTGGAGCAGCTGGAGATTTCGCGGTAGGTGTTCTGGCTGGGCAGCCACACTTCCAGGTCGTAGGTCTTGGCCGAGCCGAAGCCCATGTCGCCGGTGCACAGCAGCACCTTGCGATACGGCAAGCCGAGCAGCTGCAGCACCTTTTCGGCGTGGCCGACCATTTCTTCCAGCTGGGCATAGGAATCGCCGGCGCGGACAATCTGCACCATCTCGATCTTCTCGAACTGGTGCTGGCGGATCATGCCGCGCACATCGCGGCCGTAGCTGCCTGCCTCGGCGCGGAAGCACAGCGTGTGCGCGGTCATGCGCAGCGGCAGTGCGTCGGCTTCCTGGATGGTGTCGCGCACCAGGTTGGTCAGCGGCACTTCGGCGGTGGGAATTAGATAACGCTTGCTGTCGCCCACCTGGGTGGCAAACAGGTCTTCTTCGAACTTGGGCAGCTGGCCGGTGCCAAGCATGCTGTCGGCGTTGACGATCACCGGCACGTTGCATTCGAGATAACCGTGCTCGCCGGTCTGCAGGTCGAGCATGAACTGCGCGAGTGCACGATGCAGGCGGGCCAGCTGGCCGCGCATCACGGTGAAGCGCGAACCGGATAGCTTGGCGCCGGCCTCGCCGTCCAGCCAGCCGTGACGCTCGCCAAGGTCGACGTGATCCTTGACCGGGAAATCGAACTGGCGCGGCGTGCCCCAGCGCAGGATTTCCAGGTTCTCGTTTTCGTCGTTGCCCAGCGGCACGGAGGCATGCGGAATGTTCGGCAGGCCCAGCGAGATCTCGGTGAGCTTGGCCTGTACGTCGGCCAGCGCCTGTTCGTTGGCCTTGAGCTTGTCGCCGATACCGGTGACTTCGGCCATCAGCGGGGCGACGTCTTCGCCCTTGCCCTTGGCCTGGCCGATGGCCTTGGACCGCGTATTGCGCAGGTTCTGCAGTTCCTGGGTCTCGGTGGACAGCTGCTTGCGCTGACTCTCCAAGGCCTCGATGGCGGCCACGTCGAGCGTGAAACCACGGGTTTCCTTGAGGCGCTCGGCGGTTTCGGCCAGGCGCGAACGCAGCAGTGCGGGGTCCAGCATGATCGATCCAGGGTAATGACTTGGAACCCGGGATTATCGCTGGGTGGTTGGGATGGCTGCAATGTTGGGGGTTTGTGGCATCACGAAACCCCATCTGTGCTCCCTCTCCCCGGCGGGGAAAGGGTTGGGGTGAGGGGCAATCTGGCGACAGAGCCACATCCGGGCCGGTTCTTTTGCAGCCCTACCGCGAGCACCCGCCCCTCACCTCGGTCCTCTCCCCGGAGGGGAGAGGAAGCAAAACGCTCCTAGAACGTCTTCCGCCGCCGCCCCAACCACCACGCCATCACCGCGCCGGCCAGCAGCCAGCCTACGATCTGCTCGACCAGGGCGGCCATGGTCATCTGGGCGGGAAAGCGATACCAGGTCCAGTACGGCACCAATTCGCTAAGCCAGGCGAACACGGCAAAGGCCAGCGCAATGTACATGCGCTTGATCAAGCCGAATGGCCCCAGCGCCATCACAAAGGCCAGCGCGAGCGCGGCCAGGGTGTCTGAAGCCCACTGCCGCGGCAGTTGGCGGGTCATGTTGGAAAGATCCTCACCCTGCGGCATGTAGACCACCCACGCATAGGGCGACGCCTGGGACTTGGTGGAATACGCGGCGATGGTCGCCTTGTCACCCATCTTGGCGGGATCGATCGACGGCAGGATATACACGCCGGGTTCCGTGCCCAGGCCCTGATGCAAGGTGCTGAGCACCACATCCTCATTCACCGGCTGGTGAATGCCCGGATTACCCAGGCCCAACGCCATATGGGCGATGGCACCCCACAGAAACATCACGATGCCGCCCATCAGTGCCGCTACGAGTACACGCATGGTCCGCTCCCCACGAAACCTTCGGTGGGCCGAATCTATGCCCCCAGTGCGACGGGCCGCAAGCTGTGTCGCAGCAAGGCGGCTCAGGCTTGCCCAGTGAAGGCGGGCGCTGCGCGCTCAGGTGAAGCGTGCTACGCCAATCGGCAAGGTCGCCACACGCTGCATCTCAGGCTCGTCCCAAAGCAACGGATTGAGCAGGCAGGCGAGCGCGAAATCATGGGCGTCGTCGCCCCAGAAAAGACGGCCGTCCAGCGAGAGCGTGGGAACGCCAAACACGCCCTCCTCCATGGCGGCATCGAAATTCGCCTTGAGTCGCGCCTTGACCGCAGGGTCGGCGATAGCTGCCGCCGGATCGGCGATACCCAGATGCGCTGCCACCGGTGCCAATGCTTCCACGCTATCGCCCGCGTGGCCCTGCCCCCAGATCCAATCGAAGATCGCATCCGTTGCCGCCACGCTGCTGCCGGCGGCAATGCATAGCCGCAGTGAGGTCAGCGGATTGAACGGATGCGCAGGCGGAAAGCGCAGTGACTGACCGGCTTGGCGGGCGCGCCACAAGGCGTGGCGATAAGTGAACTCGCGCTTGAACGGAATTTCTGCAGGCCCTTTCTGCCCGCGACGATCGAGCACACCGGCAAACAGGATGGGACGCAAGGTCACCGGATGTGTCGTGGCGAGGGCCTTTACCTTGGGCCATTGCAGCCAGGCAAAGGGGGAGATGAAGTCGAAATACCAGGTGATCGGCATGGCATACCTCGGATGAAAGGCTGGGGCTCGTTCGTGTATACGAACCACGGCCGTCTAACACAAAGATTGATGGGCCAAACGAATTGTCATCCCAGCGTTCGCTGGGATGACGAGCATTAAGAACTCTGCCTTTTCCCGAGGATCATTTATTGCGCGCTTGGCGCCTCGCCTCGCGCAAGCTCAACAGCTTTTCGCGCAGCTTCAATTCCAGGCCGCGCTCTACCGGTTCGTAGAACACCGTGCCATCGAGCTGGTCCGGCAAACATTGCTGGTCAAGCGCCACACCGCCTTCGGCATCGTGGTCGTACTGATAGCCGGTGCCGTAGCCAAGCCCTTTCATCAACTTGGTCGGCGCATTGCGCAAATGCATCGGCACGTCGAGCGTGCCCGTTTCGCGGATCAAGGCGCGGGCCTGGTTATAGGCCTTGTATGCCGCGTTGCTCTTGGGCGCGATGGCCAGCCAGATAGCGAGCTGCGCCAGACCCAGTTCGCCTTCCGGGCTGCCCAGGCGCTCGTAGGTATCCCACGCATCCAGCGCCATGCGCCATGCGCGCGGCTCGGCCAGGCCGACATCTTCCACCGCCATGCGGGTCATGCGGCGGGCGAGATAGAGCGGGTCGACGCCGCCATCCAGCATGCGGCACAGCCAGTACACGGCAGCGTCGGGATCGGACGAACGCACGGATTTATGCAGCGCCGAGATCTGGTCGTAGAACTGCTCGCCGCCCTTGTCGAAACGCCGCGTGCGATCGGCCAGCACCTGGGTCAGCGTGGCGTCGTCGATGTGGTGGTTCTCGGCCAGCTCGGCAGCGATCTCCAACAGCGTCAGGCCGCGACGCACATCGCCATCGGCAGCGTGCGCGATCAAGCGCAGCGACTCGTCCGCAACCTCCAGCGCCATCTCGCCGAGGCCGCGCTCGTGATCATTCAAGGCGCGCTTGAGTGCGGTGACGATGTCGTCAATCGTCACCGACTCGAGCACATGCACGCGGCAGCGCGAAAGCAGCGCGGAGTTCAGCTCAAACGACGGATTCTCGGTGGTGGCGCCGATGAAGATGATGATGCCGCGCTCGATATGCGGCAGGAACGCGTCCTGCTGCGCCTTGTTGAAGCGGTGCACCTCGTCCACGAACAACACCGTGCGGCGTCCCTGGGCGAAGTTGGCCTCCGCTTCGGCCAGCGCCTTGCGCACATCAGGCAGGCCCGAGAGCACGGCGGAGATCGCACGGAAGTCGGCATCCGCATAGCGCGCCACCAACAATGCAATCGTGGTCTTGCCGCAGCCGGGCGGCCCCCACAACACCATGGAGTGCACGCGCCCGGCCTCGAGCGCGCGCCGCAGCGCCTTGCCGGGTGCCAGCACACGTTGCTGGCCGACGATTTCGTCGAGCGTGCGCGGGCGCATGCGTTCGGCCAGGGGCTTCAATTCATCGGACTCAGCAAACAGGCCCGGGGCGTCGTACATATCGCGGCGTGACATACCGCGAATGATAGGACATCGAGGCGCCACGAGCCGCAAGGACAGCGCGAGCCTCGCATGCACCATGAGCTACGAGCGCGGTTGTGGGCCTGAAACAGCGCACAGAAATCGCTTCGATCATTAATCAGATAATGATCGTTTATTACAAACCTTATGGCCAGCTTATAATTACCTTATAGCGATTATCTTCACCTTTCTTAGTATTGTCTTAGCGTAATTTAATTCGATTATCTATGATTCATCGAATAATCATTTTGTTGCCAAATTGTCATATTGCCCTATTACGGTGACGCTCCGCTTCACACCTCAATAACAATCTAATCGGGCTCCCCATGACACGGCAGACTAAGGCGCTTTATTTGCGCTCTCGGACGACTATTGCTCTTTGCCTGGCCGCAGCTCTCGCGTCACCCGCCTGGGCCAGCGACGCTACATCGGCAGACAGCAGCGCCGCGACGGCAGCGGCTAAAAACCTGGATGCGGTCCAGGTCACTGGCACCGACGTAATCAGCAATATTTCGCCGACCCAGGGTTCGGCCATTGCCACCCAGCCGCAGTCGATCATCAACAGCCTGTTTATCCAGAAGAACGTGCCGCCGACCGGCGACTACACCGATGCGATCGCGATTGCGCCCAGCATCTCCACCGTGGCGCCGAACGGCCCGGGCCTGATGGAAGCCCCGGTGGTCGCCATGCGCGGCTTCCAGGACGGCGAGTACAACGTCACCTTTGACGGCATCCCCTGGGGCGACCCGAACGACTTCACCCACCACTCGACTTCGTACTTCAACAACGCCACCACCGGCAGCATCCTGATCGATCGCGGTCCGGGCACGGCCAGCACACTGGGCAACGCCACCTTCGGCGGCACCGTCGGGGTGAACTCACTGACGCCGTCCGACCACTTCAGCATCGAGCCCTACCTCACCTTCGGCAGCTGGAGCACCGAGGTCCAGGGCGCGACGTTCAACACGGGACGCATCGATCAGACCGGCGGCACCACCGCCTCGATCAATGTGCAGAACAGCGATTCGGACGGCTATCTCACCTACTCGGGCCAGCGCCGGCAGAACGTGTTCGCGAAAATCGTGCAACCGATCGGCGACAACACCACGCTGACGTTCGCCGGCATGTACAACAACATCCACCAGTACGTGCCGTTTGGTGCCACCGCCGCGCAGATCGAGCAGCACGGTCCGAACTACGCGCTCAGCAATGATCCGACGAGCCAGAACTACTACGGCTACAACAAGGACGAAATCAGCACGTACCTGGGCTACCTCGGCCTGCACTCGGAGTTCGCTGGCTGGACCATCGACAACAAGGCCTATACCCTCGCCTACAACCACTTCGGCTACAACGGCGAAGACCCGAACGGCGAAACGCCGAACGGCACGATTTACGGCCCGGACAACGTCCCTGGCCAGCGCATGCGCAACTGGTATCGCTCCTGGGGCGATATTTTCCGCCTGACCAAGGAACTGGGGCCGGGCGAGATCCACACCGGCTTCTGGTACGACGACCAGGACAACCTGCGCTGGCTGCATGAAGTGGATGCCACCTTGAACGGCGCGCCCAACGCGGTGCCGGCTTCGGCGGCCATCGATCGCGACATGACCGACTCGCTGCGGACGTTCCAGCCCTACCTGGAATACCAGTGGAACATCACCGACGCGGGCTACCTCGTCGGCGGCATGAAGTACGTCGATTTCAAGCGCGACATCGATGCCACCGTGAACCAGAAGACCGGCGATCCGCTGAACTACTCCAAGGACTGGACCAAGGCCCTGCCCTCGGCGGCGCTGCACTGGCAGTTCACCTCGAACTGGACGGCTTACGCGCAGTGGGCCAAGGGTTTCCTCGCGCCCAACCTCAACACGTTCTACACCACGGCGCCGCAGGACAATACCGTCAGTCCGCAGCAGACCATCAATCGCCAGCTCGGCACCAACTGGAACGACGATCGCCTGACCTTGTCGGCCGACGTCTACTACATCAACTTCAACAACAAGATCGAAAGCCGCAAGGTCGGTGGCATCACCACCTTCTTCAATGAGGGCGGTGCCGTCTACAAGGGCTTCGAGGCGGAAGGCAGCTACCTGATCGGCGCCGGCGTCAGCGTGTACGCGAACGGTTCGCTCAACCGCGCCACCGACAACACCACCAACCAGTGGCTGCCGAACGCGCCGAGCAAGACCGCGGCGCTTGGCGTGATCTACAACCAGGGTCCGCTGTACGCGTCGCTGATCGACAAGTTCGTCGGCTACCGCTATGGCGACACCGGACAGACGCAGCCGTTTGGCGGCTACGCGACCACCAACTTCGCCGCCAGCTACGCCTTTGCGGATATGGCCGACCTGAAAGAAGTCCGCGTGGGCCTGCAGGTCTCCAACCTGTTCGACAACAAGAGCATCTACGCACTGGCCGGCTACACGGCGCAGGACAACACGCCGCTGTATTTCACCATCCCGGAACGCAGCTACATGGTTACGCTCTCGGCGAAGTTCTGACCATGATGCGCATGACGATCCTCTGGCTGGCACTGTCGCTGGCCCTCCCCGCCGCTGCCTCTGGCAGCGGTGGTTCCACCCCGGACCTGGTAGCTGTGCTGCCGCCTCCGCCGGCCGCAGGCTCGCTGGTGGCGCAGCACGAGCTGCAGACGGTGCTTGGCGTGCAGGCAAGTCGCACGCCGGCGGACGAAGCCGCCGCACGCGCTGACGACGAACATTCGGTGTTCCGCTTCGCCGATGTCTTCGGCAGCGGTTTCGAGGCAGCGAAACTGCCGCGCACGGCGGCCTTGTTCGTGCGGCTGGTCGCTTACGACAAGGCCGCCGTCAAGCCAGCGAAGAACTACTGGCATCACCCACGCCCACCGTTCGTGTCGACGCAGGTGAAGCCGCTGGCGCAAGAGAAGGCAGACGACTGGAGCTATCCCAGCGGCCACGCCACGCTGGGCTATAGCGAAGCCGTGTTGCTGGCCAACATGGTGCCGGAGAAGCGCGCGGCCATTTTTGCCCGGGCCGACCTGTATGCCCTGCATCGCGTGGTGATGGGCGTGCACTTCCCCAGCGATATCGAAGCCGGTCGACTGGCCGGCACCGTGATTGCTGCCGACTTGCTGCATGACCCGGATTGGCGGGCGGACTACGAGGCGGCGCGAGCAGAGTTGCGCGCCTCGCTGAAACTGCCAACCACCCCTCCCAAGGACGGACCGGGCTGACGGCCCGCAAGGCGGCATCGGCCTGGAACACCGGTGCCGCCGACAAGGCCTGTTTCAGCAACTGATGTTGGCGCCGCACATGCGAACGGCCACGCAACATCGGTACAGGATATCGCCTCGCTATACGTCGTGATGAAAAATGCCGCTGCCGTGGGCTACGCAGGTGTATCAATAGGGCAACATCGCGTCGGTAATGGACATGTCGGTAGCGGACGACGGCAACCCAGGCACTGCCAGATTGGCATGGCGTATGATCTCCCGATGATAGGGCATGTCAGCGAGCAACTCGCTGCAGCTATCATCCGGTCTCACATGCGGCATCCAGGCCGCAGTGAGGCGACATGTCACAGCGACAACGTAGGTTTTCCCCGGAAAGACCGGCGCCTGCCAGCGCTGTCCCACCGCTGTGTACTTCACCTGCGTCGGCCTCGCGTGTGGACCGTCGTCCCCATTGTCGTCGCCACTATTGGCTGACGTTCTTCCTGATACTGCTGCTGCCATTCAGCGCGGTGCGTGCTGACGATCCCTGGGCGCCGTTTGATGCGCCGTGGTTCGACAAACTTGGCATCAACGATGGGCTACCCCATTCGATCACCACGGCCATGGTGCAGGACCAGCGCGGGCTGGTATGGATCGGCACGATTGGCGGGCTGGTGCGCTACGACGGCTATCGCATGCAGGTGTTCACCGTGGCGGCCGGAGGCAGATCAGGGCTGCCTGACGCGTATGTGCGAAGCCTGCTCGCCCTGCAGGATGGCGGCGTGCTGGTGGGCACCAATGCGGGAGGACTGAGTCGCTTCGACCCCGTCAGCAATGCGCTGCACAACTATCCCGTCGGCCGGGGCGGCACTTCGGACCGCAAGATCTATGCCCTGGCGCACGATGGCGACAGCGGTGTCTGGATCGCCACCGACCACGGCCTCGATTATCTGGACCTGCACACCAACCGGATCACGCCGGTAGCCACGGGCGCCCTCGCCTCGCCACGCAACTTCAGCGTGCTGGCGGATCGTGCAGGCAATCTGTGGCTGGGTACCAGCAATGGCCTGCTGTTCCGGCGCGCCGGCGCACACAACTTCGTGCGTCCACCTCGCCCTGATGGCAGCATCGACGCCGTACTGAACGACGGCATCTGGTCTATCCACGAGGATCGCGAAGGTCGGATCTGGATCGGTAGCACCCAGGCAGGCGCCGTCTACCGGGATACCGACGGCCACTGGCAAGCCATTCCCGGCTTCAGTGGCTATCAACAGGATCATGCGCGACGCGCCACCGTGCGCGATTTCCTGGAGATCTCGGCCGACAAGATCTGGATCGGCACGGACGGCACTGGCGTGCTCACCTACTCGCCTGGCGCCTCCGGCGTTCACGCCATCGCCCACGACACCGCCGTGCCGTCGTCGCTACCCGGCGACTCCGTGCGCGCGCTGATGCAGGACCGCTCCGGCAATGCCTGGGTCGCTACCGACCTGGGCATCGCACGGCACGATCCAAACGCCCGCACCGCCTTTGCGCTGCTCCCATCGACGCGGGAAGACCGCGCGATCGCCAACACCAATGTGCGCGGCATCTATGTCGACAAGCGTGACCGTATCTGGCTGGGCATGAGCTCGGGACGGATCGACATCATCGATCTTGGCAAGGGGCAGATCCGGCATATCCAGCTCGGCGGAAATCAGGCGCGGCGCGACGTGCAGGCTTTCGCCGAGGGGTCGGACGGCACGATCTGGATAGGCACCCAGGGGCTTGCGCGCGTGAATCCGGACACGCTGGTGCTGCAGGACTCCCTGCTCGCCGAACTGGATGAAAAACCTGTGTTGAGCCTGCTCAGCGATGGCGAACAACTGTTGATCGCCACCTACGACGGCGTCTATCGCTACAACACACGCACGCACGCCGTCGTGCATTTCCGCCATGCGGCGGATGATCCCGGCAGCCTTTCCAGCGACACCGTGCGGCACATCGCCCGCGTCGATCATACGGTCTGGTACCTCACGGCCTACGGTATCTCGATTGCCGCCAACTCCCTGCAGACCCGCGACTTCACCCGCATCCTGAATCGTCCGGGCGACCCATCCAGCCTGCCTAACGACCTGGTCACGTCGCTAACGACCGATCCAGAAGGGCAGTTATGGATTGGCACGGCCGGCGGACTGAGCCTGCTGGAACCACAGGACAGCAACAGCACGTTTCGCTTCCGCCATCTCGGCAGCGCGGATGGACTGGCCAGCGACAACGTCAATGCCGTGTTGTCCGACGACAACGGCAACCCGTGGGTAAGCCTGCCCAATGGTGTGGCCATGATCGACGGCTCCACCCGTACCGTGCGCAATCTTGGCATCCGCGATGGCCTGCGCATCGCCAGCTACATCTACGCGGCTGCCGCACGCGCACCCACCGGCGAACTGCTGTTTGGGGGGCTTGGCGGACTCACCGTCATTCGGCCCGACTGGCGTCCGCCAAATACGCCCGATCCCCCGTTGATCGTCACCCAGGCCGAGCTCAATGGCGTGCCCATGCCTTTCGGCAGACTCCCGCGCACCGGCGAGACGCTAAGGCTCGGCACGCATAATCGCAGCCTGCGCGTGGATTTCGCCCTGCTGGATTACCAGGCGCCGGCGGAGACCAGCTATAGCTACCGCATGGAAGGCTTCGACGAGGGCTGGAGTGACGTTCCCCGCGGCAGCCTGCCATCGGCCATGTACACCAACCTGCCCCACGGCGATTACACGCTCCGACTGCGCGCGACGACGCAGGGTATGCAGCCACGCCGCATCGACACCACGTTTGAAGTGCTGGTCGAACCCCGCTGGTATGAAACCGTGACCGCCAGGATCATCGCGGGCCTGTTGTTGCTGGCCATGGTTATCGGACTGATCCAGATACGCACGCTCTACCTGCATCGGAAAGCCCGTCTGCTGCAGCAACAGATCGACATGCATACCCGCGAGCTGCGCGTGGCCAACCTGCGCCTCGACGAACTGGCCCATACCGATGAGCTCACCGGCATCAGCAACCGTCGAAGTTTTCTCGCCCTTGCCGAGGAAGTGCGCCAGACGGCGCCCGATGGAGGCGCCTGTATCGCCTTGCTCGACCTGGATCACTTCAAACAGATCAACGACGGCTACGGCCACCTGGCGGGTGATGCGGTGATCTGCGCTGCATGCACCGCGATCCTGAAACAATGCCGCGAAGGGGATCTGGTTGGTCGCTACGGCGGCGAAGAGCTGGTGATATGTCTGCCCGGCGGCACGCTGGCGCATGGCATGGCCGTGGCGGAACGGATTCGCCAGGCGGTCGCCGAGCAGCACGCTGTCTACGAAGGTCGCGCGATTGCAGTGACGGCCAGCATCGGCGTGGCGGCCTATCGTGAGGGCGAGAATCTGTCGCAATGGCTATCGCGTGCGGACGAGGCGTTGTATCAGGCCAAGCATGCGGGGCGCAATCGATGCGTGGCGGCGTCTTGAGGCTGGCATCTCTTAGGGCCGGTGCAGAGTCTTCGAAAGGCACCGTCATCCCAGCGAACGCTGGAATGACGAGCATAAATGTGACTGGTACGAGTACGGGACGCGCGCAACGAGATTTAGACCAGGCTGTTAGTGTGTCGCCAGCATGCGATGGCGATAAATCGCGTAGCCCAGGCCCACCACGCCGGTAAGCACCGCCGGCACCAGCAACACGCGCTCCTGCCAGGCCAGAAAGCCGAGCGCACCCAGGGTGGCGCCCACGATGAAGTGGCTGGCCACCAGCAGGCACACATGCACGCGCAGCATGTCCACCGGCAACCCGCGCAAACGCTGGCCCAGGTAAATGCCCAGGTCGGTGAAGATGCCGGAAAGATGCGTGGTGCGGAACGTCGCGCCGCTATATGTGCTGACCATGGCGTTCTGCAATCCACAAGCCGCTGACGCCAGGTAAAGGCCCAGGTCACGCTGCTCGTGGATCAAGGGAATCGCGGCGAACAGCAGCACCGATTCGATCATCAGCACGACGCCGTAGCGGCGCCCCAGCTGCAGTGTGCTCTGTTGCACGATAAAGCCACTCAACACCGCGCCCGCCAGGAACGATGCAATGGCCAATGCCCAGTGCGCGATCTCGGTTGCATCGAGGCGGGCGAGCGCCAGACCCAGCTCGGTGCTGGTCCCGGTCAGGTGGGTGATCGGCTGATGCCGAAAACAGAGATAGCCGACGGCGTTGATGCAGCCGGCTATCAGCGCCAGCAAACCGCCGCCGATCCAGGCCCAGCGCGGCAGCTGACGCAGCATTGCCGCAATCAGTTCTTGATCGGCTGGGTGCTAAGCACCGGCACGTCGCCGATGACGTCGGCGCCCGGCGGCGGTACGAAATTAAAGGTGGCAGGCGCAATCGGCACGTTGCGCTGCCAGCCGGAGAAGCGGATATCGGTGGTGGCGCCGAGCTGGTCGCGGAACACCATGCGGGCCAGGCCGTTGGCATCAAAACCGAGGTCGGCATAGTCGAACTGCGGGTCCTTCGCGGCCGAGGTGAGGCGCAGCCAGCTCAAACCATCGTGCTCGCCCTGCTCGGCCACCTTGAAGTCCTTGTCCATCTGCTTGAGATCGGTGAGCACGGTGAGCGGGCTATGCGATTCCTCTGAACTCTGCACGCGCACGGTGACCTGCTCGAGGTCCGGGTCGTACAGCCACACGCGGCTGCCGTCGGCGACGATGGTCTGCTTGTACGGCGTCAGCGTCTCCCAACGGAACTGCCGCGGCGCCTCGAGCGCCAAGGTGCCGGAACTGACCTTGGAGGCACTGCCGTTCGCGTCGGTCAACGACTGGGTGAACTTGCCGGTGAGCGAGTGCATGCCGGTGGCGAAGGCATCGAGTTTCGCGCGCGCAGGGCCGGTAGCCGCCTGGGCAAAACCGGTCATCGATAGCAGGAGCGCAGCGGTAGCGAGAACAAGCGAGCGTTTCATGGGGACCCTGTAGGTGGAGCGATGCGCAGAGTTTGGGCGGGACTAGCTTAATGGGGACTGGGCCGTACAGGGTGCAACCTTTCCTCACCGTCATCCCAGCGAAGGCTGGGATCCAGTGCCTTTGTTGGCGGCTGGTTGCGCGGTAAAAGCAAAGTCGCTGGATCCCAGCCTTCGCTGGGATGACGAGCAAAAGTGTCGAGCTCCCGAAATCGCCGCCTTGGCTGGGATGACGAGCAAATAGTCAGTTCTTCGGCGGTGGCGGCGCCAGCACTTCGCGGTTGCCGTTGTGCTGGGGTGCGCTCACTACGCCGTCCTGCTCCATCTGTTCGATCAGGCGCGCGGCGCGGTTGTAGCCGATGCGTAGATGGCGCTGCACGCCGGAAATCGACGCGCGGCGAGACTCGGTGACGATGCGTACCGCGCGGTCATACAGCTGCGCCTCGACGTCGCCACCTTCTTCGCCGTCCTGCGGCAGGCCGGAGTCGTTGATGAACTTGCCGTCGCTGGTGGCCTGCACTTCTTCCAGCACGCCTTCGATGTACTGCGGCGAGCCTTGTGCCCTCAGCCATTTCACTACGTTGTGTACCTCGTGGTCGTCCACGAAGGCACCATGCACGCGCTCCGGCGTGGCCGTACCCGGCGGCAGGTAAAGCATGTCGCCGTGGCCGAGCAACGCTTCCGCACCGGACTGATCGAGAATGGTGCGCGAGTCGATCTTGCTCGACACCTGGAACGCGATGCGGGTGGGGATATTCGCCTTGATCAAACCGGTGATCACATCCACCGACGGACGCTGCGTAGCCAGCACCAGGTGCACGCCAGCGGCACGCGCCTTCTGCGCCAGGCGGGCGATCAGCTCTTCGACCTTCTTGCCGACGATCATCATCATGTCGGCGAACTCGTCGATGATGATCACGATGTACGGCAGTGGCTCCAGCGGCTCGGCCGCCAGGTTAGGCATCTCCGGGTTCGGGCGGAACAGCGGATCGAGCAGCGGCTGACCGGCGTTCTCGGCGTCCTTCACCTTCTTGTTGAAGCCGGCGAGGTTGCGCACGCCCACTGCGGCCATCAGCTTGTAACGGCGCTCCATTTCGGCCACGCACCAGCGCAGCGCGTTGGCGGCTTCCTTCATGTCGGTGACGACCGGCGCGAGCAGATGCGGGATGCCTTCGTAGACCGAAAGCTCGAGCATCTTCGGGTCGATCATGATCATGCGCACGTCTTTGGCGCTGGCCTTGTACAGCAGGCTCAGCACCATCGCGTTGACCGCCACGGATTTGCCCGAGCCGGTGGTGCCGGCCACCAGCAAGTGCGGCATCTTGGCTAGGTCGGCCACCACCGGACGACCGGCGATGTCCTTGCCCAGCGCCAGCGCCACCGGCGACTTCATCTGGTCGTACTTGTCCGAGCGCAGGATCTCGGAGAGATAGACGATCTGCTTGCGGGTATTGGGGATTTCCAGGCCGATCACGTTCTTGCCCGGAATCACGTCGACCACGCGCACACTGACCACCGAAAGGCCGCGCGCGATGTCCTTGTCCAGGCTCGACACCTGCGAACCGCGCACGCCAGCGGCGGGCTCCAGCTCGAACCGGGTGATGACCGGGCCGGGATAGACGCCGACCACTTTGGCCTCGATGCGGAAATCCTTGAGCTTCAGCTCGACCTGGCGCGACAGCACTTCCAGGGTTTCCTCGGAATAACCGGGGCCCTGCTCCGGCGCTTCGTCGAGCAAGGACAGCGGCGGCAGCTCGCCCGGCGCCGAAGCACCGGTGAACAGCGGAATCTGGTTTTCCAGCTTGGCGCGCTCGCTCTTCACCACCGGTGCCGGCGGCACTTCGATGCGTACGGGTTCGCGCTTGGCCTGTTTGACGGCCTCGACCTTCTTGACCACTTCGCGCTCGGCGCGTGCCTGGCGGGCGGCCAACACGTCCGGCGCCTCGCGCAGCTTGCCACCGAACCAGCCGGCGAAGCGGAGTACGCCCTGCCCGGTCACGTCCATCACACGGAACCACGACAGGCCCGTGGCGAGGGTTACGGCGACGAGGAACAGAGCCAGCAACAGCAGCGGCGCGCCCTTGTCGCCCAACGCATGCATCAGGCCACGACCCACCCACATGCCGATGATGCCGCCCACGCCTTGGGGCAGCACGGGCTCATCATGGAAGTTGAGATACAGCAGCGCGGGCGCCGTGATGAAGAAAAACACCGAGCCGATAAGGCGCAGCGAGGGCTCCCACGGCTGCACGTTGTTTTCGCCGCGATTGCGCAGCACTTGCACGCCGAGCACCAGCAGCAGCAGCGGGAAGCAGTAGGACACCAGCCCGAAGATGTAGCGCAGGACATTGGCGATGTTCGCACCTACCGAGCCGCCAAAATTCCGGGCGTGCTCGGCCGTGCCGACATGACCCCAACTGGGGTCCTGGTCGTTGTAACTGAACAGGCAGACCAATAGGTACAAGGCCAACGGCAGCAACAGCAGCGCCCCAGCCTCGCGCAGACGGCGCTTCAGCTCTTCGCTGAGGCCATCACGCTCCTTTTCCTTCTTGACGTTCGCGCTACGCGCCACCGTATTCCTTTTCCTGATGCCAGTTTTCATAAGTGTCCGGTCATGCCAGGCATGGCCGGTTTTTCGTGCGTCCCCGGACGGGCGGACAAAACTTACGCCATGCCCTTGACCGCTGGATGAACCAGCTCTTCACTGCCCAGGTCGAGCCCCCCAACGCAGCGGTTCGAACTGGCGCCATTCGTTGCCGGCGGCTAGACGCTGCACGCTGGGAAGAATAGCGGGAGAAAGAGTCACCGACGAGTTCTGCCGCACAAAGCCCGTCACGCGCTTCGCGCCGAGCCGGGAAACAGAACCACCCAGGTCGGGGTGATGCAGGCTTGAATAGACCTCGTGTCTTCCCCATCCTTGCGGGTTCGGACGCAACGCTTCGGTCTTTGCGATGCGGCCAGATGAAACCGCTGCAAAGGCTGGAGCGAATGACCCACCAGGTCGCCAGCGAATGCGACGGATTATAGCGATGGCCCGGAGGCCGTTTTCACACTTTCATCATGTTGCGCCGCCAAAGCACCGGGCGAATATCGAGGAAAGTCAAAGGGATATCCATGGCAATGGGTAAAACCTGCCAAACATCCCCTAGGGAAAACGCCACCCCGCCAGCCTGTCACCCGAGCATGGTCGCCTCACGCCACGCTGGGTTTCACCACCCAAACCACCGATCATTGCCGCCTCACCACGCGGATAGAAGGAAAGCATGAACACAGTCACCAAGCACAGCCGCCTGCTGATCCTCGGCAGCGGCCCCGCCGGCTACACCGCTGCCGTTTACGCTGCTCGCGCCAATCTCAAGCCGACCATGATCACCGGCCTGCAGCAGGGCGGCCAGCTGATGACGACCACGGACGTGGACAATTGGCCGGGTGACGTCGAAGGTTTGCAGGGTCCGGCGCTGATGCAGCGCATGGCCGAGCACGCCGAGCGCTTCCATACCGAGATGGTGTTCGACCATATCCATACGGTGGATCTCAAGCAGCGCCCGTTCCGCCTCAAGGGCGACTCCGGCGAGTACACCTGTGACGCGCTGATCATCGCCACGGGCGCTACCGCCAAGTATCTGGGCATCGCCAGCGAGCAGCATTTCAAGGGCAAGGGCGTGTCCGCCTGCGCCACCTGCGACGGCTTCTTCTTTCGCGAGCAGGAAGTGGTGGTGATCGGCGGCGGCAATACCGCCGTCGAGGAAGCCCTGTACCTGTCCAACATCGCCAGCAAGGTCACCCTGGTCCATCGCCGCGACAAGCTGCGCGCCGAGAAGATCATGCAGGACAAGCTGTTCGAGAAGGCCGCGGCCGGCAAGATCGACCTGGTGTGGAACAGCACGGTCGACGAGGTGCTGGGCGACCACAGCGGCGTAACCGGCGTGCGCGTCAAGGACCTCAACACCGGCGAAACCAGTGACATCGCCGCGACGGGCTTTTTCGTTGCCATCGGTCACACGCCCAATACCGGCATCTTTGATGGCCAGCTCGACATGCATGACGGCTATATCAAGATCCGCACCGGCCTGAACGGCATGGCGACGATGACCTCGGTAGCGGGCGTGTTCGCCGCCGGCGATGTGGCCGACCATGTGTACCGCCAGGCAGTGACCTCGGCCGGCTTCGGCTGCATGGCCGCACTGGACGCCGAACGCTGGCTCGATCAGCAGGGCCCGGCCTCCTGAATGACGGTTGCCACGCTGCACTACATCCATGACCCGCTGTGCGGCTGGTGCTATGCCGCACAGCCGCTGGTCAGCGCGGTGGTCGACACGCTCGGCGACCGCGTTGCGCTGAAGCTACACGGTGGCGGCCTGTTCGATGAGCCACGCACGCTGGAACCGGAGCTGGCCGAGCACATCGTGCATTCGGACGAACGCATCGCCTCGCTCAGCGGCCAGCCGTTCGGCAAGGCGTATCAAGAGGGCTTGCTGGCTGAACAGGGCACGGTGCTGTTCTCGCTGCCGCCGATTGCCGGTGTGTTGGCCGCCGAGGCACTCGATGCCGGCAAGGCGTATCCGATGCTGGTGGCGATACAGAACGCGCACTATCAGCAAGGTCTGCGCGTCGTGGAACCGCCGGTGTTGACCGAGCTGGCGGAGACGCTGGGCCTGGATGGCGAGGCGTTCCAGCAATCCTTCGCCAAGGTCCAGGGCACCCCGACGTTGGAGCACATCCAGGGCAGCCGTCGCCTGCTGGGTGAACTGGGCGGCCAGGGGTTTCCCACGCTTGCGCTGGAAATCCACGGCAAGCGCCAGCTGTTGCCGCATCACTACGACTACGGCCGGCCCACCACCTTCGTCAATCGCATCGCCGCGTTGCTGCCGGCGGTACATTGAGCGCATGCAGCCAGCCCGCTTGACGCTGGCCCCGCCCGCTATCCCGGCGCAAGCCGGGATCCGGTTTAGTCATAAAGCCCGTGACGCTGGCGGGCTGGCTCAGGATGGCTGAACTTGCCCCATCGGCGCCTACCGTGATCGACGTCCGCTTCCATTCCCGCATCGACGATATTCCGGCCCAGGCGTGGGACGCCTTGCGGCCGGACGACAATCCCTTTGTGTCGCACGCATTTCTCGCCGCGCTGGAGCGCACCGGCTGCATTCGCGCGAACTGGGGCTGGCAGGCACATCATCTGTGCCTGTACGAGGATGGCCAGCTCATCGCCGCTGCACCGCTTTATCTCAAGGGCAATTCACACGGTGAGTTCGTCTTCGACTGGAGCTGGGCCAGCGCCTGGGAGCGGGCCGGCGGCGATTACTATCCGAAGTTGCTCAACGCCGCACCCTACTCGCCCGTGCCCGGCCCTCGCCTTCTGACCGGCACCGGGCCGCAGGCCGCGGCGAGGCGGCAGGCACTCGCATCGGCGATGGCCACCTTCGCCAAGCGCATGAATATCTCGTCCGTCCATGCGAATTTTCTGCGCGAGGAGGAACTGGCCGCGTTCGGTGACGAGTGGCTCGCGCGCTCGGACATTCAGTTCCATTGGCAAAATCGCGAGCACACCGACTTTGCCGATTTCCTTGCCGCGCTGAACCACAAGAAGCGAAAGAACATCCGCCAGGAACGCAGCCACGTGGCCAGCTGCGGACTCGCCATCGAGATGCGCTGCGGCAGTGGGCTGAGCGTGAATGAATGGCAGCGGATTCACGAACTCTACGAGTCCACCTTCGACGCCAAGGGCAACCACGCAGCGCTGACGCGCGAGTTCTTCCTGACGCTCGGTGAGGCACTGGGCGATTCAGTGCAGGTGGCCATGGCGCACGATGGGCATGACATCGTCGCCATGGCGCTGTTCCTGCAAAGCAACGACACCTTGTACGGGCGCTACTGGGGTGGTGACGTGGACGTGCCGGGACTGCACTTCGAGCTGTGCTACTACCAGGGCATCGAGTACGCGATACGCCACGGGCTGCAACGGTTCGAGCCCGGGGCACAGGGCGAACACAAGCTCGCTCGCGGCTTCCTGCCGGTGCGAACCTTTTCGCGCCATTACCTGGTGAACGAGGATTTCCGCGCCGCCGTGCGGGCGGCGCTCGTCCA
The DNA here is from genome assembly GCF_026283945.1 of Dyella humicola. Lineage (NCBI taxonomy): Bacteria > Pseudomonadati > Pseudomonadota > Gammaproteobacteria > Lysobacterales > Rhodanobacteraceae > Dyella > Dyella humicola. The sequence goes on from NZ_JAPDPC010000001.1 coordinate 2,517,028, forward strand.
GGAGGACGCGGCGGTCGAGGAGTATGCTCAGCATCTGCAGTCGCATAGTCCCTACGCGAGACGCTGACATCGCGACACCGCGCCGTCGCGCTAGCCGAATGAAAGCGACGCCACCTTGCCTGCCTCATCGATGCCCAGGCCAAACTTCAGGACGCTACCCGGCCCGAACTGGATCAGGTAATCAAACCACGTCACGGCCCCGTCCACGCGTTGGCCTTTGAAGATGAACCCCGTTGGCGCGCCGTAAGGCGAGAACTGCTTGGCGAGGCGTGCCGACAGACCGGCTTTCATCTTGGCATCGAGCTTGGAGCCGAAGCGTGAGGAGTCCTCGTTACCACGCTGCAGTTGCGTGAACGTGGTCCTGGCGGCAGCGGTCATGGCCACGTCCTCTCCCGCCGCCGGCGTGCGCATGGCGGCGTAGATGTCCGGATACAGCTCGTTGAAGATCGCCGTCGTGAGCATTTCGCCCGGCTCAGGGTTATCGCCGTTATTGGTGAAGGCGATGATGCGAATGCCCTGCTTCGGAAAGTACTCATTGGCCGTGGTGAATCCGAACGAACCGCCCGTGTGCCCCACCCGGGGCTGGCCTTCCATCGAGTCGACGAACAGGCCGAGTCCGTAATCGGCGCTGCCCTTTTCCGTCGTCATCACCGACGTACTCATCAGCGCATAGTCTGCGGGGCTGACGATCTTGCCGCCCATCAAGGCCCGGTTCCATTTCTCCAGATCGTCCAGGGTGGACACAAGATTGCCCGCCGCCCCGCCAAACGTGTCGTGAATCGTGGGTGCGCGTTCCAGTCTCCCTTGCGCATGCCGGTAGCCAACCGCCATCACGGGAAGGTGGCCCTCATCCGCGACGGTAAAGGTCTGCGTCATGCCGGCCCGATCGAGCAGATGGGTTTGCACGTAATGCCGGTAGGACTCCTGCGACACCAGTTCGATGACGCGCCCCAACATGAGGTAACCCGTATTGCTGTACGACCAGCGGCTACCCGGCGCGAAATCGAGCGGTTTGTCCCTGATGCGCGCCACCAACTCTTCAAAGGTGGCCGGCCTGGTCGCCACCTGCTCGATATCCGGCCCATCCAGGTACTCGGGCAGGCCGCTGGTATGTGACAGCAGCTGCCGCAAGGTCACCTCGTTGGCGTGAGGGGCATCCGGAAGATACGCGGCCAGCTTTGCATCGATCGAGAGCTTGCCGGCTTCCTGCAGCTGCAGGATCGCTGCCGCAGTGAACTGCTTGGTGATCGATCCGATTTCAAACCAGGTATTCACGCTGGCGGGGAGATGGCTGTCACGGTCACGCCATCCATACGCCTGACGATAAACCAGCTGCCCGTCCTTGAAGACGGCGATGGCCGCGCCAGGTGTATCCGTACGCTGCAGCACCGCGTGGACATCGGCGTCGATGCGCTTGCCGACTTCGGGGGCGGCGGGCACGGCCGCCGCAGCCAGCGAAACGCACAACAGGGACATCAGCCAAGGAAGTCGCTGCATGGGAATCCTTTACCTTAGGGAATGCCACCATGCTAATCACATCGTCATCCGGTTAGCATCTGTCGGGCGGCGCAGGCCGACCATTCCGCACTCACCCGATGGGCCACGATGATCCGCTTGCCCCTGCTCGATTCAGCCAGGCCGGAGCACTTTCCCGATCCGCGCAAGGCCCTGAACGAACCCAACGGCCTGCTGGCCTTTGGCGGCGATTTGTCGCCGCGGCGCCTGCTGGCCGCCTATGCCCAGGGCATCTTCCCCTGGTTCAACGAGGACGAGCCGCTGCTGTGGTGGTCGCCCGATCCGCGCTGCCTATTCCACACGCAATCGCTCAAGCCCAACCGTAGCCTGCGTCGACGCCTGGCACAGGTGTCGTGGCGGATCACCGTCGATCACGCCTTCCGCGACGTGGTGGAGGCCTGCGCCGCACCCAGGCCGAGCCAGAGTGGCACCTGGATCGTGCCCGCGATGATCGACGCCTATACGCACCTCTACGACCTGGGCCACGCGCACAGCGTCGAAGTATGGGAAGGCGATCGGCTGGTGGGCGGTATCTACGGCATCGCCGTCGGCCGCCTGTTCTGTGGCGAGTCCATGTTCAGCGCCCAAAGCGGCGGTTCCCGCGTGGCCTTGATGGCGCTCGCCAAGTTGTTGCAACGCTGGGATTTCCCGCTGATCGATGCGCAGGTCACCAACGCCCATCTCTTGCAGCTGGGTGCAGTGGAATACCCGCGCGCACAGTTCCTGCGCATGGTGGCGCAGATCACCCACCTGCCCGGACAACCAGGCCGGTGGGCGGAGTTCACACCGCTGGCGCAACTGTAGCGAGCGGGTGGCGACTGAAACGCATCCCGAGCATGGGGGTTCAGTGCAGGGCGCATGCGTTCTGGGCGGAGGTCATCCATTCGTCATGGCGCTCTAGGAAATCGTGATAAAGCCCCAGCCGCGCAACAAGTCGGATACCCCGTTGATGATGAATTGCACGCCAATGCATACGAGTAGAAAGCCCATCAGACGTGCCATGGCATCGACGCCGGTCTCACCGAGGAAGCCCATGATCTTGGTGGCACCACGCAGGCACACCCAGAACACCAGCGCGAATAGCAAGGCCGTGATGATCACCGAGGCATGCACCAAGGGCGACATCATGCTGCCTGGAAAGCCTGACGAGGCACTGATGATGAAAGCGATGGTGCCAGGGCCGGTGGTACACGGCATGGTCAGCGGAATGAAGGCGATGTCTTTCAACTTGGTCGAGGTGGCGTTCGACGCCATCTCCACTTGCACGTCGTCTTCCGCCACGCGCGCGGGCGGGAACAACATGCCGAAGCCGATATAGGACACGATCAGCCCACCAGCGACGCGCAGCCCGGGAATCGAGATGCCGAAGCCACTGATGATGGCGTTCCCCGCGTAAAAGCAAAGCAGCAGCATGATCACCACGTACATCGTGGCCCGGTTGATCTGCTTGTTTCGCTCGGCGTCCGGATAGCGGCCAGTGAGTGCCAGCAACACCGTGGCACTCGTCAACGGGTTGGCGATCGGCAACAGCCCCAGCAATCCCAGCGCGACATTGTCCAGCAACGTGTGCATAGAGGCCTGCTTCCTTGGGGATGTCCAAAGCCCAGCGCGTTGTGCGGTCGCCAGCGAACCACAGCCGGCAGGACAAATACGCATTGCCTACGACAAGAATCCGTGAAGGCGGGTCATGGGAAGGATCACTTCAGCATGAAGGCGGCGACGCCGTTCACCGTTCGAACAGGTGTGGCACGAAGCAGCTGGTGTTCCGGGTAATGCGGTCTGCGTCTTCCCGCATACCCATGCCTACGGCGGTATGGCCAATCACCCAGGAGCCAACCAGGGCATGCCTGTTATCGAAAACAGGCAGCGGCGCCAGCGCCTGATAGATGCACGGCTCGTCAGTGCAGGGTTCTGGTGCATCCACGTCCAGCACGATGACGCCAGCCCCTTCCCGCCCCCAACAGGGTTTGCGCACAACAGCGCCCTCGATGTCGGCGCGCCTCCGACTGGCCGCAAGCAGGTTCGGATGTCCGGGAAAGAATTCCCATAGCAACGGCAAGATGGCCTTGTTCGACAGCAACATCTTCCAGGCTGGCTCCATCCAGCGCAGAGGAACTTCCAGCAGGTGTGCGGCATAGGGTTCAGCGAGCAGCCATTCCCAGGGATAGAGTTTGAACAAGCGTGCAATCGGCGCGTTGTCGAGATCAATGAATTCACGCCCCGACCAACCAACCTGTTCGATATCCAACGCGGTGGCGCGATGCCCTGCCTGCAGGCAGGTATCGAGCAGGTAGTCCGTCGTAACCGCGTCCTCGGTGCTGTCATAGCAGGCCGCGAAATGAACATGCGACGCCTTGGGCAATACCTTCCAGCGCTCGACCAAGGCTTCGTGGATCGCATTGAACTGATCGGCCTCCGGCGCAACGTCCTGCAACCAATACCATTGGGCCACCGAAGCCTCGAATAGTGAGGTCGGCGTATCCGCGTTGTATTCGAGCAGGCGTGGCGGCGTACTGCCGTCGTAGACGAGATCCATGCGGCCATACAACGCTGGCTCGCGATCCCACCAACTGCGCTCAACCAAGGTGGCGGCACGCGTATCGATACCCAGGGCGTCATAGCGACCGCTGCGAACGACCCGGTCCACCGCCTCAAGGCACAATGCATGCAACTCGTTCGTGGCGGCCTCGATCTCGTCGATCTCCCGTGCCTCGAAGATGTAGCGAGCGTCTTCCCGCCAGTACGGTTGGCCGTCAATGGTATGAAAGGCGAAGCCGAGGGATTCAAGCCGCGCGCGCCAGTCCGGGCGGGGACTACATGCCTCGCGCCGCATCAACCGCCTCGCGCCGATACGCGGCCGGACGAGCCGAAGCCACCTCGCGTGCCGAGCTCCACCTGACTCGGTCCTCCGGCCAACCCACCCGCGACGAATCCCCCGCCGCTCGCACCCAATGTGCGGCCCGACCCCGGATCAGCCGCATTACCGCCGCCGTTACTGCGATACCAGGGACCGTAATAGTGAAGTCCGCCACCGTTCGAACCGACCGGCGTGTCTTCCTCGCACTGGCCAGTGGAGTAGTCGTGAACGCAACTTTCAAAGTTGTCGTAACGATTGCGCTGCACGTCCTGACCGTGACTCAGGACGGATAGCCCAACGACGGCCACGCCGCCCAAGGCTGCCAAGGGCACCGCAAGTGAGCGCTTCTGCGGGCGTGCCGGGAGTGGCCGAAACTGCGCATCACGCCGAGCGGGAGGGATGCTGGAGGGACGCCATTCGCCCGGACCGCCAGGTTTCTGTGGGTAGCTCATGAGGCGCTACGAGGTCATCGCTGCGGCGTTGACGACACCCACCGCCACGGCGACCCCAGCAGCCAACACGGCGACAGCGCGATTGTCGGACTCGATCTGCCCGGCCAGGTCGTGAATCAGCAAGCGCATGGCCACGTGGGCCAGCCATTGAACGACCAGGGAGACCATGCCCCAGACGGCGAGGTCCGGCAGACTGACACTGTGCGCTATGGCGCTGGCCAGCGGCGCGACAAAACCAAGCAGGGCACCGGCCAGGCTGATGGCTGCCGCCTGATTGCCATGCCGAATAAGCTCAAGTTCGCGTTGTGGCGTCAGCCAGATATGGACGGTGCAAAAGATCGCGAGAAAACTGACGCCGAAACCGAAATACGCGGCAAACGCCGGCAGCGTTGAAAGATACGACAGCACGATCATTTCCCTGTAAACGCGCCCGTCCCGAGCATTACCGGAGTGTAGCGCAGGGGTCCGGCGGGACGTCCAGTGCGCCGCTGTCAGCTCAGTGAGCGCCGTCCAGGCCAATCGCCTTCATGTCGTCGTAGTGCTCCAGAAACAAGCCCACGATCTGGGGGTCGAGCTGAGCGCCGGCGGCGTTGCGCAGATAGTCCAGCACTTCGTGCTCCGGCCATGCGGATTTGTAGATGCGCGGATAGCTCAACGCATCCCATACGTCGACCACACTGAAGATGCGCGCCGCCAACGGTATCTCTTCGCCACGCAGGCCACGCGGATAACCGGTGCCGTCCCAGCGCTCATGGTGCGCATGAGGAATATCGATGGCCGGTCGCAGGAACGCCGTACGCATCATCAAGTCCCGGCCGAGCGTCGTGTGAGTACGCATAAGCGTCATCTCGTCCGCGTCGAGTGGGCCGGGCTTGATCAGGATCGCATCCGGCAAAGCCAGCTTGCCGATGTCGTGGAGCAAGGCGCCAAACCGCACATGGCGTAACGCGTCGCCCTCCAGGCCGACGCGGCGCGCCAGCGCCACCGTCATGCGCATCACGCGTTCGGAGTGATCACTGGTTTCCTTGTGCCGGATATCCATCGCCGACACCAGTGCGCGCAACGATTGCTCATTGCCGTTCACCAGCATGTGATTGAGGTTATCCAGGCGCCGCATGTCGCGCCCGATCAACCAGTACAGCAGCAGGCCCGTACACAGGACGAACAGGCAGGCCTTGACGCTGTGCAATACGCTCAACGCATGCGCGTCGTGCACCAGCGCATACAGCACGCGGTCCGAAAACACGATCCACAACCATGCGGCCACGACGTAGATGATCACGGTGCGAATTTGCGGCTTGATCGTCATCGTTGCCTCACGCCGACTTACCCCCTGCAGCATCACCTCAGACCCTGGATGCCGGAGGCGAGCATACCCTTGAGCGTGCGGATTGACAGGGTATGTATTGTGTCGCGCGTCACATCAAATCTCTTCGGGCTCGATAAGTACGTCGACCAGTTGCCCGACGACCAGGCCCGCGGCGGCAAATAAAGCCTCGTCCAGCAACAGCCAGAAAGCGCCGGCACGCTCGACCACGGCGCCCTGAAAGTTCTGTCCATTGAGGCTACCGCGGACCCGATGGCCGTGCCCGCATTTCCACAGTGGCCGCGCTGGCGTGGACCATTGGTTCACCGGATCGAACGGTAGCGGCACAAGCCGTTGGTTGTGACCACTCTGCACGGCGGCACGAAATGCCACGGCGCGATGCCTGTTCATCCCCCGTCTCCCTTAGAGCCTGCCTAAAGTCTCAGAGTTACCCCGCCGTGAAGATAACGGACGCGGGGCGTCCAGTGCGAGGGTGCAGGGGTTCATCGATACGCAAGAGTTCCAGGCCGGCGGCCATGAAGGCAGCCAACCAGCCGCCTAGCGTGCGGAAGTACCACGGTGCCGGCGTGGCGAAACCCTCGCCGCAACCATCCCAGGAGCCCGCGCGCCAGCCATCGCGATAGGGTTCCGTGGCTGCGACCGCCAGCGGATGCAGGGTTTGCACCAGCAGGACGCCGCCAGCTTCGAGCAAGCTAGGCACCGCGGCGAGCAACTCATCCACCGACGCCTCGCCCAGCAGCGAGAAATTGCATACGACCACATCGGCGCGCTGTTTCAGCGCGCCGGCCGCTACGTCCGCGTAGGAGAGCAGATGAAATTCGCCGCCATCTTGTGACCGGGCGGCCTCGACCAGGGATGGCACCACGTCCACACCGACCACCCGCACGCCCTCGGCCGCCAAGGTCCGCGCCAGCCAGCCTTCGCCGCAACCCAGGTCGATGACCCTCCGCGGCGAGCGTGACAGCACCGCATCGACGATGGCCTGGTCGGTAACCAGCCGGCGGCTCTCGATGCGCCGGTCGCGCACAGCCCGCTCCCAGGCACGCGCATTGACCTCCCAGGCGTCGAGGATTTGCCCTTCGCTCGACGACGTCGTCATGGCCGGTGCTTCAGCCGACGCGGCTGGCGAATTTGGTGGCAACGTAACGGTCGAGAATGCCGATGAATTCGCCGGCAATATTGTCGCCACGCAAGGTCATCGCCTTTTCGCCGTCGATAAACACCGGTGCGGACGGCGCCTCCCCATTGCCCGGCAAGGAAATGCCGATATTGGCGTGCTTGGACTCGCCTGGACCGTTGACCACGCAACCCATCACCGCCAGCGTCAGATTCTCCACGCCGTCGTACTGCACTCGCCACAAAGGCATTTGCTCACGCACATGCGTCTGCACGGTGCGCGCCAGCACCTGGAAGAATTCGCTGGTGGTGCGCCCGCAGCCCGGGCAAGCGGTGACCAGTGGCGTGAACGCGCGCAAGCCCATGGTCTGCAGCAACTCCTGCGCCACAATCACTTCGCCCGTGCGCGATGCGCCAGGTTCCGGCGTCAACGAGATGCGGATGGTGTCGCCGATGCCTTCCTGCAACAGCACCGCCAGCGCGGCGGCCGACGCCGTAATGCCCTTCGAGCCCATGCCAGCTTCAGTGAGGCCCAGGTGCAAGGCGTAGTCGCAGCGCCCCGCGATATCGCGGTAAACCGAGATCAACTCCTGCACGCCAGAGACCTTGCACGAGAGAATGATGCGCTCGCGCGGCAGGCCGATGTCTTCCGCGCGCTGCGCCGAATCCAGCGCCGAACGGATCAAGGCCTCGCGTGCCACATGCGAGGCATCCCAGGGCTCGGCGCGCTGGTGATTTTCGTCCATCAGCATGGCCACCATGCTCTGGTCGAGCGAACCCCAATTGGCGCCAATACGCACCGGCTTGTCGTAGCGCAGCGCCATCTCGATGATCGAGGCGAACTGGCTGTCCTTTTTCTTGCCGAAACCGACATTGCCCGGATTGATGCGGTACTTGGCCAGCGCCTCGGCGCAGGCGGGCTCGGCTTCCAGCAGCTGATGGCCGTTGTAATGGAAGTCGCCGATGATGGGCACGTCCACGCCCATCATCTCCAACTTCTCCCGGATACGCGGCACGGCCGCGGCCGCGGCGGGCGTGTTCACCGTGATGCGCACCAGCTCCGAACCGGCGCGCGCCAGCTCGGCGATCTGCTTGGCCGTGCTTGCCGGGTCCTCCGTATCGGTGTTGGTCATCGACTGCACCACGATGGGTGCGCCGCCGCCAACGGTGATCTTGCCAATCTTGACACCCACGCTGGGTCGACGCTGGGCGGTACGCGGGGAGGAAGAGGTATCACTCATAGGATGGGTCGATCAGGCACCAAGGCCGCAAGCATGAGGCGGCGACCGATAGAGGATAACCGAACGGCAACGCACACCCTAGCAGACCTTAAAAAGCCTCAAACCCCGACAAAATCGTGTGGCAAAACGGCGCAGAGGGCCCCAATCCCGCGGTCAGCGTGGAAGATGGAAGCCTGGAAACCAGCCCGGAAAAGGAAGCCTGAACCGCCATGTTCCCCACACACTCATCCCAACGCCAAGAAACCCGTATGACGCCCTCCCAGAGCTGCGCCGGGTGTGGTCATGCATCCGTCTGTCAGGCCAGCGGTTACGATCGTGCGGAGCTATCCGGCCTGCGCCATATTGCCGAGCGTATCGGCCCGCTGCGCACGGGCGAGTACCTGTACCGGCCACTATCGCCCTTCCGCGCCATCTACGCGGTGCAGACAGGCATGGCCAAGACGGTCGCGGTGGATATCTCGGGCCGTGAGCAGGTGCTGGCATTCCATCTGCCTGGCGAAATGATCGGGCTGGACGCGATTGACCGCGAGCACCACGACAATGCCGTGGTCGCCCTTGGCAAGACGCAATTTTGCCGTTTCCCGTTCAACGCCATCCGTCAGATCGCCGCGGAGCAGCCCGACGTGCCATGGCACCTGATGCACGCAGCCAGCCACCGTATCTCGCATTTGCAGATGAGTGGCGGTAACTACCTGGCGGAAGAACGGTTCGCCGCGTTCCTGGTTGATTTGCGCGATCGCCGCGAGACGCTGGGTCTGTCCACGGACCACCTGCCACTGCCGATGTCGCGCGGCGATATCGGCAACCATCTGCGCCTGACCACCGAAACGGTAAGTCGCTTGCTGGGCCGATTCCGCCAGCGTGGCCTGATCCAGCTCGACCGGCATGGACTCAACCTGCTGGACCTCGAAGGCCTGCGCGACCTGGGCCAGTCGCTCTTGATGCACTAACTCGGGAGACGCTGACTCGACGCCTGATGGACGCGCCGCAATGCGGCTGCCATCAGACGTCGAAGCAAGCGTTCGCGCAGGCTACCTGGCTGGGCGAGGCCCATGCGTTCCAGGGCTTCCTGCTCGCCATCGACGGCGGCACCCGGCCGCATCAGCGCAGCCACGATGCCGAGCTTGCCGTGCCACGTTCCGCTGGCTGCCTGCAGCCACTTGAGTGCGGGCAACAGGCGCTGCTCCACCTCGGTAAAGTCACTGCCGAACGGGAACGCCGGCAGCAAGCCCTTGCGCTGCCATGGCGCCAGGGCCTCGCGCAGAAATTCGGGCCGGTTGTTGCGCCAGCGTTCCGGAATCTGGAAGTCCGCCGCCAGCTTGCCGTGCGCTTTGGCCTCGGCGCAAAGCGCGTCGAGAAAGCGGGCATCGCTGATCGCCAGCATCGCCTCGATGCATTCGCTATCGGTCTTGCCGCGCAGGTCGGCAACCCCGTACTCGGTGACATACATGTCGCGCAGATGGCGCGGAATCGTGGTGTGACCGTAATTCCAGCGGATATTGGTTTCGACGCCAGCACGACCGCGCCGGGTGGAACGCAACAGCAGCACCGAACGGCCATCGGCCAGTTCATGCGCCATGGCCACGAAGTTGTACTGTCCACCCACGCCGCTCACGACCTCGCCATTCTCCAGCCCGTCGGAAACAGCCGAACCCAACAAGGTGGCCATCATGCAGGTATTGAAGAAGCGAGCGCCGCGGCGCTGCATGGATGCGAGCACCTGATGATCGCCATAGAGCTGGTTGACGTTGGACACGCGACACATGTCGATGGCATCGGAATCCTCCGCTTCCATCGCGGCCAACCACTCGTATAGTTCGTGCGAACCCAGGAAAAACGCTCCCCTGAGATAGTGGCCGCCCGGTGTTTCGGGTGACAGTCGTCCACAGGCAGCGGCGCGCTCAAGCGCGATGTTGTCCCAGGCACGCCGCTTCAATATGCCGGCGCGCTGCAGGTGCATGAAGCCATCCATCACCATCTCGCTGGCGCCATACAAGCCAGCGCGAAACGGCGAGAGCCCGCCCATGCGCGCGGCCAGCGCATGGGTACCGCCACGGGGATCGATGGCAACCAGCGCGCGGCGCCATGGCGTGTTGTCCAGTTGCCGCAACCGAAGCGCGTAGACCAGGGCATCCGACAACACGCCAATGCCGATCTGCAGGCAACCGCCGTCCTTGACCAGCGCACTGGCATGCAGGCCCAAGGCGTATTCGGCGAGGTCGACCGGTTGGCGTGGCACGGCGAACAGTGGTGGCGAAGTTTCGGGGCAAAGCTCAAGGTCAAAATAGTCCTGAGCCACCTCGGCGTGCCCGCTTATGTAGGGTAAGCCCGGGTGCACCACTGCCACGCACACGGGGCGTGGCTTGCCGGCCTGCACCACCTGGTCGATGAAATCGAGCGTCAGGTCGGGGTTGCATGAAAGACTGTAACGCACGCCTTCCGCCGTCTCCCGCCGCGCCACCAGTTGCACCAGCAGGTTGATGTCCTGCACCGCGAGATCACGCGCAACCTGCGTGTAGTTTTGGCTGATGTAATTGCGCTGTGCCGTCGACGAGCCGAGCAGTGCGCCGGACTGCATATAGAACTCATGCACCGCCACGTTCGTGGGCAAGGCGTTGCGAGCCTGGTCGACCGCGTACTGCGGGTCCACCGCGTCGTCGCCGAAATGTCGCGCCAGGAAAGGCCCGCTAAAGCGCGCCTCCAGGCCCGGTACCGGGTGCGGCCGGGTCAGCGACAGTGCGGTGTAGAGCGACAGCGAACGCGACGTATCGGCCGTCGTCAGCTGGTAAAGCGCGTTCAGCAGGCCATGCGGCTTGCCCAGGCCGAGCGGTGCGGCAACGCGCAGATCAGGTCCCAGCCGTTCGGCAAGGTGGTGTGCGCAGGCCTCGGTGTCGGTATAGCAATGCTCTGGCGACATGGAATGATCATGGCAGAAGGATCGAGGGAACGACATGCACGGGTCGTGTCGCGTATTCGTGACACTGTTCGGGTGAACATGATTTGAAGACAGCCGGCAACCATGCCCTACACTCGCCCCATGACTACGACGCCGCCGCTTGCATCCGCACCCGCCCGTCTACTCGCCGAACAAGCTCTGAGCCGCGCCGCTGGCGCACCACTACTTGGCGGTAATTCAGTGGATCTGCTCATCGATGCCGCCGCCCACTTCGAGGCATGGCTCGCTGCCATCCGCAGCGCCAGGCAGCGCGTGCTGTTGGAGAACTACATCGTCCGCGACGACGAGGTGGGACACGCCTTCCGTGATGCGCTGGTCGAGTGTGCGCGGCGCGGCGTATACGTTGCGGTGATCTACGACTGGCTCGGTTGCAAGGGACAGTCCCGGGCCAGCTTCTGGACGCCACTGCGCAGCGCCGGCGGCCATGTACGCGTCTTCAATCCGATACGGCTAGGCCATCCGTTCGGCTGGATCAGTCGCGACCATCGCAAACTACTGGTGGTGGATGGCCGGCAGGGCTTTCTCTCCGGCGTATGCCTCAGCCAGAAATGGTTGGGCGATGCGACGCGCAAGGTGGCGCCATGGCGGGATACCGGCGTCGCTGTGCGCGGGCCGGCGGTAGCCGAACTGGAACATGCTTTTGCGGAAAGCTGGTCCAGCATCGGCCTGCCTTTGCCGCCACTCGCGCCGCCTGATCAGGTGACACCGATCGGCTCGGTGGCCTTGCGCGTTATCGCCACACAGCCTGCCACGGCCGGCATGTATCGCCTCGACCAGCTGATTGCCGCGATGGCGCGCAAGACGCTCTGGCTTACCGACGCCTATTTCATCGGCGTCGCGCCTTATGTGCAGGCGCTCGCAGCGGCTGCCCGCGATGGCGTCGACGTGCGCTTGCTGGTTCCGGGCAGCAGCGACATCCCCTTGGTGGCCAACATGTCACGTTCGGGTTATCGACCGCTGCTCAAGGCGGGCATCCGCGTGTTCGAATGGAACGGCTCGATGCTGCATGCCAAGACCGCGGTGGCCGATGGCCAATGGGCGCGCGTCGGCTCGTCCAATCTCAACATCGCAAGCTGGCTGAGTAACCGCGAGATCGACGTGGCCGTCGAAGATGCCGACTTCGCCCAACGCCTTGCTTCCCAGTACGAACAGGACCTGGGCAAGGCGACCGAGATCGTGCTGGCTCCACGGCGCTGGAGCCGGCGCGCTGATCACGTGCAGAGCAGCACGGCGCGACCGCCCCGTCCGCGCCGTGCGGGCGGCAGCTCCGGGCGCGCCGCTGCGGGGGCTCTACGCATCGCCAATACCATGGGCGCGGCGCTGACGGACCGGCGTGTGCTGGGCGATACCTCGACCGGCCCGCTAGTCGCTGGCGCACTGGTCCTGACCCTGCTGGCCGTGCTCGAGATCGCCTGGCCCGCTGTCCTGGGCTGGCCGCTGGGCTTGCTCTGCGCCTGGTTCGCGATCAATTTCGGCGTTCGGGCCTGGCGCCTGCGCCGACGCTCCCGGCAGCGAGCGGCCGATGCCGACGAAGCCGCCTGACCTGACCGCTATCGTTTATATTCAATGAATTAGGAAGACTGCCTCATGGCCAGACTATGCATGAGCGGGCAAGCGGATGTAATCCAAGCAATACCAGTCGGATGGTCCGTGCTAGGCTCGCGCCTCCATGCACGCGTCCGACGACTACACGGCTGATCAAGGTGGCGCTCCACCGCGCCACATCCTGACCCCCAGCTCGCTCAACCGGCTGGTGCGCGATCTGCTGGAAGACGCGCTGCCGTTGATCTGGATCGAGGGCGAGCTGTCCAACGTGGCACGACCCGCGTCGGGGCATTTGTATTTCACGCTGAAGGACAGTGGCGCCCAGGTGCGCTGCGCGATGTTTCGCCCCAAGAGCGGCTGGCTGAAGTTCAAGCCCGTCGACGGCCTGCACGTGCTGGTGCGTGCCCGGGTTGGCCTGTATGAGCCGCGTGGCGAATTCCAGCTCGTCGCCGAGCATATGGAGCTGGCCGGCGAAGGCGCCTTGCAACGCGAGTTCGAACAGCTCAAAGCTCGACTCGATGCGGAAGGCTTGTTCGACCCCGCCCGCAAGCGTGCCCTGCCCCGTTATGCGCGCCGCATTGGTGTCATCACCTCCGCCACCGGCGCCGCCATCCGCGACGTGCTTAGCGTGATGTCGCGACGCTGGCCGCTGGCCGAGGTGGACGTGCTGCCCGTGCCGGTTCAGGGGCGCGAGGCGCCGCCAGCCATGGTCAACATGCTGCGCCGGGCTTCGGCCAGCGGCCGCTACGATGTGTTGCTGCTGACCCGTGGCGGTGGTTCGCTGGAAGACTTGTGGGCCTTCAACGACGAGCAGGTCGCCCGCGCCATTCACGCCAGCGCGGTGCCGGTGGTGTCGGCCGTTGGCCATGAGATCGACTTCAGCATCGCCGATTTCGTCGCCGACCTGCGCGCACCCACGCCGTCCGCTGCTGCCGAATTATTGGTGCCCGATGCGCTTGCCTTGCAGCGCCACTTGCAGCAACTGCAACAGCGCCTGATCACACTGGAACAGCGCCGACTGCAATCGCGTATTCAACGCGTCGATCACCTGTTTGCGCGCTTGCAGGCACAACGGCCGCAAGCGCGCCTGACCCGCGACCGCGAGCGATTGCAGCACCTGCAAAGGCGCCTGATTGGGATCCAACGCGAACAGACACAGAGCCGCCGCGCCACCTTGGACCGCGTGCACGCAAGCTTGCTGGCCCAGCATCCGCGCCTGCGCCTGCAACTGCTGCAACGCCGCGTGACGGAACTTCGCCAACGCCTGCGCCAGTCGGTCGAACGACGCCTCGAACGCGATCGCCTGACCCTGCAACAAGTCGGCCGCGCCATGCATGCGGTCAGTCCGCTTGCCACGCTGGAACGCGGTTACGCCATTTTGTTCGATGCGGAAGGCAAGGTCCTGCGCTCGGCACAGCATGTCGAGCCAGGCACACCCTTGCGCGCGCGCCTCGCCGATGGTGAATTGCCGCTCTCCGTCAGGGCACGCCCCGCAGGCGACGAGTCCATCGAGCCGTGAGGCCGTCACGTCCACGACGCAAGCTTTGGCCCCACCCATTCAGAGCCCTCGCGCCTCACGTGGCGTGAACGATTTGTATCGCATCCTTCGCGCTTCCATCCGAGGAGCGCGGCATGAAGGCAGCTGTACTGTTCGTCAAGGCACTGGAAGCGGAGGGCGTGCGCAGCATCTTTGGCGTGCCGGGTGAGGAAAACCTGGATCTGGTCGAAGCGCTGCGCGATTCGTCGATCCGCCTGATCGTCACCCGGCACGAACAGGCAGCGGGCTTCATGGCGGCCACCTGGGGCCGGCTCACCGGCGAAGCCGGCGTGGCGCTGTCCACCTTGGGGCCCGGTGCAACCAATTTGGTTACCGCGGCGGCGTATGCCCAGCTCGGCGCCATGCCGATGTTGATGATTACCGGACAAAAGCCCATCCGCGAAACCAAGCAAGGGCTTTTCCAGTTGGTCGACGTCGTCGACATGATGCAACCGTTGACCAAGTTCACCCGCCAGCTGGTGTCCGCGTCGACCATTCCTGCTCGCGTGCGCGAAGCCTTCCGCCGCGCAGAGGAGGAACGCCCGGGCGCGGTACATCTGGAGCTGCCCGAGGACATCGCCCGGGACCAGGTGGACGACCCGACCCTGTTGCCCACCGAGTACGCCCGCCGCCCTGCGCCGGATGATGCCGCGCTGGTGCAGGCCGCCGAGGCGATCAGCAACGCAAAGCATCCGATCCTGATGATCGGCGCCGCCGCCAACCGCCAACGCACCACGGTGGCGCTACGCGCCTTCATCGACAAGCTGGGCATCCCGTTCTTTACCACCCAGATGGGCAAGGGCGTGATCGACGAGGACCATCCTCTCTGGCTTGGCAACGCGGCGCTCTCCGACGGCGATTTCGTGCATCGTGCCATTAGTGCGGCGGATGTGATCATCAATGTCGGCCACGACGTGGTGGAGAAGCCGCCGTTCTTCATGCAAAAGGGACGACGCACCGTCATCCACATCAACTTTTCCTCGGCCGAGGTGGACGCGGTCTACTTTCCACAGATCGAAGTCGTCGGCGATATTGCGCACACCGTGGAGCGGCTTACCGATGCACTGCAAGCGCAGGAGCATTGGGATTTCGCCTATTTCGATCGCGTGCGCGTGGCGTTCCACCAACAATTGCGCGTCCACGCGGACGATCCCCGCTTCCCCATGCATCCGGTGCGCATCGTGGACGACACCCGCCGCTACATGCCGGACGATGGCGTGCTTTGCCTGGACAATGGCATGTACAAAATCTGGTACGCGCGCTATTACCGTGCGCGCCAGCCGAACACGATCCTGCTCGATAACGCGCTGGCTACCATGGGCGCCGGACTGCCTTCGGCGATGGCTGCAAAAATGGTCTACCCCGAGCGCAAGGTCCTGGCCATCTGCGGCGACGGCGGCTTCATGATGAACGCGCAGGAGCTGGAAACATGCGTGCGACTGAAGCTCGACCTGGTGATCCTGCTGCTGCGCGATGATGCGTACGGCATGATTCGCTGGAAGCAGGCGGAAATGGGTTTCACCGACTACGGCATGGTGTTCGGCAACCCCGATTTCGTCGCCTTTGCCCAAGCACACGGCGCGCATGGACATCGTCCGGACAGCGCCGATGCCTTTCTTCCCACGCTCAAGCGCGCCTTCGACAGCGGCGGCGTGCACCTGATCGATCTGGTCATCGACTATTCCGACAACCACCCCATCCTCAACGAAGAGATCCGCCGGCTGAGTGCTGCCGTCTGATCGAGCGGAGTCATGCATGCTCGCGAAAAGCTATCCCTACTATCTCGCCAACCAGCCACAGACCTCGAAGGAAATGATGGATGTGCTGGACAAGTACAGCGGCAAGGTAGCCACGCGCGTGGCCGTACCGGATGCGAAAGCCACCGAAAAAGCCATCGCCGCCGCCGTGAAAGCCAGCGGCCCGATGCGTGAATTCAAACCCTGGGCGCGACAGCTGGTGCTGCAACACTGTGCCGATCGCTTCACGGAGCGACGTGAGGAGCTGGCCTATGCGCTGTGCGTGGAGGCTGGCAAACCGATCAAGGACTCCGATGGCGAAGTGACCCGCCTTATCGAAACGTTTCGCATCGCGGCCGAGGAAGCCGTGCGCGTCAACGGCGAGACCTTCAACATGGAGATCGCCCAACGCCTGAATGGCTATCACGGTTATACCAAGCGCGTACCGCTGGGGCCGGTGTCGTTTATCACGCCATTCAATTTTCCGCTGAACCTGGTCGCCCACAAAGTTGCCCCAGCCATTGCTGCGGGTTGCCCCTTCGTACTCAAGCCGGCCGAGCGTACGCCCATCGGCGCGCTGATCATCGGCGAGGTGCTGGCCGAAACCGATTTGCCCAAGGGCGCATTCTCCGTGCTCAATCTGGACGGCAAGCACGCCGGCCCACTGGTGGAAGATCCGCGTTTCAAGCTGCTCTCCTTCACCGGCAGCCAGATCGGCTGGGACTTGAAAGCGCGGGCGGGCCACAAGAAGGTCACGTTGGAGTTGGGTGGCAATGCCGCCTGCATCGTCGACGCCGACCAGGGACCGAAGCTGGACCGCGTCGTCGATCGGCTGGTGTTCGGCGCGTTCTATCAATCGGGCCAAAGCTGCATCAGTGTGCAGCGCATCTACGCGCACGAGTCGGTCTACGACGAACTGAAAAAGCACCTGGTCGCTGCCGTCAAGAAACTCAAGGCCGGTGACCCGAAGAAAAAGGATACCTTCCTCGGCCCGATGATCGACGAGGTCGCGGCCGAGCGCCTGCACGGCTGGATCGAGGAAGCGCGCAAGGCCGGCGGCAAGGTGCTATGTGGCGGCAAGCGCAACGGCGCCATGCTGGAAGCGACCTTGATGGAAGACGTGCCTTCTGACAGCAAGGCCCATCGCAACGAAGCGTTCGGCCCGTTTGCCCTGCTGGCGCCGTATCGCAAGTTCGATGACGTGGTCGCAATGGTCAATGATTCGGACTATGGCCTGCAGGCCGGCATCTTCACCGACAGCCTTGACCATGCCATGCGCGCCTGGAACGAACTGGAACAAGGTGGCGTGATCGTCAACGACGTGCCCAGTTTCCGCATGGACAGCATGCCCTACGGTGGCGCCAAGCTCTCGGGCATCGGTCGCGAAGGTGTGCGCTACGCGATCGAAGACATGACCGAGCTGCGTCTCATGGTGATGCGGGAGCTTTAAACGAGGCCCTCCCGCAAACCTGCTCACGATCCGCGAACGGCCGGATCACCTGTCGTCCGGCCGTTCATTGCCGCACCTCCACCTGGATTTCGCCGCACTCCATTCAACCTGCCCAGCTGTCACGTTGCTGTCTTGTGCAGTGCTTAGCTTCGGCCGGGCCGACCACGAGGGAATACCCATGCAGACCGAAGCCGCCGCTGTCGCTGTCTCGCCTCGAAGTCAAGGTTCCGGCCGGGTCTTTGCCCTGCTCTTTGGCGCGATTTTGCTGGTCGGTGCCGGCTATGCCGGCCTGCATCTGGTCGACGATCTCTCCGTCGTCAAATCGCACGCGACCGCACCCTTCATCCTGCTTGGCGTCGCCCTGCTGATCGCGCTGGGCTTCGAGTTCGTCAACGGCTTCCATGACACGGCCAACGCCGTGGCCACGGTGATCTACACCAACTCCATGCCGGCCAATATGGCGGTGATCTGGTCAGGTGTATTCAACTTCCTGGGCGTGCTGACCTCGTCCGGCGCGGTAGCGTTCACGGTGGTGTCGTTGTTACCGGTGGAGCTAATCCTGCAGGTCGGTGGCCACGCCGGCTTCGCGATGGTGTTCGCCCTGTTGCTGGCGGCCATCATCTGGAATCTCGGCACCTGGTATTTCGGACTGCCGAACTCGTCCTCGCATACCTTGATCGGCTCGATCATCGGCGTGGGCCTGGCCAATCAGCTGATCGCGGAAAACACGGCCACCAGCGGCGTCGACTGGGGCGCCGCGATCAATGTGTTCAGGGGGCTTATCTTCTCGCCGATCGCCGGTTTTATTCTCGCCGGCCTGCTGATGTATCTGTTGAAGAGCCTGGTGAAAATTCCGGCGCTGTATCGCGCACCGGAAGGCAACAAGCCGCCGCCGTGGCCGATCCGCGCTCTGCTGGTGCTCACGTGCACCGGCGTGAGCTTCAGCCATGGTTCCAACGATGGCCAGAAAGGCATGGGTCTGATCATGCTGATCCTGATCGGCACGGTGCCTACGGCCTATGCCCTGAATGGCGCCGTCTCCGGCGGCCAGGTGAAGACCTTCCATGAGGTCTCGATGGAGACCCGCCAGGTGCTGAGTGGCCTGGGCGATACCACGCCTGTCGTTGGCGATCCGCGCGCGGTGATCACTACCGCTATCCAGCAGCATGCCCTGCTGCCCGGAACGGCACCGGCGCTGGCCGCGTTGATCGCCGAAATCGATCATCAAGTGGGCAACCGCCCCTCGCTGCGCTCCGTGCCGCAGGACCAGATGGGCAACGTGCGTAACGACATCTACCTGGCCAATACCGTCATCCCCCTGGTGCTGACGCAGCCGGGCTTGAGCACGGAGCAGACGGCCACGCTCACGACCTGGAAAGGCCTGGGCACCAAGGCCATCCAGTTCATTCCGCTGTGGGTAAAGGTGGCCGTGGCGCTCGCGCTGGGCCTGGGCACCATGGTGGGCTGGAAGCGCATCGTGGTGACGGTGGGCGAGAAGATCGGCAAGGAACACCTGACCTACGCGCAAGGCGCCTCCGCCGAGTTCGTCGCGATGGGCTTGATCCAGGCCGCCGACATGTATCACCTGCCCGTCAGTACCACGCATGTGCTCACCTCCGGCGTTGCCGGCACCATGGCCGCGAATGGCTCCGGCCTGCAATGGAGCACGGTGCGCAACTTGTTGATGGCATGGGTACTGACCCTGCCCGCTTCGATCTTGCTGGCCGGCGGCCTGTACATCGTCCTGCGCCATCTTTTTTAGCCAGCCACGCCGGCAGTCTCAGCTATTGAGACCGCCGGCCGTTGCAATGCGGGCTCCGACGGAGCCTGCTGATGAACGCCTTGCCCAACCCCCTGGCCCAACGAGACGTGCGACAGGACGGGGCGCTCGCCGCGCCGGTCAGCGGAGGGGACCAACTGACCCGGCGACTCGCGCGGCGTTATCACGATCGCATCACCGGTGCCTTCGTGTTGCCTGGAAAAGAGGGCGAGTACGCTCCCCTGCCCCCGGATATGCCGGCACCGCTGATGGATGCATTGCGCGCACGCGGCGTCGACCGCCTCTACGCGCACCAAGCCCGAGCCTGGCAGGCCACCGCGGCAGGTGAGCACGTCGTCGTCGCCACGCCCACGGCTTCCGGCAAGTCCCTCTGCTACACGCTGCCAGTGATCAGCGCCGCCATCCAGCAACAATCCAAGGCGTTGTTCCTGTTTCCCACCAAGGCACTGGCACAGGATCAGGTGGCGGACTTGCTGGAGCTCAACCAGGCGGGCTCGCTGGGCGTCAAGGCGTTCACCTTCGATGGCGACACGCCCGGCGATGCGCGCCAGGCCATCCGCCTGCACGGCGATATCGTGGTGAGCAATCCTGACATGCTGCATCAGGCCATCCTGCCGCATCACACGAAATGGGCGCAGTTCTTCGAGAACCTGCGTTTCGTGGTGATCGACGAGGTGCACACCTATCGCGGCGTGTTCGGTTCCCACGTGGCCAATGTGCTGCGGCGCTTGCAGCGCGTATGCGCGTTCTACGGCGTCTCGCCGCAATTCATCCTGTGCTCGGCCACCATCGGCAATCCGGCCGAACACGCCAGCGCACTGATCGAACAACCCGTCACCGCGATTACCGAAAGCGGCGCTCCGGTGGGGGAGAAACATGTCCTGCTGTGGAACCCGCCGGTGGTGAACCCGGACCTGGGACTGCGCGCATCGGCACGATCGCAGTCCAATCGTATTGCCCGCACGGCCATTCGTGCCGGCCTGAAGACGCTGGTGTTTGCGCAATCGCGCCTGATGGTGGAGGTGCTGACGAAGTATCTGAAGGACGTGTTCGATAGCGACCCGCGCAAGCCGGCGCGCATTCGGGCGTATCGAGGTGGCTATCTGCCCACCGAACGTCGTGCGGCGGAGCGCGAGATGCGCGCCGGCCAGGTGGACGGCATCGTCAGCACGTCGGCGCTTGAGCTTGGCGTGGACATCGGCGCGCTCGACGTGGTGGTGCTGAACGGCTACCCCGGTAGCGTGGCCGCCACCTGGCAACGCTTCGGGCGTGCCGGACGGCGCCAACAGGCATCGCTTGGCGTACTGGTAGCCAGCAGCGACCCGCTCGACCAATACCTGGTCCGTCACCCTGAATTCTTCCAGTGCGCATCGCCGGAGCATGCCCGCATTGCGCCCGACCAGCCGCTGATCTTGCTTGACCATATTCGCTGCGCCGCTTTCGAACTCCCCTTCCATAGCGGTGACCTGTTTGGTCCACAGGACGCCACGCCGTGGCTGCAAGTCCTGGCCGAAGAAGGAGTCTTGCATCAGGAAGGCGCCCGCTTCGAATGGATTGCCGACAGCTATCCGGCCAACGTCGTTTCCCTGCGCTCGGTGGCGGACGGCAACTTCGTCGTCGTCGACCGCACGCATGGACGGCAGACCATCGTGGCGGAGGTCGACTTCAGCGCTGCCGCGCTGACCTTGTACGAGGGCGCCATCCACATGATCCAGTCGGTGCCGTATCAGGTGGAGCGCCTGGACTGGACCGGCCGCAAAGCCTATGTCACGCGCACCAACGCCGACTACTACACGGACGCCATCGATTACACCAAGCTCAAGGTGCTGGAGGCATTCGATAACGCGCCGGCCGGCGCGGGTAGCGCGCACCACGGCGAGGTCCATGTGGCCCGGCGCGTCGCCGGCTACAAGAAGATTCGCTATTACACGCACGAGAACATCGGCTACGGCCCGGTCAACTTGCCGGATCTCGAACTCCATACCACTGCGGTCTGGTGGCAGCTGCCGCAGCGCGCGCTCGACCAGGCCTTCGACCATCGCCAGCAAGCGCTGGACGGCTTCCTCGCCGCGGCCCATGCCTTGCATATCGTCGCGACGGTGGCGGTGATGGCCGAGGCACGCGATCTGCAGAAGGCGGTGGGCAGCGGCGATGGTGCATGGTTCGCCACGCCTGACCTCCATGGACGCGCACAGGTGCGCTCCAGCCTGGGTGAGCTTGATGCCGGCACGCACGGGCCCTTTATGCCGACGCTTTATCTCTACGACGCCTTCCCTGGCGGCGTCGGCTTGAGCGCGCCACTTTACGAGCGCCGCGAGGACCTGGTGCGGCTGGCGCGGGAGCTGGTGATGCGATGCGACTGTCGCACGGGCTGCCCAGCCTGCGTGGGGCCGGTGCTCGCTTCCGACGAGCGCAACGAAACGCCGCTGAAGGCGCTGGCCACGCGCGTGCTCGATCTCGTCGTCGCCCTATGAGCGCATTCGCGGACAGACTGCGTGGCCTCCGTCGCCAGGCTGGCGTCACGCCCATGCCGCTTCGTCGCTCCGACCCACTTCCAGCGGGCTTGAGTCAATTGCTCGGCGTGCGGCAGCGCAAGCCCGGCTTGTCACGCCCTTCCGCGGAGCGGGACGTGCTGCCCGGCCGCACCATCGCAGCGGGCTTGCAGCTGAGCGAAGTGAGCGGCATCTGGCCGCCCTCGCCTTCCACCTTCGATGCCTCGTTCGCCCGCATTGGCGAAAGTATCGAACCGGAGCGACTGCTGCTGTTCGACACGGAAACCACGGGCTTGGCGGGTGGCACGGGCACCCGGGCTTTCATGATTGGCGTGGCAGACTGGCATCAGGGCCAGTTTCGCGAACGCCAGCTGCTGATCACCACGCTCGCCGCTGAAACCGCCATGCTGGACTGCTTCGCGTCCTGGCTGCGTCCAGACACCGTCCTGGTCAGCTACAACGGCAAATCCTATGACGCGCCGCTGCTGAAGACGCGCTTTCGTCTCCATCAGCGCGCTTGTCCGTTGAACGGGCTGGCTCATATCGACCTGCTCCATCCCGTGCGCCGACGCTGGCGCGGCGTATGGGAAAATTGCCGCCTCGCCACCGTCGAACGACAACTGCTGCACGTCGTGCGCGAAGACGATCTGCCCGGTTCGGAAGCGCCGGCGGCCTGGTTAGGATTTCTGCGCGGCGGCTCGGCCGCGCCACTGCACCGCGTCGCGCGGCACAACAGCCAGGACCTGCGCAGCCTTGGCGGCATCCTGGGTCACTTCACGGATGAATCCGATGCATAGGCCCTGTTAGCGGGCCGCTTCCACGAACTCGACATCCGCGATCCAGTTGCGCTGCCGACGGGCGAGTCGCGAGGCCATGTCTTCACCCTCGAAGCTACCCATCGCGCGACGAATGAGCGATGCATCCACATCATCGAATGCGTTGACACTGACTACCGCATACAGGCGGCCATCGACCTCGCTGGTGGCCACCGGCACGACGCCGCAGCGGGAGCAGGTGTGGAATACCGCCGTCTTGGTGCCGAACGTATAGTGGGATACGCACGTCGGCTCGTTCACCACGACCTTCAGCGAGCCACCCGGACAGGAAGTCCATACGCCGCCGTGCTTCGTGCAAAAGGAGCAATCGCAGGCGCGTGCGGGAATCTCGCTGGGCTCGGGCTCCCAGATCAGCGAAAAGGCGATGTTCCCGCAATGGCATTGACCGTGGATGAGCATGCTTTCGATATCCGTTGATGAACCAGACGACCGAACCCGTTCCAGGCTCGCTTGCGCTGGAGCATACCTACCCCGTGCCGGAAACGGACCCTGCGACGGCCTCGAAGCCGCTCCCGGCCATCGGTGCGAAACATGAGGCGCTCACAGCTTTTCATGGTTGTCTTCGCAACACCGCCTACAATAAGCATCCTCACCGCTGGCCACCCCTGATGACCGAACCCGTCCGCCTCGCCAAACGTATCGCCGCCATGGCCCAGTGCTCTCGGCGCGAGGCAGAGATGTACATCGAAGGCGGCTGGGTGCGGGTGAATGGTGAGACGGTGGAAGAGCCGCAGTTCAAGGTGCTGGATCAACTCATCGAGATCGATCCGCAGGCGCAGCTCGAACCCGCCGAGCCCGCCACCCTGGTCTTGCACAAACCCGCCGGCCTTTCCGCCGACCAGGCGCGCTCCTTGATCAGCATCGAAAGCCACGCCGATGACGATGCCTCCGGCGTGCGCCTGCTGAAACGCCATTTCGCTCGACTGGAATCGCCCCTGCCCTTGCCCGACATCGCTAGCGGGCTGCTGGTGTTTACGCAGGACTGGCGGGTCAAGCGTCGACTGGAAGAGGACAGCGATCGCATTGAACAGGAGATGATCGTTGAAGTTGCCGGCGAGCTCGCGCCGAATGGTCTCGCCCTGCTCAGTCACGGGCTCAGTTTCAACAACTACGCGTTGCCGCCGATCAAGGTCAGCTGGCAGAACGAAACCCACCTGCGTTTCGCCCTGAAGCGGATCTCGCCCAACCTGGTCGAACGCATGTGCAATGCGGTTGGGCTGAAGGTGCTGGCGATCAAGCGCATCCGCGTTGGCCGCATTCCGATGTCGCGCCTCCAGCCGGGTCAATGGCGTTATCTCGCCAGCACCGACCGGTTCTGAATGCCCTATTGAGTACCTACGACGGTGCATGCTCGGGAACGCTGCACCGCAGCTCACCCTCCGGGCGCTACGCGCGGCCGCCGACATACGCCCTGCAATGATTCAAGTACTCACGTTCGTGGACGGCAAGCAAGCCGGTAACCGCGCGCCAAAGCCATGAAGGAGCGGCCAGCGTGCGCGTGTGGTGGCGATGAAGCTCGTTGCGCCAGGAACGTCGGGTGTCGATATCCATTTGCGTCGAGTGGGCACGGCCAAGCACATGAGCGAGATAGGCAGCCGACCGGACGGCCTGCTTGCGTTTGATGCGCACGATGTCCAGCTTGAGATCCTGCGGTAGCAGCTCCCGCACGAAGACCGGCTTGCCGAGCAGATGCGTTGCACGCATGCGGTCGCCCAAGGCAGGGCACAGACGCCGAGCAGCCAACACGACTCGCTCGGCGTGATCTCTGGGCATGCGCACGCCCGATGCCCGCGGGGCAACGGATGCGGCGGCTTCCTTGATATCGATAAGACAGAGGTCATCACCCTCGACGCTTCCCCCATCGACATCGAGCAAGCTTGCATAGCGCAGACGGCCCAGCGAACTGCAGCCCTTGCGCCAGTACGCGGCGTCGAGCACGGCCACCTTGCCTTGCGTGTCGCGGTGGCGCAGCTGGGTTGCCAGCTCCGCCAGTTCCGGTTCGCGGAACAGCGCCGCAATCGCTTTGCGCTCCTTGTCCGTGATCGGCCAGAACTCGGAGCCCAAGGGGAAGCGCGTCTCGACACCCTGGATGCGCTCGTGCGCCAGTGCCTTCCAATTTCGCTGTGCTGCAAGCTTCATCACCAGTTTGATCGTATCTGGCATGACGGGCTCGGGCTCGTCCACTTCGGGAAACGCTGCCTCATAACCATCCAGCACGGCTTCCATCATTTCGGCCGTGGTAATGCCCGGGAGATCCGAGCCTCGCGCCGCCATCGCCAGGGACAACGAGAGCCGGATGAGGTCGTAGGCCGGATTGCTGATGACGCTTTGATCGAAATCGCGTAGCTGTATATGCACACGACCTTGATCGTCGGCCACCGGCCCCAGGTTGCCGACATGGCAATCACCGCAGATCCAGATCGCCGGCCCATCGGGCAGAAGGGACGCGCCTTCGTCCGCAAGCCAAGCGTAGAACTGCCCGGTATTTCCGCGCACATAAGCATGGGCGGATCGCGCCATCTTGCGATGGCGCCTTGTCGCCAGCGCTGCTGCCCGGCGACGGGGCGATAGGGTGGCTTGCTTCGCGCGTGACATCGACTGCCCTCGGCCCAAGCCCTCATCCTCGTCGGCCTGCGATGAAGGATTCGTTGTCATTACCGGGGAACACGCCAGGCGCAAGTAATCGTGGCGCCGCTGCCTAACGCGAATGCGCAAATCGCCGCCGCGTTTGTCATGACCATCGAGGCTGCGGGCATTGCGCAGTGGCGCCGCGAACGCGAGTGGTGTTCAATCATCAGCGCCGGATCACCCTGCCGCTGGCGCCACCTGGCCTACGAGCAGGCATGGCCGATGGCGATGCCATTCAGGCGCCAACGGGCCGTCGTGTCACCGCGAGGAGCCTCACGATGCAAGGGAAGATCGCAATTTATGTCGCCGCCCTGATCATGGCGATGCCTGTATGGGCGCAGTCTGCCGTGCCGCCCGCGAACGCCGCCAGCGCGAT
The DNA here is from genome assembly GCF_026283945.1 of Dyella humicola. Classification (NCBI taxonomy): domain Bacteria; kingdom Pseudomonadati; phylum Pseudomonadota; class Gammaproteobacteria; order Lysobacterales; family Rhodanobacteraceae; genus Dyella; species Dyella humicola. Next base: position 2,542,872 of record NZ_JAPDPC010000001.1, read on the forward strand.
CAAGCCACCATCCCCCGACAGCGTTGTCAGCCTTCAGGCCGTCACCGTGACCGGGCAACAGCCGGGTCCAGCGCTTTGGCGCGTACGCCGGGGTGATCACATCTTATGGGTGCTAGGCACACTGTCCCCCCTGCCCAAGCACGCAGAGTGGCAAACAGCACAGGTCGAAAAAGTCCTGGCAAGCGCCAAGGAATTGCTTGAACCGCCATCCGCCGAGTTGAAGATGCCGACCAGCCTCTTCAACCGGCTGGCCTTGCAGCCTTCCGCCCGCCTGAACCCCGATGGCGCGACGCTACAAAAACTGCTCCCGCCGGAGATGTACGATCGATGGCTGGTACTCAGGCGCCAGTACCTTGGCAATGACGACGCCCTGGAATACTTGCGCCCTATCGTCGTCGCCCAACAGCTCTACGAAGCGGCGCTGGCGTCGGCGGGCCTCACCAATGAAACCGATGTCGCCGCCATCGTGCAGAAGCTGGCGCGCAAGCACGGCACGCGCGTTCTTCCGGTCACCTATCAGCTGCTCATACCGCACGCGCCGCCACTCGCCCAGACGGCCGATCAGGGCAGGCAGCAGGATATCGCCTGCCTGGATCAGACCATGCACCTCGTCGAGCACGACATGGGCACGCTCACCAAACGCGCCAATGCCTGGGCTACCGGAGACATGAGGACACTGCAGAGCCTGTCGCAGGGGGCGACCTACGAGTCATGCGTGGTCGCCGCGATCAATGGCGATTTTGCGCAGCAGCTGAATATTCCCGACCTGCCGCAACGCATCGAAAAGGCGTGGATGGAGGCTGCCGAATCCTCGCTCGTTCGAAACAACCGTTCCGTCGCCGTGCTGTCGATGGAACAAATACTCGCGCCCGACGGTTTCCTCGCCAAACTCAAGGCCCAGGGCTATCGCGTGGAGGCCCCGGATGAGCAGAATTAGCCAAGCAGAACTAGCTATATCCCGGCACCGATCACTACCGCCCCGCACCACGCCAACGGGTGAAGAGCAGCGCCGACTTCGCGCTTTTTATCGGCGGCTACGGCACATCCGTCGCCATGATCGGTGACGCGGGCGCCGTCGATGCAGGCGAGGTCTCGCCGGAAGGCTTCCGGTAACGATCACGCCAACGGAGGAAGGGACGCTCCACACCGTAGTGCAATAGCGCACCGACCAGCAGCACCGCCACGGCGTAAACGACGAAGGCGGCGAAGGCATGCCCGTCCAGATGCTGGCCCAGCGCCACACGGACGAGATGGAATACCGCCTTATGCGTGAGATAGAGGCTGTACGACACCAGTGCGAGCCAGCCCGCGCCGGGAATCTTCAGCCTCCCCAGCAAGCCCTGTGCACTGGTGCCAGCCAGCACGATAAACCCGAGGCCCAATGACAGCAGCGGGTAGCCCAGCAGCGACGGGATGAAACTCGCGCGATCGCGAAACAGCCAGATGGCCGTGCCCGCGATGGCCAAGCCGATCAGCAGCAAGGCGTTCGCACGACGCTGCAGCCGCGCCCATAGCGGTTTGCGATAAGCCTTGATGGTGGCCAGCACCACACCCGCCAACAAACCATCCAGGCGCGACCATGAGGGATAGTAGATGCCTTCGAGGAAATGCCGCTGCGCTTCGGCGCCATCGCCGGCGGCCCCGGCCGGTGCCAACTCCTGCAGCCACACGTAGCCACGAATCAGCATGCCGGCAGCAATGACCGCCATGCACACGGCGATAAACCGTGGTGCCGACGGCCGGCGCGCCAACCACCACGCCAACAACGGGAACAGCAGATAGAAGTGTTCTTCGACACACAGCGACCACACGTGCGAGAACGCGAGGTTGTGCTGGGCATCGATCAGCAAGTTCACCGTGAACGTCAGGAACTGCCACAGCGGCTGGATGCCAGGCGCTTCGCGGATCGCGGGCAGCGCGAAGTAAAGAGCCACCACGACCAGGTAGGCCGGCAGGATGCGGAAAGCCCGTCGCACATAGAAGTCGGCCAGTGACAGCGCCTGGTTTTCGGCCAGCGGCTTGAGCAACTGCGAACCGATGAGGTAGCCACTGAGGACGAAGAACAAGTCGACACCCATCCAGCCGTACTCTTCCACGCCGCCGAAGTGTCCCCAACCTCCCACGAAGTAGGAGTGGAAAATCATCACCCATACGATCGCGATCGCGCGCAGAAGATCCAGGCCTGGCAGGCGGTTCATCATGATCCCTTGATGTGAATCTGGCTGGCGATCATGCCTGCCATACATGCCCATTCGGAGCAGCTTTTGGGGCGCCGCCGTGGCACGAGGCACCGATTTTCATGAAATCTGATACGTGAAAAAAAAGCGCGGCGCCACTAGCCGCCTGGCGGCCAGGATCGTGTCTAGCTATGGCGCGTGGTCTGGCCGTGGCATCACTGTATTTGGGCTTCTGCCCGCGCCCAAGGCGTCATCGTCAGGACGAAAACGACGACGCCATCGATAGCTGACGATGGCGCCAGTCATTGCCGCGGCCCCTGGGCCAACACGCTTCCCGCAGCGTCTTCATCGCAATACGGAACGCGTGGTGGCCAGAGGCTGAGCTGTCTTACTTGGCGTTGTACATCGCCGCGGCGTCAGCCTTGAACGAAGCGGCACTGGCGGGACGGCTATAGAACATGTGGCCACCCGGATAGACCGACAACTTCACGCGCTGGGTCTGACCAAAGCCGGGCATCTGGTTGAGGATCAGCTGCGAGGTATAGAACGGGCAGGACAAGTCGTTGTAGCCGTGCACGATCAGGGCCTTCATGTTCGGATCGTTGCCGATCGCCTTGCGCAGGTCGGCCACCGGCTTGTCGTTCGCATCGCCACGGTCCCATGCCTTGTTCACCGCATACGACAGCGCCTCGTAATGAGCATCGGTCTTCCAACCCACTTCGCGGGTCACGAAGTCCACCATCGCGCTCGTCGTCGGCGCAAGCAGGGCTTCCAGGATCGGATCGCCCGACTGGCGTTCGGCGGAACCGGGGAATGGATCGAACGCGGTCACGTTGGAGTCGTACACGCTGCCGATCTTCTTGTCGTTGCGATGCACTTCACGCAGGAAGGTGCCGATATCGACGCGCCCGTCGAGCTTCGCCACCACCGACGGGTCCAGACCGGTATAGGCCGAAACCTTCTGCACCATCCGGCTGATCGCGCCCGGGTCCGAACGGCCGGCCAGGAAGTCGGTGACGTACTGGGTGCGCACATAGTTTTCGACGTCGCCCATCGCCGCTGGCGTCAGCTTGCCCTGGCTCTCCAGGTGGGCGGCGGTCATCGACGGCAGGTTGATCATCCACGGCAGCGGCGACAGCGCGTCGCCATCACCAATGGCGGCCGGATCGAGATAAGGCGAAACCATTACCAGGCCATTCACGCCCACGCCCATCTGCGTCTGCAAGGCGTAGGCGATACGCGGCGCACGGTAACCACCGTAGCTCTCGCCCATCACATACTTGGGTGCGCGCAGGCGGCCGTGCTTGACCAGCCAGTCATACACCACGCGCGACAGATACTTGATGTCCGCCTCGGTGGAATAGAAGTCCTTCTTGGTGGTGTCCTCGTCTTCCAGCGAACGCGAGAAGCCGGTACCGACCGGGTCGATGAACACCAGATCGCTCATATCGAGCCAGGTGTTCGGGTTGTCCTGGGTGATCGCGGCGTCCGACGGTGCATCGCCATCCACACCGAACTGGATGCGCTTGGGACCGATGGCGCCCATGTTGAGATAAACCGACGAAGCACCCGGACCACCGTTGAAGGCGAACGTCACTGGTCGGTGAGGATCGTTGCCCGGAACGGTATACGCGGTGTAGACCACCTCGGCGATTTTCTTGCCCTTGGCGTTACGCACCGGAATCACGCCCACCGTCGCCTCGTAGGAAACGGTGCGGCCACCCACCTTGACGCTTTGCTTGATGGTCTTGTCAGCGGGCAGCGGCGGCAGCTCGATGTCGCTCTTCTTTTCGGCGGCACCCGCATCGGCAGCGGCAGGCTTGGCATCAGGCTTGGCATCAGCGGCGGCGGCAACCGTCCACGGCGCCAGCGCCAGGCCAGCTGCCAGCACAACGGCACACCAGGCGGCACGTCGCCCCACACGAGTTACACGAACAGGCAAATCACGAATCATCAGGCGTCTCACACGGAAGCGTTTCAAGGGAAGCGGCAAACTCGCCAGGTACGCGCTCCCCGACCACCGCTCTCGATGAAAGCGGCCGGATACGCGCGACATGCGAACCGCCATTGATGCGGCAAGCCGGGGGCATGTCACCAGTGCCGTAAGGCAGGGGTAAGCAGCGGTGGGCGACTTGCGGCGACTCGGGATCGAGCCTGACGTCAGCCGCAGCACGGACCGCGGCATGCCGCAGCGCAGACGCTTCGGCTCGCGCTGGACTCAGGTCATCGCGTCCGCATCAGCGAGACGCAGGCGCGTCACATCGCGCAACGGCGGCGCACCGAAATGGCGGCTGTATTCGCGACTGAATTGCGAAGGGCTTTCATAGCCTACTCGATGCGCCGCCGTGGCGACGTCGCATTGATCGACCAGCAACAGGCGGCGCGCCTCATGCAGGCGCAACTGCTTTTGATACTGCAGCGGACTCATGGCCGTGATCGCGCGAAAGTGATGATGCAGCGACGACGCACTCATGTTCACGCGCCCGGCCAGGTCATCGATACGCAGTGGCTCGTCGTAGTGGCGACGCAGCCAGTCGATGGCCCGCGAAACCTGGTGACCCTGGCTACCGGAGGTCGCGATCTGCGCGAGATGTGCGCCCTGCTCGCCCGTCAGCAGGCGATAGAGCAACTCATGCTCGATCAGCGGCCCCAGCACGGCCAGGTCGTCCGGCGCATCGAGCAGGCGCGCCAGCCGCAACAAAGGGTCGAGCAGGCCGCCATCCAGGGGACTGAACGCCAAGCCCCGTGACGACACCGGTGCGGCGCGAGGCGTTTTCACCCCGGGCAACAGTTCGCGGATGCGCTGCAGGTCCAACTGAAACGTCAGGCACAGGCATGGTTCGTCCGGTGTCGCGCGCAGCACCTGCGACGACACCGGCACATCGACCGAGGTCACCAGATACGAAGCGGGTTCATGCACAAACGTCTGCTGCCCCAGCAGGATCTGCTTGGCACCCTGCAGGGCCAGTCCCAGGCCCGGCCCGTACATGGCGCAGGTAGGCACGCTGGGCGAGTCGGCGCGGAACAGGCTCAGGGTCGGCCAGCGCGTGGCATGCACGCCCTGGCCCGGTGTCAATCGTTCAACGACCGCTGTCAATTCCTCGCGCCCCTGTTCGAGACGCAAATCCAATGCACGGGAAGAAAGCTTGTTATTCATGACTTTGCTGATATTTCGGGCCCGACTAGATTGCCTGTTCCTCCGCCCGATGGCGAGCGCGAGGCATGCAGCATCGCAGGATCAGGCAAGGATCTCGCAGGATCCGGCTACCCGTGGCCGGACCACGACTCGCATACTCCCCTCCTTCGCTATCCCCCGTCCCCAAGGAGTTACGCATGGCCCTCTCCATCCTCGGCTACGCAGCCCAATCGGCTACCACCGCACTGGCTCCCCACCATTTCCAGCGCCGCGACCCGCGTCCAGATGACGTGGTGATCGACATTCTCTATTGCGGCGTGTGCCACACGGACATCCACCAGGCCCGCAACGAATGGCATGGCAGTGTGTATCCGATGGTGCCTGGCCACGAAATCGTCGGTCGCGTCAGCGCCATTGGCTCCAAGGTGAGCAAGTTCAAGCTCGGCGACATGGTCGGCGTCGGTTGCATGGTTGATTCCTGCCAGCACTGCGCCGCGTGCGAGGCCGGGCTGGAGCCGTATTGCGTCGAAGGCCCCACCTGGACCTATAACGGGACGGATCGCCATGACGGCCAGCCGACCCACGGCGGTTATTCCGAGCGCATCGTGGTGTCGGACAAGTTCGTGGTCAGCATCTCCGACAAGCTCGACCCGAAGGCGGCAGCGCCCTTGTTGTGTGCCGGCATCACCACCTGGTCACCGCTGCGCCACTGGAACATCGGCAAGGGCAGCAAGGTCGCCGTGGTCGGCCTGGGCGGCCTGGGCCACATGGGCCTGAAGTTTGCCAAGGCGATGGGCGCAGAGGTAACACTGTTTACCCGATCCCCCGGCAAGGAAGCCGAAGCTCGCAAGCTCGGCGCCGACCACGTGGTGTTGTCCACCGATGCCGCACAGATGGCCGCGGCGGCGCGTCAGTTCGATTTCATTCTGGACACGGTGCCCTCGCAGCACGACCTCAATCCCTACCTCAACACGCTCACGCTCAACGGCGTGCTGTGCCTGGTGGGTTTGCTGGAAGCGATCGAGCCGCCGGTGCAGGCTGCCATGGTGGTGCTGGGCCGTCGCTCGATCTCCGGCTCGGCCATCGGCGGTATCGCCGAGACGCAGGAAATGCTCGATTTCTGCGCCGAGCACGGCATCGTCAGCGACATCGAAATGATCGATATTCAGGACATCAACCAGGCCTACGAGCGCGTGTTGAAGAGCGATGTGAAGTATCGCTTCGTGATCGACATGGCGTCGCTCAAGCAGACCGCCTGAGGCAACAACGACAGCTGCCAGTAGAGGCTTGAACGGGTCTTTGCTCGTCATCCCAGCGAAAGCTGGGATGACGGCTTGTTCAGACCTTCCCTAGATCTTGCCCTTATGGCTTCTATATCGACTCGCTTGATGCGCCTCGCGCAAACGCCGTGCGTGCGCAGCCAACAGGTCACCACGCGTAATGATGCCCACCACCTGCTGTCCTCCTTCGCCGCCAACCACGACCAGACGGCCGACATCCGCCTCGACCATATGGTCGGCGGCATCACGCAAGCTGTGATCTTCCCGCACCACCAGCGGCGGACGACGAAGCAAGTCAGCTACGGTCACGTCATCGGCCAAGCCAGTAGCAAGCAGGTCGCGGCGGGTCACGACACCAAGCAGTTGGGCTGCATCACCCAGCACCGGAAAGCCCTGGTGCCGGGCCACGGCGCTGTCGGCTTCGAGCCATCGACGCACCGCAGCCAGACGCTGTGTCGCGCGCAGGCTGATCACCTTGCGGCTGCACGCCTCGCCCACACTGATCCGCTCCAGATAGTCGGCGCTGTATTCGGCAGGTACACGCACGCCGCGGCGTGCGATCTTCTCGGTCATGATCGTGTTGCGCATCATCAGGCCAGAGACCAGGTAGGCCATCGCACAGGCGCCGAGCAACGGCAGCAGGCCATGCGGTTGCTGCGTCGTTTCGAACGCAAACACCACGGATGTAAGAAACGCGCGCGACGCACCGGCGAAGATCGCCGCCATACAGACCAGCGCCGCCACCCGCGGATCCACCTGCAGCCACGGCAGCCACATGACGCAGGCGATCCCAAAGACGCCGCCCAGCGCACCGCCGATGGTGAACAACGGCGCCAGCGTGCCGCCCGACGTGCCGCTGCCGAGCGCCACCGACCACGACAGCAACTTCAACAGGCACAGGGCGAGCATGCTGCCCAGCCCGATCTGCCCCGCCACGACGGCGGCGATATTGCTGTAGCCCACACCCAGGGTGGCCGGCATCACGTACCCCACGATGCCCACGACCACGCCACCGATCGCCGGCCACCACATCCAGTGGATCGGCAGCTTTTCGAAACCGTCCTCGATGGCGTAGGTCAGACGCGTGATGCCTACGCTGGCCACGCCGGCCAGCAGCCCCATCACCATATAGGCCAACAAGGAGGTGAGCGACGGCGTGGCGATTTCTGACATCGGAAACATGGGCGCATTGCCTTCCAGCACATAGCGCACACCGGTGCCGATGACCGCCGCCAATGCAACCGGGATCAACGAACGCGCACGGCGCTCGAACAGCAGCAGCTCGATGGCCAGCAGCACGGATGAAATCGGCGCGGAAAAGACCGCGGCCATGCCGGCAGCCGCGCCAGCCGCCAGCAGGGTTTTGCGCTCGTCGGCCGTCACGTGCAGATACTGGCCAACCAGCGAGCCCAGCGCACCGCCGGTGGCAATGATGGGACCTTCCGCACCAAACGGCCCACCGGTGCCAATGGCGATGGCCGACGACACCGGCTTCAGCCAGGTCATGCGCGCAGGGATACGGCTCTCGTTGAGCAGCACCTGCTCCATCGCCTCGGGAATGCCGTGCCCACGGATCGCCCGTGAGCCCCAGCGCGCCATGGCACCCACGATCAAGCCGCCGAGCACCGGCACGCCAATCACCCACAGGCCGAGATGATTGTCCGCAGGGCTGCTAAAGTCGGTGCTCCAGCGCCCATGGAAGGCGAGATTGGTCACCAGGCCGATCAATGCGGTGAGCGCACGCGCCACCAGCGCCACCACGGCGCCCAGGATCATCGCCAGGCCGGCTATCCACAGTACCCGTCGCCCCAATGGGCGGAACTGTCTCGGCATGTGCGCCGCGGCCAGCGTGGTGTCCATCGACGGGGCAAGCGGAAGCGCCGCGCGCGAGTGCGGTTCGGGCGTTTTATCGGAGAGCATGGGTAGCCGGATGGGCAGAGAGACCGCGCAAGGTTACGCGGAAGTGCGCGCGATAGCTGGCTGGAAAATGAACAGGGGGTCGCCGCGCCTACCCGGCGGATCACGACGGCAGCGGCGGTGCCTTAGGCGCGTTCCAACCCATCATGGTGTAGACGCGGTAACGCAGAATGCCCAGGTACTCATGCAGGGCCGAGTCGGTCACCACGAAGTTCCAGGAGACGGGGATCGGAATCCAGTTGGCCATGATCCAGTCGCCTGCCACCGGCTGCGGCGTGATGCCGAAGTGCGCGAAGTACAGCAGGCTGCGTTGCAGGTGAACGCCCGACGTCACCAACACGATGTGCTGCGGGGCGTATTGCGCCAACAAGGGACGGATGAATTGCGCGTTCTGCCAGGTGGTCATGCTGCGCGCCTCGAGGGTCAAGTCGGCCTCGGGGATGCCGAGCTTGCGCAGCGCGCGACCATAGACAATCGATTCGGGCTCGCCGTGATCCTGTGAATCGCCGCCGCTCACAAACAGATGACATGCCTTGCCGGCGAGTTTGCACGCGTTGTAGAGCTGCGCCGCGCGTACGATGCGTCCATTGGCGAAGTACGACGGTTGCAAGGCCTCGTCGCCCGGCCCCACCGTGCCTGCCCCCAGCAACACGATGGCATTGCGTGGCGCCCAGTCGATGGCGGGGTCCGTGTAATAAGGACCTTGCAGGCTGTCCAGCATCACGTGTGGTATCGGCCCGCACCCCATGCCGAAGAACAGCAGCCCGGCAAGCAGAACGAGCACATGCCCAAACCATCGCCGATGCAGGCGATACAAGAGCGCGGCCACCAGCAGCAGGACAAACAGCACGACGAGCATAGCGGCACCCGGTCCCTGGAAAGTCGTGGCATCTTAGGACCTGACCGCCGCGCGAGGCGATAGCGGATACGCATGGCCCATCGGAGCCGTAGATCCCTGAGGCGGAACGTCCCCTGCGATAACCCCGTTGCTGCGGCTGGCGCGTTTCACCGATATCACCCGGAGCGCCGGAAGACCCTGCCATTCATGATCGACCACCCCGTCGCCGCGATCCATGCTTACCCAACCCGGCGATTTGGCTTAACCTCGCCGCCCATGGATGCTGCCGTGGATGACGACGCAACGCTGATGCTGGCCTATGCGCGCGGCGAGATGGCAGCGTTTGATGCGCTGTATGCGCGTCATCGGGGCACCTTGTACCGATTCCTGCTGCGCGCCGCACGGCACCCGCAGCTGGCGGAGGAGCTGTTCCAGGAAACCTGGAGCCGCGTTATTGCGGCGCGCGGGCGCTATACGCCACAGGCCAAGTTCACCACCTGGCTGCTGCAGATCGCGCACAACCTGCTCATCGATCAGCATCGACGCAGACGCCCCGTCGCCACGGGCGAGGAGGCCGAAAGTGCACTGGCCGCCCTCGCCACACCCGAGCACGAACAACCCGACCATGTGTTGTCCGAGTTCCAGCGCCGTCGCCGGCTGCAGCGCGCCATCGAAGGATTGCCCGATGAGCAGCGCACGGCCGTGCTGCTACGCCTGGAGAATGACCTGAGTGTGGAGGATATTGCCGAAGTGACCGGCGTAGGGCGCGAAACCGCGAAGTCACGCCTGCGCTATGCCATGAACCGATTGCGCGAACAGTTGGCCGAATGAATACGCACGACCACCACGACGACGAATCGCTGCCCGGTGAAGACGAGTTGCAGGCGCTTTATCGCAGCCTGCCGCGCAAGGAGCCGTCGCCAGCGCTCGACCAGGCGGTGCGACAAGCCGCAGTCGAAGCCGTGCGCCCGAAGACACGGCAGCCGATCGCGCGTTGGCCCGTTGCTGCCGCCAGCGCCGCCGTGCTGGTGCTCGCCGTGGGGCTGGGTCTACGCATGCGCGAGCAGCCCCCGGGTTTGCAGGCACCCGCACCGGCAGCGGCCACGATCCCGGCGAACCCGCCAGCCGAGAGCCAGTCGTCCGCAGCCGCCACCCATGCGCCCGTGGTGTCGTCGTCCGCCGCGCCAATGGTCGCGGCGGCACCGCCTGCGGAAATCCCGCGAGCGACGCGCCGCACGCACGAGTCCGCCAAGTCGCTCGCCAAGTCACGCGTGGCGACTGCCGAGATGGCCGACCAGGCATTCGCTCCGCCACCACCGGCCCCTGCCCCGCCGATAGTGATGGCTCAATCGCCAATGGCGTCTGCAGCGCCGCCCGCAACTGCCGGCTACCGCGCCGAGCCCGCAGCACGCTCGATGGCCATGAGGACCATGGCGGCTGCCGCGCCTGCTCCAACAGCGCCCGCACCGGTGTCGGCCGTGGATGCCACGGCAGCCAACCCGAACGACACGCCCGCGCAAGAGCTCGACAAGATCCGCCTGCTGTTTGCGCAACATCGCCGCGACGAAGCGTTGCAGCGCCTGTCTGCGTTTCGCCAGGCGCATCCGGAGATGAGCTTGCCGGACGATGTGCGTGCTCAATTGCCCGACCATGAGTGAAGCGCTGTACACCCTCGCCACCGCCCACCAGCACAGCGAGGACATCAAGAAGAGCCGCTTTCTCGCCCACGCGGCACCGGTGCAGACATCCGAGCAGGCATTGGCTTTCGTGCGGCAGGTCAGCGACCTGGCAGCTACGCACAATTGCTGGGCCTACCGCATCGGCCAGGACTATCGCTTCAACGATGATGGCGAGCCCGGCGGCACCGCGGGCCGGCCGATCCTGCAGGCTATCGAAGGCCAGAGCATCGACCGTGCCGTCGTGGTCGTCACGCGCTGGTACGGCGGCATCAAGCTCGGCGCGGGCGGCCTGGTTCGCGCCTATGGCGGCACGGCGGCGGAATGCCTGCGCCTCGCCGAACGCGTCCCCATCGTGGCGATGGCGCGACTGGGCCTGCGTTGCGACTTCGCCGAACTTGCCCTGCTGAAGGCGCGCCTGCGTGAACTGGAGGCCGAGGTGACGCGGGAGGATTTCGACGCCGATGGCGTCGAACTCGACATCCGGCTACCCGAATCCCGAGTGGACGAGGCGCAGGCGCGCATCACCGATATCAGCAGGGGCCGCCACAACGCCCGCCGGCTGGATTGAATCGCCAGCCAGTCGCCCCACCTTTGGAGACAAGCACCATTGCGGTGCCCCATCCCTTTGCCAGCCTCGACCTGCGAGCACTAATGAGCGACACCGCCAACACGCCACGCCCTACCCGCCGCCTTGGCGCGTTATTGCAGTTGTGGCCATTCCTGAAGCCGCATCGCGCTCTCGCCATCGGTTGGCTGGTGTTTCTTGCGATCTCGTCGTCGGCCACGCTGGTGCTGCCGATGGCAGTGCGCCACATGATCGACCAGGGCTTTGGCCACTCCAATGCGGCCGCGATCAACGCCACCTTCCTCGGATTATTCGGCGTGGCGCTGGTGCTCGCCTTTGCCACGGCGGCCCGCTACTACTGCATCAGCCTGCTGGGCGAACGCGCGCTCGCTTCGCTGCGCGCCAAACTCTATGCGCATGTGATCCGGCTCGATGTGAGCTTTTTCGAACGCAGCCGCGTGGGTGAACTGATCTCTCGCCTGGGCACGGATACCGAGGTCATCCAGGCCCTGATCGGCTCCGGCATCTCGGTGGCGCTGCGCAGTGCCGTGATGCTGCTGGGCGCCACCGGCATGATGGTTTGGACCAGCACGCACCTAGCCGGCCTTACGGCGCTGGTGATTCCGGCCGTGGTGTTGCCGATCCTGCTGTTTGGCCGTCGCGTGCAGAAGCTTTCGCGCGCCAGCCAGGACCGCCTAGCCGACGCCGCTGCGGTGGCCAACGAAACGCTCAATGCAGCGCCGGCGGTCAAGGCCTACGCGCGCGAAGATATCGAAAGCACGCGTTACGGCAGCGCGATCACGCGCGCGCTGGCCACCGCGCGCAAGCGCATCGGCATGCGATCGGCGCTAACGGCTGCGGTCATCGTGTTGTTCTTCGGCGCCATCACGCTGGTGCTGTGGGCCGGCGCACGCGACGTGCTGGCCGGCACTTTGAACGCAGGCGTGCTGGGGCAGTTCGTGCTGTACGCCATCTTTGCTGCCGGCTCGCTGGCGGGGCTTTCCGAAGTGTGGGGCGACGTGCTGCGTGCGGCCGGCGCCATGGAGCGCATCGGCGAGTTGTTCGAAGAACATGCCGAGATCACCAGCCCGGCGCAGCCAACACCGCTGCCCAAGCCGATGCAAGGCGCGTTGCGGTTCGAGAATGTCGTCTTCCACTATCCGACACGACCCGATGCGCCAGCACTGTATGACTTCGACCTGGCGATCCGCCCCGGCGAAACGGTTGCGCTGGTAGGTCCGTCGGGCGCGGGCAAGAGCACCGTGTTCGCCCTGCTGCTGCGCTTCTACGATCCGCAAACGGGGCGCATCAGCCTCGACGGCGTCGACCTGCGTGCGCTGTCGCTGCCCGGGTTGCGCGGAGCCATCGCGCTGGTGCCGCAGGAGACCGTCATCTTCGGTGGCAGTGCTGCCGACAATATTCGATTCGGCCGCCAGGATGCTGGCGATGATGAAGTCCGCGAGGCCGCGCGAGCGGCCGAGGCGCATGAGTTCATCAGCGCCCTTGGGAAGGGCTACGAGGAGGAGCTTGGCGAGCGCGGCGTGCGCCTCTCCGGCGGACAGCGCCAGCGTATCGCCATCGCCCGCGCCATCCTGCGCGATGCGCCGCTGCTGCTGCTCGACGAGGCCACCTCCGCCCTCGACGCCCAATCGGAAGCGGCTATCCAGCAGGCACTGGAACGACTGGAGAAGGGACGCACCACCCTGGTCATCGCCCACCGACTCGCCACGGTACAGCGCGCCGATCGCATCGTGGTGATGGATGGTGGCCGCATCGTGGCCCAGGGCACGCATGAAAGCCTGTTGGCCGAAGGCGGCCTCTACGCGGAACTGGCGCGCTTGCAGTTCACCGCGTGAGCATCGCTCGCCGGGTGCGCTCGTGTAGGAGCGCACCCGGTGCGCGATCGACCCGCCGTACACCCTCAATGACCGCCCAAGGCCGCCACCAACCCTCGCACCGTGTCGATGTCACTGCGGATCTCGCCACCTGCCATCTCGGGCAGCACGGCGTTCGTCATGCGCACGGCCGATGGGAGCTCGCGCTTGGCCGAGGCGTGAAATTCTTTTGCGTCGGTCAACGTCCTCAAAGTGGCGATATTGCCGGGAGCGATGCCGGCCCCCGGCATAACGGTCAGCCGATCACCCGCCTGCTCGATCAAGGCGCGAATATGCGCGGCACCCTCCATCGCCGAGCTTGCACCACCCGAGGTAAGTAAGCGCTCCGCGCCAAGTGCGATCACGTCCTCCAACGCGCGCGATGGATCGCGCGCCATGTCGAAGGCGCGATGGAAGGTCACGCCCATGCGACCGGCGGCCGCGACCAGCTCACGGCAACGCGCCATGTCCACGTCGCCTTCGACATCGAGCGAGCCGATCACCACGCCATCGCAACCGAGCGTGGCGCAGGCCTCGACATCGCGGCGCATCGTTTCGACGTCGAGATCGCTGTAGAGGAAATCACCAGCGCGCGGTCGAATCAGCACGTAGAGCGGCAACCGCACGCGCTCTCGCACCAACGCGATCTGGGCATGGGAGGGCGTCAGCCCACCCAGCTCCAGCGCCGTGCACAGTTCGATGCGTCCGGCGCCACCTGCCTGTGCGGCCAAGGCAGAGGCCAGCGAATTGGCAGCCACTTCAAGCAGGCAGCCCGCCATCTCAGAACACGCTCTTCGCCGGCAACAGGCCGTCCTGGTGCTGCGCATCGCATACCGCATAGGAGAAGCCGGGCTGGATCGCCCAGGCACCGACGTCACCCTGGCGATTCATCGCCAGAAAACCCACCTGCAAGTCCTTGGACGCATTCGGCCGGCGCTTCACGATACGCATGACAGCTTCCCGGCATGCGTCCTGCGGCGAACGCCCCTGGCGCATCAGTTCCACCACCAGAAAGCTGCCGACGTTGCGGATGACTTCTTCGCCCACCCCTGTCGAGGTGGCGGCGCCCACATCGCCGTCCACGTACAGGCCCGCCCCGATGATCGGGCTGTCGCCCACGCGACCACGCATCTTCCACGCCATGCCACTGGTGGTGCAGGCGCCGGCCAGCCGACCCTGCGCATCAATGGCCAGCATGCCGATGGTGTCGTGGTTGCCGCTGCCGCCGGGCATGCCGGTCTTGCCGTAGCTGCGCACTTCGCTATTGACCGACGGCTGGTAATGCGCCGTTTTCAGCCACTCCCGCCAGGCCTGCTCGGATTCGGGCGTCAGCAGTTCCTCCTTCTTGAAGCCTTGCTCGAGCGCGAACTGCAGCGCACCGTCGCCCACCAGCAGCACATGCGGCGTGCGCTCCATCACTCGGCGCGCCACCTGGATCGGGTGCGCGATATGTTCCAGCGCGGCCACCGCGCCGCAGCTGCCATCGGCGTCCATGATGCTGGCGTCGAGGGAGACATGGCCGTCCCGGTCCGGGTAACCGGCGCGGCCCACGCTGTGATTCTTCAGATCGGCTTCGGGCACCATCACGCCGGTCTCTACGGCATCCAGCGCGTGACCGCCCTTGGTCAGTACGGACCAGGCCGCCTGGTTCGCCGCCACGCCGAAGTCCCAGGTGGACACGACACGTGCCCCGGTGACGGGCTTGCCCGCCGGAATGCTGCTTGCACCCGCCTTGCCGGCGAGGGCGAGTGCCGAGGCACCCAGCACGGAGGCTTTCAGGAAATCTCTACGGTCTGCCATGGCTTGCTCCAGCAATGCCTTCTTGTTACGTCTGCAACGCAAAAAACCCCGCGTCTTACGACGCGGGGTTTCCATTTACCTCGATGACCGGCGCGCGCGCCGGAACGCCGAAATCAACCAGCGATCTCGACGCCCGAAGCCTGGGCGCCCTTCGGGCCCGTGGTGACTTCGAACTTCACGCGCTGACCTTCCTGCAGGCTACGAAAGCCTTTGGAGTTGATCGCCGAAAAGTGGACGAACACGTCCTCCCCACCGTCCTCGGGTGCGATGAAGCCGAAACCCTTGGCGTCGTTGAACCACTTGACCGTACCGAAACGCATTGCGTGAACCTCTGAATCATGGACTGGATGCACCACGGCTCGCGCTGAACCACCTTGACCCCTTGGTCCGCCGCCCCTGGCACGGCCGAAGTATCAACATGTTTGATAGCAAAGCGCAATATGGTGATCGCATTCACACGATCAAAATCGAACCTATTGCTCAGGTTTTGACCAAATTGGCGAGGATGCGGGGTACTTCGGCGGTCGCCGCGGCCAGATGGGCGAAGATTTCCTCGATGCTGATCTCCGCCTCGTCGCCACAACCTGCTGCAAAATTGGCCACCAGGGCCAGGCAGGCGTACTCCAGCTCCAGCTCGCGGGCCAGCACGGCTTCCGGCATGCCGGTCATGCCGACCAGGTCACAGCCATCGCGCTTCATGCGGGCGATCTCCGCCCGCGTTTCCAGGCGCGGCCCCTGGGTGGCACCGTAGCAACCGCCCTCGATGACTGCGATGCCAGCCGTTGCCGCCGCCGCGATCAGCTGTCGACGCAGCGATTCGGTATACGGCTCGCTGAAGTCGATGTGCTTGACCTCGGCACCCTCGACGTCGCAAAAGCTCGTGTAGCGTCCATGGGTATAGTCGATGACCTGATCCGGCACCACGATGACGCGCGGCCCCATATCGGCGCGGATCCCGCCCACGGCATTCACGCCGATCACGCGGCGCGCACCCAGCGAATGCAGTGCCCACAAGTTCGCGCGGTAATTCACGCGGTGGGGCGGCACCGTATGGCTCTCGCCGTGGCGTGCCAGGAAGGCCAGGCGGCGTCCGCTGAAGTCGCCGATCACCACGTCGCCGGAGGCCGGGCCAAAGGGCGTCTCGACGCTCTGACGCGTGCTGTTCGCCAGCCCGGGAAAGTTGTACAAGCCGCTGCCGCCAATCACGGCAAGATCGATAGTAGTCACGAGTCGTTCCTGCATCGCTAGTGAGTCATCCCGCCGTCGCGGCCAGCCGCTCGGCGAATCCTTGTAGATGGCGGCCCAAGGCGTCGCGCGTGCGCTCGTCGCCAAGCCGTCCGTCGACGATCTTCGTATGTGCCTGGAATACCAGCACGTCCCCCTGGGGCTCGGTGCGGGCACCGGCACGACGCAGCACCAGCCGCAGCTGGTCCTGGGCACGCACCGTACCGGTGATGCCCGGGCTGGCGCCGATGATGCACACCATCTTGCCGGTGAGCGCGGCTACCTTGCGCCCCTTGCCGATGCGCGAGGCCCAGTCGACCGCGTTCTTCAGCACGCCCGTGATGCCGCCGTTGTATTCCGGGCAGGCCAGCAGCAAGCCGTCGGCCGCCTCGATCGCCTGCTTCAGCGCCGTCACCGGCACCGGATCACCCTGCTCTTCCACGTCCTGATCAAACAGTGGCAGGTCGTGCAGGCGATGGATGGTGATGTTCATGCCGGCAGGCGCCAGTTCCCGCGCCGTATAAAGCAGCGCCGTATTGAAGGACGCCTGCCGCAGGCTGCCGGAGATGCCGAGTATGTTCATGCGTCCGCTCCGCGGTTCGCGAGCCAGCCACGCCCTGCTGGCGCGATGAAACTCATGTCAGCGCGTAGATACCCGGCAGGTTGCGACCCTGCTCGTAGTAGTCCATGCCGAAGCCGAATACGTAGCGATCGGGCAGCTCCACGCCGTTGAAATCCGCCGCGACGCCCTCGACCAGACGGTCGTGGTGCTTGGTGCACAGGCTCACGATCAACACGCGCTTGGCACCACGGCGCAGGCAGTCGTCGCGCACGGCCTTCAGGGTGTGGCCTTCGTCGAGAATGTCGTCCACCAGCAGTACGGTTCGCCCCTGCATATCCGCCGCCGGTTCGCGCAGCCAGTGCAACTCGCTGCCCGAAGTGGCGCCGCGATAGCGCGTGGCGTGCACGTAATCGAATTCGAGATCGGTGCGGATGGCCAGCGCCAGATGACCGGCAAAGATCAGCGCGCCATTCATGACGGTGAGAAATACCGCGCGCTCGCCATCGAGCGCCGCGTCGATGCGGCGCCCCATATCGGCGATCACCGATTCCAGCGCTTCACGATCGAACAGCAGCTCGGCATCGGCCAATGCGGCGCCCAGCGAGGGTGTACTTGTGTTCATGCCTGCCCTTCCAAGGGTTGTCCTGCCACGGGATGGAGCGCCGTGACGCGCGCGACAAAACGGTCGCGCTGCGGGTTATCGGTAAGTCCTTCCCAGGTCGATGCAACGGCACCGCGCAAAGCGCTCAGTCGCTGGGGATCGCTAGCGGCGCGACCCTGCACGGCGGCAATGGCTTCCTCCACCACCTCGGGAAAACAGGCCAGCACCAGATCGCAACCGGCGTCGAGGTGGGCATGGACGCGCGCGGCGACGCCGCCAGCAGCGCCGGCGGCAGCCATGCTGATGTCATCACTGATCACGGCCCCATTGAAGCCCAGCTCGCCGCGCAGGATCTGCACGATCCAGCGCCTCGAGAAACCCGCCGGTCGATCATCGACGGCGGGATAGATGACATGAGCCACCATCACCGCCTCGGCATGTGCATCGATACCTTCCATAAAGGGCAGCAGGTCGTCGCGGCGGATCTGGTCGAGCGGTCGCGGATCGATGGCAGCGGCCTTGTGCGTATCGACGGCCACCGAACCATGCCCGGGGAAGTGCTTGAGTACCGCCGCCATGCCACCCAGGTGCATGCCGCGCACATAAGCCTGCGCCAGCTCGGCGGCGGCTTCCGGATCGGCATGCAACGCGCGCGGACCGATCGCCGCATTGCCTCGCGCAAGATCGACCACCGGCGCAAAGCTGAAATCCACACCGCTGGCGCGCAGCTCGCTGGACATGACCCAGGCATGCTCCTCGGCCAGTCGCACAGCATCGGGCGGATCGCGATCGTAGACGGCGCCAATCGCCGACAGCGGCGGCAAGCGCGTAAAGCCCTCGCGAAACCGCTGTACTGGACCGCCCTCCTGGTCGACGGCGATCAGCATGTCGTCACCGCCGACTTCGCGAATCGCATCGACCAACGACATCAACTGCTCGCGCGAGCTGAAATTACGCGAGAACAGCACGACGCCAGCGACGCCCGTCGCTTTCAGCCAGGCGTGTTCCGAGTCGGCCAGCGCCGTGCCGGCCAGGCCGATCATCAACATGGGCTCGATTCCCTTGCGGCGTCGCGCTCTTCTTGCGTCCAATGGGCGTAAGGATGCGCAATCAGGTTGACGTTGTAGTAACGAACCAGATGACTGACCTCACGCCCCAACCATGACGGCTGCGGAAACGGGGCATCGGTAGCGGCGAGCTCGATCTCGGCCACCACTAGGCCCGCGTTGTCGCCGAAGAATTCGTCAATCTCGAACAGCGCGCCATCGACGGTCACGTGATGGCGGATTTTTTCCAGCACACCATCGCATAGCGTCGCCAACATCTCTTCAGCATCGCCGAGTGGCATGGGGTATTCGAATTCGGCACGCTCGATGCCAAGCTGTGCCGACTTGATATTGAGCCAGGCATGATCGCCCGAACGGCGCACGCGCACCGAAGCCCTCGACGTGCCATCGCGCAATGCCTGTGCCCCTACGAGATAACCCTGCGCGATGCGCTCGCTGCACTCGACCGTCTCACGCCAGCTATCGTCGCTCAGGAGGAATTTGCGTTCGATCTCGATACCCATGGTTGTCGTCACATGTCTGGTTTGAGTAAGGTGGAGGCGAAACGAGGCGCTAGTGCGCGTCACGCCCCAACATCCGACTAGCGTTCGAACAGCGCAATCGATTCCACATGGGCGGTGTGCGGGAACATATCCATCACGCCCGCCGCACTCAAGCGAAAACCGTGCTTCTCCACCAGAATGCCGGCATCACGCGCCAGCGAGCCCGGGTGACACGAAACGTACACGATGCGGTGGGTGTCCTTGTGCGGCAGGTATTCCAGCGCCTTGTCGGCACCCGCACGCGGCGGATCGAGCAACAGTTTGTCCCACGACTGTTTCGCCCAATGCGCGTGGCGCTGATCCTCGAACAGGTTGGCAACTTCGAAACGGGCATGCGTGATGCCGTTACGCGCGGCATTTTCCGCGGCGCGTTCGACCAGGCCGTGTTCGCCTTCGACGCCCACGACTTCGGCCACACGGCGCGCGATCGGCAAGGTGAAGTTGCCAAGGCCGCAGAACAAGTCGAGCACGCGGTCGTTCGGTTGCGGATCGAGCAATTCCATCGTGCGGGCCATCATGCGGCGATTCATGCCGGCGTTGACCTGCACGAAGTCGAGCGGACGAAATTCCAGCTCAACATCGTCGAACGCCGCGTCACTGCTGGGAATGCGGAACGCCAGGCGCGGATGTTCCGGCCACAGCGGATGCACGCTACTGACGCCACCTGGCTGCAGGTAGATGGCGAAACCATGCTGCTGGCCAAACGCCACGAGCGCAGCCTGGTCGCGCTCGCTCAGCGGCGACATATGTCGGAATACCAGCGCCACGGTATCGTCGCCCGCCGCAAATTCGATCTGCGGGATTTCGGTGGCTGCATCCATGCCGCCGACCAGTTCGGCCAACAGGCCGATCTTCGGCCCGAGCGCCGGATGCACCACTTCGCATTGGCTAATGTCGGCAACGAAACGCGGATTGCTCTCCTCGCGAAAACCCACCAGCACGCGTCCCTTCTTGGCCACCTGACGCACGGACAAGCGGCCTTTGCGGCGATAGCCCCACGCTTCATCGGTCAGCGGTGGCAACCACAGCGCCGGACTCACCTTGCCGATGCGCTCGAAGTTGTCCTGCAGCACGCGCTGCTTCACTTCGATCTGCGATTCGGCATCCAGATGCTGCAGCGAACAGCCACCGCATTGGCCGAAATGGCGGCAACGCGGCTCGACGCGGTGCGGAGATGTTTTCAGCAGCTCCACCACCTCGGCCTCGTCGTAGTGACGATGACGTTTGCGGATGCGCAGCAAGACGTCCTCGCCGAGCAAGGCGCCGCTGACGAAGACGGCCTTGCCGTCGATGCGGGTGACGCCCTTGCCGTCGTGGCTGAGGTCGGTGATGGTGGCTTGGAATTCTTTCATGGTGCTCTGCGGTCAGCCAAAAACGAATACGCCCGGATCAACGGACCCGGGCGCGGCAATCGGGTGGGTGGTTCGGAGGGGGCGAGCGGCTTACTTCTGCTTCCAGCCGCCCGAGGCGTCCTGATAATACCAGCCCGCACGCGCACGCTCGATCCAGCCCTTGGCAAACGTGGCGCGAATCTGCGCCTCCCATTCCGGATGGTTGTTGGCATTGGCCACCTCGCGATAGAGCGCGTCACGGTCACGATTTTCGTCCGCCACGGCGGCGTTCACCGCAGCGCGCTGGTCCATCGGCAGCTTGGCCGCATCGCGTACGGCGACCAGACCGTCCTTGGTGAAACCGACCGTACCGCTGTTGAACAGGGGGGCGAGGGTGTCATGAAAGCGTTGCCGCATGCGATCGTGAATGGCCTCGGTGGTGGCCGTCTGGATGCGAATATTCGGCGTATCGGCCGCATAGGCCGCCGGAATCAACAGGTCGAGCAGCATGGCCGAGGGCTGATGGCCGTCTTTGGCGGGTGCGGGTGGCTGGTCCTTTTGGGGGGGCGCTGCCGGGGCATTGCTGTCGAGCACGGTGCCGATGAACTGATCAGCCGCCTTCTGTGCCGCCGCCTCGGGAAAATAGACGTTGATGGTGACGCACCCCACCATGGCCACCAGCAGGGTGGTCAGCAATCCATAGACAAACTTCCGCATGATCGACTCCTTCGGGGATGGGGTGTTGCCGGCCCTCAACGAACCTCCGGCGGGGTGCCTTCCGTAGCTGCCTTCAGGCGGCGCACCAGGGTGGGCCAGTCCACCTGGGTCTGGTGGCCGACGATTTGCAAGTGCGGCAGGCCGCTACCTTCGAGAATAGTGTACCCATCCGCATTGTTATCGAGACCGCCCATACGACATACCGAACCCTGCAACACGCAGCTTAGGCCGATCCGCTTATAGCCAAAGGTCTTGAACAGCTTCAGCACGGCGCCCTGCAGTCCGGTGGCCACACCGCCGCCGCCGAACGAGGTGAGGTTGTTCACAGCACGCTGACTGATGCGACCGCCGCTGCCGGCCAGTAAATTGGCCTTGAACGCGATCGGATTCCAGTTGACCAGGCGCAACTCGTCGATGGAGCCGTCCAGGCGGCCGGTGATGCTGCCGAAATCGAACACACTGGTCATCAGCGCCAGATCCAGCTGCCGCAACTGGATATCCGCGGACAAGATGGGACTTGAGCCGAACGGTCCCTGCAACGACATTCGCGTGATATTGAGGAAGCCGTCGAACACATTCACCGTCAGGCCGCCCTCCATCTCGATATGGTCGTCGATCCAACGCAAGCCCGGAATGGCGCCACCCAGGGTGCCCTGGAACTCGGGCCACCCCATCGCACGCGAGAAAGCCGCCATGTCGATCCCGGCAAAGGTGAGGGACGTCTCCAGTCGGCGCCCCCGCGCGGCTGCGGGGCGCCATTCGAGGTCCCCGATGCGGACCTTGCCGTTGAGCAGCGGCACTTCCAGCGCGCGCTGGAGGCTCAAGGCGCCCCCTCGGCTCTGCCAGCGCGACTGTGCCGGGCCGTTGACCATGCGGTAAACCTGCAAGCCCTGCCAGTTCAAGGTGGTGGCAGGGCGCTCGCCTTCAGCCGCCCAATCGACACCGCCACGCAGACCCTTGATCGACAAGCGCCCTTCGCTATCGGCCAGGTCCAGCCCATCCGTGTCGAAGTCGAAGCTGCGCAGGCCCGACGCATCGAGGTCGAGGTTGCCGGCAAGCTGGCCATCAATGCGGACGTCGCGCATGCCGAGCGTCGTGAGCCACGCCTGTCCATAACGCTGGTAAGCCGCAGGGAAGCGTGCCTGCAGCTTATCGAGCTTGAGCTTCTGCACTTCGCCTTTGGCGTTGAACGCCAACATGCCCTCAAATTGCAGTGCATCGGCGTCCGCGACGCGCAGGCGCGTGAAGTCCACCGCCCCGTTGTGCGTCGTGGCCGCCAGACTCACCTGGACGGGATGATCGGGCAATCGCGCGTAAATCGGTCCGAGCAACAGTTCGCCGCCGCGCATGCTGGCGTCGAGGTCGATACGCGATGGCGTGCTGGTGGTATCGATATTCAAACGACCATTGCCGTTGACACCCTGCCCCGCCATCGTGCCACTGGCCGTATCGAATCCGGCCGCACTGAGCGCAAATTGACCTGACGCCTGGATGCCCTTGTTCTCCAGGTCCAGCGCCATGTCGGCGTCAAGCTTGCCGGCCGTGGCGCGCCCTGACCATAGGGTGCTCAACAAGCCCTGCAGCCAGGAAACCGGCAATCCCTTGAGGCTGATCTGCGCATGCGTGGGCTGATCCAAAGGCAAGGCCATGCTGGCTTGCGCCGCTGCCTGGGAGATATCCACTTCAAGCGTATTGGCCGCCTCGTCCACGACCATGGCGACCTTGGCATTGCTCAAGGCTGCGCCTGGCGCACCCACCAGCTGCACGGTGCCGTTGAACAGCCAGCGCATATGCACATCACGCTGCAACGAGCCCTGCAGATCCGCAGCGACGCGTCGCCACCCCATGGTCGGCACGTCGGCCCTGGCGGCACGCAGACTGAGCTTCAGCCCACCCTGGCCGTCTTCACCGACCAGCGCCTGCACCTCCTGCAGCTTGAGCCCGGGCAGGCTGACTGTCTTGGCGCCCAGGGCGATATCCGCCCGCGCGGGCAACACCAGGCCGACCCCAAAAAGGATGCCTAGACAGAGCAAAAGGTGGCTTGATGAGAAGCGCATGAGACGCCATTCTGCCAAAATCAGCTGAACGACACGGACTAGTCATGCTCAACACGCTTCCCAGCGACGTTTTACGCGCCTCCACGGCCCCCGGAACCGCCCGTGCCTTGGTGGCCGACGACGACCCTGCCAGCCGGCTGTTCCTCGTCGAAGCCTTGCGCAGCCTCGGCCTTGAGGCCCAGGCCTGCAACGACGGTACAGCCGCCATAGCCCTGGCCCACGACGAAGCCTTCGACCTGCTGTTGCTGGACTGCCGCATGCCGGGGGCGGGCGCCGCGGAGGTTTTGGCGGCCCTGCGCCGGGATCCCCAAGCGCGCTCGAGCGATTGCACGGCCGTAGCCACCAGCGCGGAAATGGATCCGGCGGAGCGACGGCACCTGCTGGCAGCCGAGTTCAGCGAAGTGCTGATGAAACCTTGCAACCTGGCTGATCTCCGACGGATTCTCGGCCTGGTGCAGGCAGGCACCGCCTCGCTGCCGCTGCTTGACGATGCGCAGGCCATCGCCACCATGGGCGACGCCGATGTCGTAAACGCGATGCGCACCTTGTTGCGCGCGGAGCTGGTTGCCCTCTACCAGGATCTCGACCTGCTGCGCGGTGACCCCGAGGCCTTTGCGGAGCGACTGCACCGCCTGCGCTCGTCCTGCGGTTTCTGCGGTGCGACTGCGCTGGGCACGCAAGCCACCCTGCTGCAGCGACATCTCAAGCTGGGCCACGCGGGTTCACTGGCACCGCTTTCGCGCTTCAACAGAGCTTTGCTGGCCACCATCGAGGCCCTGGCGGGTACGGGCTGAACGCTTAGCGTCGCGACATCGCCGCGGCAAGCACGTGCCAGGCACGCAGCTCGCCTCCGCCCAGATGGAAGCGGATTACCTCGCGCATCATGAAGCGCAAGGCGGACAAGCCCGCCGCGTCGGGCATCTGGTCCTGCGCCAAGGCCAACAGGTCGCTGCCACGCAGCGCATGGGCGGTACCGGGCCGACATGGGGACGGCCCCACTTCGACGGTGTAGCGATAGAGCTGCGCCGGCTCCAGCGGCTCGCCCGACTCAGCATCCGACTCCAGTTGCAAGCCGTATCCGATCGCCTCGAGCAAATCGCGCTCGAAGCGCCGCAGCGACCATGCCAGGGACTCCGTCGTTGCCAGGCGCGGCAGCGTTCGAGCATACGCTTCGAACAATTCAGGCTGAGGGTCCTGCCGACCCGTCAGGCGAACCACGAGCTCGTTGACATAGAGCCCCGCAAGGCCCGCATCGCCTAACAGGCGACATGGCACGCCGAGGGTTTCGGCGCCTTGCAAGGTCGCCAGCTCGCCGCGCAACAATAAATCAAGCACCAGCGGCTGGAACGGCTCGAGCTGGGCACGTTGCAAGCGGGCACGTTCGCGCCGCACTCCACGTGCCACCACGCCGATCCGCCCGTGATCCTGCGTCAGGCATTCGAGCAGCATCGACGTCTCGCGGTAAGGCCGCGAATGCAATACGTAGGCCGGCTGCTGCTCGATGCGCATGGAAGTCGCTAGCGGCCAGACGCGGTTGAAGAGATGTCGTGAACGCCAATACCCGGCCCCCAGGTGCCCTGGCAAGCGTGGCCGATCGTCGAATCAGCGCTCGCCATGCCTGGCTTTCAGTCCGTATAGCCGAATTTCTTGAGCATCGTCTCGTCGTCGACCCAGCCCTCGCGAACCTTGACCCATAGGCGCAGGAACACCTTGCGCTCAAAGGTGCGCTCCATGTGACGTCGAGCCGAGGTTCCGATGGCCTTCAACTGGGCGCCACCGTTGCCGATCACGATCGCTTTCTGGCCATCGCGCTCGACCCAGATCACGGCATGGATCTCGGCCACGCCATCAGGGCGATCGGTGAACTGTTCGATCTCGACCGTCGTGGCATAGGGCAGTTCCTGGTCGAGGCGCAACATCAGCTGCTCGCGAACCATTTCAGCGGCCAGGAAGCGCTCGCTGCGGTCGGTGACCTCGTCCTCGCCGTAGACGGGGGGCTGCACCGGCAAGCGCTTGAGAATGCCCTGCTGCAGCTCCGTCAGGCCTTGTTCCTTGAGTGCGCTGACGTAATACACGTCGTCAAAGCTGTGACGTGCCATCAGGTCGGCCACGAACGGCAGCATGGTCGCCTTTTCCTTGGCCAGGTCGACCTTGTTGATGACCAGCAGGCGCGGCACCTTCTGTTCAACCAGGGCGTCGTAGAGCGCCTCGTCCTCGTCCGTCCAGCGCCCCGCCTCGATGACCTGCACCACCACATCGACTTCACTGATCGCCGAGCGCGCCGCGCGATTGAGGCTGCGGTTCATTGCCCGTTTGGCGCCGCGATGGAGGCCCGGCGTATCGACGTACATGATCTGCCCGGCCTCGCTGGTGGCGATGCCTAGAATGCGGTGACGGGTGGTCTGCGGCCGCGGGCTGACAATGGACAGGCGAAAACCGATCAACGCATTGAGCAAGGTGGACTTGCCCACGTTCGGTCGACCCGCCAGGGCCACCAGGCCACAACGGAAGTCGTCATGGGGAAGCTCGGCCGGTGCGCCGAGGTCGATATCAACGTTGTCGTTCATGATCAAAGCCTGTTTCGGATGTCCTCGTGGCCCGCGCGAGTGGGTTACGCGCAAGACACGGGAGAGATAGAGAGTGTAAGTCGTTATTCGACCTGGTGATAAGGTCGTGGAGCGGCGACGTCGCCCCCGCGTGGGTCGATGCGGCGACCGCACCCAGAGCGCCGTGCCAGGTGCCGCCCTATGAAAGCCCGCCCGATGGACGTCCCGGGGGAGCCAAATCGGACTTGGGTAACGCCGAAATCAGGCTTTCATGTCCTGCAAACGGCGCAGTACCGCCTCAGCGGCATCCTGTTCCGCTGCACGGCGACTGCTGCCGCGGCCCTCGGCCCGAATGGCCTCGGGTTCGGTGATTTCACAGGATACGTCAAATGTCTTGGCGTGATCTTCGCCGTGGCTGTCGATCAGGTCGTAATGCGGCAGTGACCAGCCGCGCGCCTGCAGAAGCTCCTGCAGGCGCGTCTTGGCATCCTTGGACGAACGCGGTATGGCCGCAACGAGCGGCTCGAACAGCGCTCGAACCACCGACCGGCATTCAGAGAAGCCGGCATCCAGGTAGACCGCCGCCATCAGCGCCTCGAAGGCATCCGCGAGAATGGATTCCCGTCGAAAACCGCCGCTCTTGAGTTCACCCGAGCCAAGCTTGAGCTCGTCGCCGAGCTCGAGCTCGCGCGCGATGACCGCCAGCGCCTGCCCGTTGACCAGTTGGGCGCGCAGGCGCGAAAGCTCACCCTCGCTGGCATGCGGGTGAGCCTCATAAAGCAACTCGGCCACTACCACGCCAAGTAGCGCGTCGCCGAGGAATTCCATCCGCTCATTGTTCGGCTTACCCACGCTCCGGTGGGTCAGTGCGAGCTGACCGAGCGCTGGATCACTAAAGCGGTATGCGAGTTTGGTCAAATCACTAGCCTGAGCTTAACCACCGATATTTCCCTGCAGTGCCACGCTCTTTTCGAAGTGCAGCAGGAAGTCGATGTTGTACATAAAAGGAACGCGCTTGTCGTACGTGACGCTGAGCTGCGCAGCATTGCCCTGACGTTTGATCGTGATGTCCTTGGGCTTGATGGTGGCATCGTCCACGTACTGGAAATCCATCTTTTTCATGAGATCGCGACGGACATCGTCCAGCGTCTTGCCTTCCATGCTGCCGGTCGCGACGTCGTTCATGGCCTTGTTGACGCCCATGAACTCGGTATAGGCCGGAATCAGCTTCATCGCCATGAAGCCAAAGAAGCCCACAATGATCAACACCACGAGAAACCCGATCAGGGTGATACCCGACTGCCTCGATTTCATAGTCCCCTCGCTATGCCGCTGCTGCGGCTATACCCCAAACGTGCCATGGCCAGCACAACACAGTGCGCCGGCCATGGCGGTTGCAGCAGATTCTGCCCTTAAGCGCACCGGCAGGTCACGTACCTGCATCACGGCATTCAGTGGATGATCGAACCGACCCGCTTGAAATCGTAGAAATTCAGCCAGATCAGGAACGCCTTGCCGGCCAGATTCTGCTCCGGCAGGCAGCCCCACCAGCGGCTGTCCGTGCTGTTATAGCGGTTATCGCCCATGGCCAGGTAGCAGCCCTGCGGCACCACCAGCGGCACGCGGGCATTCGGCAGTGGCGGCGGCGTGGCGTAGTTGGGCATCCGGGCCGTCAGGTGATTGACCACGCCACCCTGTCCGTTCGGCAGGTGCTCGTTCCACACCGTGGCGCCCATTTCAAGCATCAAGCGCGATTCCTGCCGTTTCGGATCGCCCTCGTAGGGGCCGATGAGGTCGGCCGCCACCGGCTCGCCGTTGACCAGCAACTGGTCGCCGCGCATTTCCACGCGATCGCCTGGCAGGCCGATGACGCGCTTGATCCAGTTCTGGCTGGGTACGGGCGCATGCGGATCGGCGCAACTCTGGTCACCGCTGCGCACCAGCTTGCCGTCGTCCTCGCACAGATAGCCCGGGAACCGGAACACCACGACGTCGCCGCGCTTGGGCTCGCCCAGGCTCAGGAACTTGTTATTGAAGGCCGGCATGCGCAGACCGTAGGCGAACTTGTTCACCAGGATGAAGTCGCCCACGTCGAGCGTAGGCATCATCGAGCCCGACGGAATACGAAACGGCTCGGCCACGAACGAACGAAGCAGCAACACCACCAGCACGACCGGAAACAGTGAGCGCGACCAGTCCACAATCACCGGCTCGCGCACTTCTCCACGCGCCGCTTCGGCCTTGGCCTTGCGCTGCTTGTGGAAGAACAGGCGGTCCAGACCCCACACCACGCCAAACACGACGGTGAGGCCCAGCAGAATCGCCGAAAAATCGAAATCCATGCCCTACTCCAAGGTTGCTCGGCGCGAGGGACGCCGAATCCGCAGGTTTATTATTTGTCCACCATCAATACGGCATGGAAGGTTTCATTTGTCCACCTTCAGTACGGCAAGGAAGGCTTCCTGTGGAATTTCCACGCGGCCGACCATCTTCATGCGCTTCTTGCCTTCCTTTTGCTTCTCGAGCAGCTTTTTCTTACGACTGACGTCACCGCCGTAGCACTTGGCCAGAACGTTCTTGCGCAAGGCTTTCACCGTCGAACGGGCAATCACCTGGGCGCCGATCGCCGCCTGAATGGCCACGTCGAACTGCTGGCGGGGGATCAAGTCCTTCATGCGTTCGACCAGGTCACGGCCACGGCGCTCGGCATGCACGCGATGCAAGATCAGGCTCAGCGCATCCACGCGGTCGCCGTTGATAAGCACATCCACGCGCACGAACGGGCCCGCTTCGAAGCGCTCGAAGTGATAGTCCATCGAGGCATAACCGCGCGAGACGGACTTCAGGCGATCGAAGAAATCCAGTACCACTTCGGCCAGCGGAATCTCGTAGCTGATCTGCACCTGGGTGGCCAGGTACTGGATCGAACGCTGCACGCCACGCTTCTCTTCGCACAGCGTGATGACGTTGCCGATGTAGTCCGGCGGCGTGAGGATACTGGCAACGATAATTGGCTCGCGGATTTCCTCCATGAGATGCGCTGCCGGCAGCTTGGCCGGGTTATCCAGCAGCATCACCGAGCCGTCGCTCTTGAGGATCTCGTACACCACCGTTGGCGCCGTGGTGACCAGGTCCAGGTCGTACTCGCGCTCCAGGCGTTCCTGCACGATTTCCATGTGCAGCAGGCCCAGGAAGCCGCAGCGGAAGCCGAAGCCCATCGCCTCGGAGCTTTCCGGCTCGAAGAACATCGCCGCATCGTTGAGGCGCAGCTTATCCAGCGCTTCGCGCAGCGCCGGATAGTCGTCGGCAGAGACCGGGAACAGGCCGGCGAACACGCGCGGCTGCATGGTCTGGAAACCGGGCAAGGGCTTGTCGGCTGGCTTGCCGGCCTGGGTCAGGGTGTCGCCGACCGGGGCCCCGTGCACGTCCTTGATCGACGCGTTGACCCAGCCCACCTCGCCCGCAGAGAGCTTGTCCAGTTTCTTGCGCTTGGGGGTGAACACACCCACCTCGCCCACTTCGTGAGTGCGGCCAGTGGACATCACCAGCAGCTTGTCGCCCGGGCGGATTTCGCCCTGGATCACGCGCACCAGGGAGACCACGCCGAGGTAGTTGTCGAACCACGAGTCGATGATCAGCGCCTGCAGGCGATCCGTGTCGCCCGGCTTCGGCGGCGGGATGCGCGCCACGATGGCTTCCAGCACCTCGACCACGTTCTGGCCGGTCTTGGCGCTGACGGCTACCGCGTCGTCAGCGTCGATGCCGATGACCGCCTCGATCTCGCCCTTCACCTTCTCGGGGTCGGCCGTGGGCAGGTCGATCTTGTTGAGCACCGGCACCACTTCCAGGCCCATCTCCACCGCGGTGTAGCAGTTGGCGACGGACTGCGCCTCCACGCCCTGGGCGGCGTCGACCACCAGCAGCGCGCCTTCGCAGGCCGCCAGCGAACGCGAGACTTCATAGCTGAAGTCCACATGCCCGGGCGTGTCGATGAAGTTGAGCTGATAGGTCTTGCCGTCGCGTGCCTTGTACGGCAGCGACACCGACTGCGCCTTGATGGTGATGCCACGCTCGCGCTCGATCGGATTATTGTCGAGAACTTGCGCCTCCATCTCGCGCTCAGTCAAGCCGCCACAGATTTGGATGATGCGATCGGCCAGCGTTGATTTGCCGTGATCGATGTGGGCGATGATGGAGAAGTTTCGAATCAGTTCCATGGAGCACGCTAGCTGCATTCACTGCGATGCGCGGCGCGCAGGCAGCGTATCGCCGGGGGTGGCAATACGAACCCGGCATTATCGCATGGAACCAGCGTCGTCCGGGCGTGACGGCCACCTCGCCACACCCGCATCGACGTAAGCTCGATCCGGAACCTGGGGTTCGGCCCCAAAACGGCACGGGCCCGCCCTCCTGAGAAGAGCGGGCCGGCGACGGCCGCCTGTGCAACGACAGCCTTACTCGTCCTGCTTGCCTGCAGGCACCGTCAGCCCGATAAAACCACTCTGATCTCCGTGCCGGACCAGCAACAGCACCGTGTCGCCCGGCTTGGTGTCCTTGGTCGCCTCCCGGAACGCAACGACACTGCCCACCCTCTTCTGGTTGACCATCAGGATCACATCCCCTGGCTGAAGGCCCGCCCGAGCCGCCAGCGATCCATTGATACCGCTGATACCCACGCCCTCGCCCGCTTTCAGACCCAATTGCTGGCGGGTGTCGCTGTCGAGGTCCTGCACAGCCAGGCCCAGCGCACTGGCCGACGTACGCGCGGCCGGCTTGTCAGCATCCTTCGAAGCCATCGTGGCGCTCTTGTCACGAGGCAGTTCGCCGACCGTGACACTCACGTCCTGCTTCTTGCCATCACGCAGGATCTGCACCGTTGCCTTGCTGCCTGGCGGGGTCTGCCCTACCAGGGGGGGCAGATCGGCACTCTGGGTGATGCTCTGCCCGTTATAGGCAAGGATCACGTCCCCAGGCCTCAAGCCCGCCTTCTCCGCGCCGCTCCCAGGCGTCACCTGGGTCACGGCCGCACCGGAACCGCTATCGATGTTGAAAGCCTTCGCCACGTCATCGGTGACTGCCTGAACCATCACCCCCAGAACGCCGCGCGAGACATAGCCCTTCTCCTTGATCTGCTTGACCACGTTCATGGCCACGTCGATTGGGATGGAAAAAGCGACGCCCTGATAGCCACCCGTGTTGGAGTAGATCTGTGAATTGACACCTACGACGCGACCCTGGAGGTCGAACAACGGCCCACCGGAGTTGCCGCGGTTGATCGGCACATCGGTTTGGATAAACGAGGTATAGGGCTGGTCCTGGCTACCCAGGTTGCGGCCTACGGCACTGACGATGCCTTGTGTCACCGTGTAATCGAATCCGAACGGCGACCCGATCGCCAGCACCCACTGGCCGGGCTTGAGTGCGCGCGAATCGCCAATGCTCACGGCGGGCAGGCCGGCTTTTGCATCCACCTTGAGCAGGGCGATGTCGTATTGCGGGTCGCTACCCACGACCTTGGCAGTCAGCGTGCGGCGATCCTGCAGGCGCACCGTGACCGTATCCGCATCATCCACGACATGGTTATTGGTCAGGATGTAACCGTCGCTGGAGATGATGAATCCCGAACCCAGTGAGGTGTGCTGCTGTTCGTCGGGAGACGGCATCGCTGGCATGCCGAAAAAGCGCCGGAACATCTCCATCTGCGGATCATCATCATCCGGCGCATCCGGTCCGCCGCGGCCGGTCGACTTGCTCTTGCCAGCCTTCTTGCCGCTGTATTTGGCTTCGACATGCACCACGGACGGGGCATTCTTCTGCACGATCCCGGTGAAGTCGGGCAGGCTCGGCGCAGCGGGCGCACTCTGTGCCTGCACACCACCAGCCAATGCCAGGCTCATCAAGACACAACACGAAAGTGCGCGCAGGGCGAGTCGGTTCATGGGTTCCTCCATCGATGTTTCAGGCGCACATCCACACCAGCCCGCTAAGCGGACTGGTGTGGATGAACGGATTTGGGAAAGCGCCAGGCCGCGGAGTCGAACACACGGCGGGGTGTCACTGAGCTATGGCAGGAGCCTGCGCCGGCGACTTCTGCATCGACTGATCCGGATGAATCAGTAGCAGGTAGCTGCCATCGCCGTTGTTGATACGGTACCGATCCAATTGGTATGGGGACAGGTTGTTGCGCGAGTACAGCAGGCTGCCGTTGCTATCGCTGTCCAGCGTGGCCGACGCCTGCTGACTGAGCTGCGAGGCTGAATAGGCGCTCACCCAAGGCGGCACGGCAGCAGGTGCTTCGGCGCGAGCCAGTCGCGAATCGTTGTCGAAGGTGGAGTCGTGCGAGGTCACGGATGCCGTTTGGGGCATTGCCCGGTCTGCTCCCGATCCCGCCGGCTGGGCAATCATCAGCGCCGCAACCGCCACGCTGGCCGCGATGGCTCCACCCGCCGACCAGTGCAGCCAGTGTCGACGCTTGCCATGGCCCACCACGGCTTCCTGCTCGATCGCGTGCATGACCTTGCTCGCAAAGTCGCTGGCCGCCAGCGGCGTGAGCTGGCGGCGCAGGCCTTCGCGGGCGACGTGAAAGCGCGACCACGCCTGCTGCAACGAGGCGTCATGGTCGAGCCTGCGCAACAGAAAGCGCAGCTCCTCCCTCGACAGCTCGCCGTCCATGCCGGCAGACAGGTTCTCGCGTTGGGTGTCACTCATGGTGTCGATCCTCGCGGTCTGACAGCAGTGGCCGCAGTTTTTCATCAATAGCTTCACGCGCCCGAAAAATACGTGAACGTACCGTGCCGATCGGACAACCCATCGCCTCGGCGATTTCCTCGTAGCTCAGGCCATCCACTTCGCGCAGCGTAATCGCGGTCCGCAATTCCTCAGGCAGCGATTGGACAGTGGAAAAAACGGTTTGTTCAATTTCCTGTCGCATCAATTCGCGCTCGGGCGTAGCGGTCTCGTGCATGCGGTCGGCACCAGGCACAAACGCCGCATCGTCGATAGCGATGTCGTCCGCCGGTGGGCGACGGCCCATCGCCACCAGATGGTTCTTCGCCGTGTTGACGGCAATCTTGTACAGCCAAGTATAGAAAGCACTGTCGCCGCGGAACGAGCCTATGGCCCGCCACGCGCGGATAAACGCCTCCTGGGCGATGTCCTCGCATTCGGCATAGTTCTTCACATAACGCGAAACCAGCCCGATGACCTTGTGCTGGTATTTGCGCACCAGCAGGTCAAAAGCCCGCTTGTCCCCTTGTTGGACCCGTTCGACCAGCGCGCTGTCCAGTTCGTTCTCGCCCATCCGGGCCATCTCCTTCGTCGTTGCTGCCACGCGCTTGGGGTGCCTCAGGACAGGAGTGAGTTGCTCAGACAAGAACAACGCGTCCTAGTTCAGCATGTCCGCACATGTTTACCAACCCCTGCCGGGAGAAGACGCCATCAAGCGTCGCATCACCCAGGAACGCACGAGCACGCCAAGGGCGCACCGCACCGCTATCGGATGACCCTTCCTCCCCCGCTGGCGTGGCAACCGGGGCGCACTCGCGCCTATTGCCTATCCATATGGGGATGAGGCGCGTTCGCGCAAGTCAGGCGGCGGTGCCGCTTACGCCAGCGAGCAGGTGCTGGCGCTCCAGCAGGAGTTTTTCGAACGCAGGCTGCGGTAGCGGGCGGCAGAACAGGAAGCCCTGCAGCTCATCACACTGGTTGGCGCGCAGGAACTCCATATGCTGCTCCAGCTCCACGCCTTCCGCCACGACGCCCCGCTTGAGGCGGTGGGCCATTTCGATGGTGGCGCGAACGATGGCTTCATCGTCAGGATCCACGCCGATATTGCGTACAAAGCTTTGGTCAATCTTGATGCGGTCGGCCGGCAGCTTGCGCAGATAGTCCAGGGAAGCGGCGCCGGTACCGAAATCATCGATGGCAATGCGACAGCCCAACCGGTGCAGGCCCTGCAGGTTCTCCACCAGATTGGGCGCCGCCTTGATACTGATGCTCTCGGTCACCTCCATTTCCAGCAGGCTGGCCTCCAGCCCGCTTTCGTCGAGCGCCGATGCCACGATTTCCAGCAGGTTGGGTTGCATCAACTGCACCGCCGACAGGTTGACACCCAGGCGCAGGCGCAAGCCAAAGCGCCGCTCCCATTCCTGCGCGTGACGACAGGCGGTACGCAACACCCATTCGCCGATCGACACGATCAGGCCGGTTTCCTCGGCCAAGGGTATGAAGAAGCCCGGACCGATAAAGCCCAGCTCGGGGTGCTCCCAGCGCACCAGCGCTTCCATACCGACGATGTCCTCGGTCACCGCATCCACCTGCGGTTGATAGAACACACGCAACTCGCCCTTGTGCTCCGCGTGACGCAGGCCTGATTTCAGCGCGAGGTTCTGCTGTTGTGACTGCTCGGCGCTGCCCTCGAAGATCTGATAGTTGTTGCGTCCCAGGCTCTTGGCCGCATACATGGCCTCGTCCGCATGCTTGAGCAAGGTCTCGGCATCGGGGGCATCGTCCGGGAAGAAACTCACGCCAATGGATGCCGTGACCTGCAGCTCGGTGCCATCGTCGATGCGCAACGGCGCACCCATCACCTGCACGATCTTCTCGGCAATCCGCAGCACGTCATCGCTTTTCACGATGTGGCGCAGAATCACCACAAATTCATCACCGGCGTACCGCGCCACCGTATCGGAGGCGCGCACGCTGCCACGCAAGCGTTGTGTCGTGGTCAGCAGCACTTGATCGCCGATCGCATGACCGAGGGTGTCGTTGATGGTCTTGAAGCGGTCCAGGTCCACGAACAACAGGGCGAACGATTCGCCGGTGCGATTGGCCTCGCGGATGACGGTATCGAGACGGTCATTGAACAGCAATCGATTGGGCAGTCCGGTGAGCGCATCCAGCAGCCCTTCGGCACGACCTTGTTCACGGGTGTGACGCAACTCAAGCGCATGGGCAAATCGCACAGCGGCACAGGCCAGCACAGGCTGGACGATGGGCAGTGCCGGCAAAGGCTGACGGGTGCCGACCAGCAAGGCGCCCAACACCGTGCGACGCTCGTCTTGTAGCGGCCAGCCGGCGAACCCACTCAGGCCCAGCTGTTCCAGCAGCGGATCCACCGCGGCCAACCGCGCGGCGTCGGACTGATGCAGCATGGCTTGCCCCGCCAGGACGAGGCGCAGCGAGCTCTGCAGGTGCGGCCCGGGCCAGAGCTGCTCCTCGCCCCGCCAGTACTGCACGAGCTGGATGGGTGCGCTGCCGTCATCCGGTCGCCCCGACCATACCGCCACATAGTCCAGCGCCATTTCCTCATAGAGCAAACGTGCCCCCTCGGCGATGCCTTCGTCACCGCTTCCGGAAGCGAACATGCGGGCCAGCAGACCAAGCGCCACCTCCGCGCGTGCGCCCGCGCGGTCACTGCGAAACACCAAGGCCACGGCGTCGCGCCCCGCATGGCGCACAGCACGAGCACTCGCCTCGCCACTATCGACGCCACGCGCCGAGCGACGCCGCCCGGGATACCAGCGCCGAGAGCCTTCGGCGATGACCTGTTCCGTCGTGACATCCGCAAACGTGAGCACTTCCTGCAGTGAGCGGCCGCTCAATTCGTGCTCGGCAAGCCCGCTATGACGGGCCAGCGCGGGACTGAATTCCAGGATCCGGCTTCGCACCGGGTCAACAATCAACCACTCGCTATCGACCTCGTCGAACGCAAAGCGGTAGTCGCCCTCACCTACTTCCGCACGGGCACCCTGCGCCACGCCAGGCCCAGCCGAAGTCCGTTGCAGCCGCTGCCAGCGCACCAGCAACTCGCGCTCGATCTGTGATGCATAGAGCCAGTCGGCAACGCCGGAAGGCAGCACGGCAGGCTTGAGCAACGCCTGATCGTCGAGCACGGCGATCAATGGTGCCTGCGCACAAGCCGGCAGGCCTCGCAGCACTTCAATGCCGGCCAGTGCCTCGCGTCCGTCGCCGTCGAATGCCACCAGGATGAGATCCAGTGCCGGCCGCCCCTCCAGCAGAATGCCCGCGTGGGTGGCGTCCCGCGCCGAATGCACCACAAAGTGCCCGTCGCGATCGAAGGTGTCGAACAAAAGGCGGCGCAGCTCGCGCTGGGCGGCAATGACCAGGATGCCGGCAGGATGCGTCATGTCAGAGCAACCAACGGCCATCACGCAGACGCGGGCGCTGGGCCGCCTCGGGCTGGCAGCTCAGGCGCACCAGCACGTCGTTGAAGCTGGCAACCAGGGGCTGGGGTGGGTCGAGCAAGACGATTCTCCGCACGTGGCCGGTATTGGCACGCGCCAGCTGGCGCAGCAGGGTGGCGTCTCCCATGGCCAGGGGCAGCGGCGGCCGCTGCAGCAGATAGACACCGAAATGGTTGCTCTGCTGCACATAGCGCAGGGCGATGTTCAGGCGCTGGGAACCCGGCAGGCCGCTGTGCTCTTCACGCAGATTGCCCAGGCCATTTTCCGGATTCCACAAGTAGATCGCCTGGCCGCTGCGGCGCACCAACAAGCGCATCTGGTCGATCAAACCCACTTCGTCACCGCCTTCGAGCGCGATGAGGTTCCAGCGCGCGGCCAGGATGCGCTCGAGGATCTCGGCGCCGCCCTGGATGGTTGGTTTGGGATTCGGTGTGCTCATTGGCATCTAACTTACGGGGTCTGGAGGCCTTCGCAAAGCCTGGCATACAAGCCTCGCCGGAATCGGCCCGATATTCCATGCGGCAGTGCACAGGTCGCGGATTTACGGGATCTTCATGATTGCCCGGCGAGCCCTTGGGCCGTCTCGCATTCCTCGCTACGGGAAGGTATGGTGCAAGCCTTCCCGGTCACCCTCCCCATGCCCATGTTCGAAGGACTGCGCTTCAATCACTGGAAGACGAACCTGGATGACAGCGGTATCGTCACCCTGTCCCTTGATCGCGCGGGTAGCAGCGTCAACGCCATCTCGCGCGATGTATTGGACGAGCTTGGCCAGATCGTCGAGCGACTGGCGATCGAGAAGCCCGCCGGCGTGCTGATCCATTCGGCCAAGCCCTTCGGTTTCGCCGTCGGCGCCGATATCAAGGAGTTCGTGACGTACGCCCAGCAAGGCAGCGTGCTCGAGAACATCGAGAACGGCCAGCGTGTCTTCGAGTCGCTGGCGCGCCTACCCTGTCCGACCGTCGCAGCCATTCACGGCGCCTGCATGGGCGGCGGCACCGAGCTGGTCCTGGCCTGCGGCCAACGCATCGCCGCGGACGATGAAAAGACCCGCATCGGCCTGCCCGAAGTCATGCTGGGTATCCATCCTGGCTGGGGCGGCACGGCCCGGCTGCCTCGTTTGATTGGCGCCACCGAGGCGCTGCCGGTCATGCTGACCGGCAAGTCCTTGTCGGCCAGGCGAGCGCTGGCCCTCGGCGTGGTGGACCGCATGGCGCCTCCCACCGAGTTGCTGGCCGAAGCCCGCGCCTTGCTCCGTCGCCCTCATGCGCGGCCGTTCGCACTGCGCGCCAAGGCCTGGGCCACCAATACTTGGCTGGCCCGCCAGATTCTGGCACCGATGGTTTTCAAGCAGACGGCTGCCAAGGTACGCAAGGAGCATTACCCGGCGCCGTTCGCCCTGATCGATGTATGGAAGCGCGGCGGCTCGAGCATTCAGCAGCGCCTGAAACTCGAGGCACGTTCGGTGGCGAAGCTGGCGGAGACATCGACGGCGCAGAACCTCATCCGTATTTTCTTTCTGCAGGAACGCCTGAAAGCCCAGGGCAGTGGTATTGAGCACGGCATCAAGCATGTACATGTCGTGGGTGCCGGCGTCATGGGCGGTGATATCGCGGCGTGGGCCGCCTTCAAGGGTTTCGACGTGACCCTGCAGGACCGCGAGATGAAGTACATCCAGCCGGCGCTGGATCGCGCACGCCAGTTCTATGAAAAGAAACTCAAGACGGCAGACAAGATCGAGGCGGTCGCGCGTCGACTGCGCGCCGACGTCGACGGCAAGGGCGTCGCAACCGCCGATCTGGCGATCGAAGCGATCTACGAGAACGCTGACGCCAAGAGAGCGCTCTACGCCATCATCGAACCGCAATTCCAGTCCGATGAGCTGTTGGCCACCAACACGTCGAGCATTCCGCTGGATGAACTCCGTGTCGGCTTGAAAGCAGCGCAGCGATTCCTTGGCCTGCACTTCTTCAATCCGGTGGCACAGATGCCGCTGGTGGAAGTGGTGCGCCACGATCAACTCGATGCCGCCGCCGAGAAGCGTGCACTCGCCTTCTGCAAGGCGATCGGCAAGTTACCAGTAGCGGTCAAGGGCACGCCCGGGTTTCTCGTCAACCGCATCTTGATGCCTTATCTGCTCGAGGCCATGCGCCTTTATAACGAAGGCGTGCCAGGCCCGGTGCTGGATAGGGAAGCGAAGAAGTTTGGGATGCCGATGGGGCCCATCGAACTGGCCGACACGGTCGGCCTGGACGTGTGCGCTTCGGTAGGCAGGGAGCTGGCACCGTTCCTCGGCCTCGAACTGCCGCCAGGGCTGGAAGAAAAGCTCGAAGCCGGCAAGCGCGGCAAAAAGGATGGCCAGGGCCTGTACGTATGGCAGGACGGCAAGCCGCAGAAGCCGGAAGTCGATCCCGACTATGTGCTGCCGCCGGACCTGCAGGACCGCATGATCCTGCCCATGGTCAACGAGGCGGTTGCCTGCCTGGCGGAAGGGGTCGTCGACGATGCCGACCTGCTCGATGCCGGCGTGATCTTTGGCACCGGCTTCGCGCCTTTCCGTGGTGGCCCGATCCAGTACGTGCGCAGCGAAGGCGCATCCGTGCTGCAGGGCAAGCTGGAGCGACTGGCCAAGCGCTACGGCGAACGCTTCTCCCCGAAGAGTGGCTGGGATCTGCCTGCGCTGATGCAAACCGGCTTCGATCTGTCGACGGCAACGACACAAACAGAAGCCGCCGACGCCTGAGGCCTCCATGCTCGGCAAAAGCGAAACGCCCGGCCATGGCCGGGGGTTTTCATGTGGGGCAACGCCCGGCGGCGGTGCCGGTCACCACATCAGGTCATCAGGCACGCCGTCCTCGCCCACACCAGACGTGCTGCCAGGCTCAACCAGCAGTGCCACCAGATGGGCATCGATGGCTCGCACCTGTTCGGCCATCTCACGCGTCACCAGCAGATAACGCCCCTGCTGTTGCACCACAGCCAACTCGCCGACATTGAGCGCAGCCAACTGGTCGGCATCCACGTGCACTCGACGGATCTTGCCGCCGTACTCGAAATGCCGCACGTGATCCACTTCGGCCTTGTTGAGCGTCTTGCCTTCCAGCAACTGCTGGATCTTCAACTTGCGCTCACGACGGAGGCGAGCCTCCTCGGCCGCCGCCTGCTCGGCGCGCTTGCGTTCGTTCGCCTCCGTCTGCGCGCGGATCGCATAGGCCTTGGCCAGGTCGATCTCTTCCTGGCTCTTGCCCTGCGACGGCTTGTGCGATGGCGAAGACTTGCCTTGCGGCTTGTGATGCGGCGGCTTGCCGGCGTGTTTCTGGAAAGGCGGCTTGCCTCCCTGGGGTGGCAGCGGACGCTTTTCTTCGCGGACCTGTTTGGCGATGCCGCTCTTGAGCAGCTGATCGCGCAGGGATTCGGCCATGATCGGAACTCGCTTGCGTGGTACTGAAAGAGATGGTGGTGCGATCAATAGTGCGGCGGCGGCGGCTCGCTGTGCGGATCATGACTTTGCGACACGCGCACCGTCGACAGTTCGTTGCGCAAGTCGCGAATGGCCCGCTCCAGCGCTGCGATTCGTACGGACTGCCCCGCATCCGCCGAGGCCAGCGCATTTACCGTGTCATCAATGAAGGTGAGCCTCACCTCAAGCTCGGTCAAGCGCTGCTGCAGTGAATCGTCGGACATCATCAACGCCTCAGGCTACGGCCGCGGCCGATGCCATAGTAGGCCAGACCGGCTTCCTCGACGGCGGCGGGATCATACAAATTGCGGCCATCGAAAATGGCGGGGCTCTTCAACATCCCGCGAATGCGCTGGAAATCTGGGCTGCGGAACGCCTTCCATTCGGTGACGATGGCCAATACGTCGGCACCGTCGAGTGCCTGATAAGCACCGTCACACAAGCTCAGTTCGTCGCGATCACCATAGATGCGATGGGTTTCCTTGCCTGCCTCCGGATCGAACGCACGCACTCTGGCACCGGCTGCCCACAGCGCCTCCATCAGATTGCGACTGGATGCCTCGCGCATATCGTCGGTGTTCGGCTTGAAGGCCAGCCCCCACAACGCGACCGTCTTGCCAGCCAGCTGACCATCGAAATGCCGCGAAATAAGCTCAAACAGCTTGCTCTTCTGATCGTGATTGACGGCTTCGACGGCACCGAGCAGGCGCGCGTCGTAACCGACACCGCGAGCCGTTCGCTCCAGCGCCTGCACATCCTTGGGAAAACACGAGCCACCGTAGCCGGCACCCGGATAGATGAAGTGGTAGCCAATGCGCGGATCGGAGCCGATGCCTTGGCGCACCAGCTCAACATCGGCACCCACCCGTTCGGCGATATTGGCGATCTCGTTCATGAAGCTGATCTTCGTAGCCAGCATGGCGTTTGCCGCGTACTTGGTCAGCTCGGCAGAACGTTCGTCCATCACCACCGTGCGTTCGTGGTTACGGTTGAACGGTGCGTAGAGTTTGCGCAACACATTCACCGCACGCTCGCTGGAGCTGCCGATGATGATGCGATCGGGACGCAGGCAATCCTCCACCGCATCGCCTTCCTTCAAGAACTCCGGATTGGAGACGACATCAAACTCGACCGAAACGCCACGCGCCGCCAACTCGCCGGCAATCGCTTCGCGCACACGATCCGCGGTGCCGACTGGCACGGTCGATTTGTTGACGACGACCGTGTAACGCTCCAGATGCTTGCCGATGGTTCGCGCAACACCCAGCACATACCTGAGGTCGGCACTGCCGTCCTCGTCGGGCGGCGTACCCACGGCGATAAAGACCACCTGGCCGTGCTCGATGGCCGGTTCCGGGTCAACAGTGAAATCAAGCTGCCCGCTGGCGTGGTTGCGCTTGACGATCGGCTCCAGGCCGGGCTCGTAGATCGGAATCTCGCCGCGCTTGAGGCGCTCGACCTTGCTCGCATCGATATCGACGCAGACAACGTGGTTACCCATTTCAGCCAGGCAGGCACCGGTGACCAGTCCCACATAGCCCGTGCCAAAAATGGTGACCTTCATTGTCGCGAGAACTCCTGGAAGCAAGACCACAGATTCTAGCAGGCCACGCGGCAAGCCTGGTTTACCGCCACTGCCAGCGCAACGCGTCAGCGGCACCTTTCATTCACGTCAGGCACGACATGCCATCCCCATAAAAGCAACGGGGCGCGAATTGCTTCGCGCCCCGTTGCTAGTCTTGAAGCTTAGCTGGCGCTTACTTCGCGCCGGCCGGCTGTTCGCCGCCCTGGGTCGGACCGGTCTTGACCAGGTTCACGTCGAAGACGATCGTCGCATTCGGCGGGAAGCCGTTCTGCGGCTGCGCACCGTAGGCGATGTTGGACGGGATGAAGAACTTGTAGTGGCCGCCAACCTGCATCATCTGGATGCCTTCACGGAAACCCGGAATCACGCCAGCGAGCGGGATCGAAGCCGGGCCGCCACCTTCGTGCTTGGCCGAATCGTCAAACACTTCGCCATTGACGAAGCTGCCGACATAGGTCACCTGCACGGTGTCGCTCGGACCCGGACGGGCACCGGTACCCTGGCTGATCACCTGGTACTGCAGGCCCGAAGCGGTGGTCTTCACACCAGGAGCGGCCTTGTTCTTGGCCAGGAAGGCTTCGCCTTCCGTCTTGTTCTTGGTGGCGACCTGGGTGTACTCGGCCTTGGCCTTGGCCTGCAGATTGGCCACAAATGCGTCACGAACCTGCTTGGCTTCCGCCTCGCTCATGGTCGGCTTCTGGCCGGACAGGGCGGACTGCAGCGCACGGGCGACCGTGGCCGGATCCACTTCTTCACGGACCAGCGGCGGCAGCGAGCTCGCCAGATCCCAACCGACGACGTAGCTGGCCTTGGTCTTGTCGACCGTGCCGGCTGCAGGAGCAGCGGCGGGGGCTGCAGCAGCCGGCTTGGCAGCCTGTGCGTGCACGCCAGCGGTCAGGCCCAGTGCAACAGCCAGCGCGGCCGCCGTCAGCGTGGGACGCAGAAAATGCTTCATGTGGAACTCCCTCGTATTTGGATATGCCGGCGCTACCGGACTAGCCCCCCCGATGGAGGCAGGCCCCGCATTGTGCGGCGCTTGTTGAGTCTTGGCAACGATGCCGGGCTATGACCGCCGATTCTCATCGAAAGTTCACGACGTGGCGCACTAACGTGGTTTTTTACGATTTCTACACGAAGCTTCGTGCTGGACATCGGTGCCGTCTTCACGCCACCCGGTCAACCGGGGCCGTCATCCGAGCGCCCCGGCTTGTCGATCGTGTCCCGCAAGGCGGCCTGCAAACGCGCATGTACGCGAACCAGGCCGCGCCAAAGCAACCACACCAGCAGCAGCAAAATCAGGATCAGCACGACGGCCACCTCACGCGGTGGCAGGATGGTCGAGGCCAGCGCGGCAACCAACAGGCCCAACACCCACATCGTCACCAACGGAATCACTCGCGCCAACAAAGCGCGAAGACGCATGTTGTAGGCGCCACCGATCCGCTCGGGGATGCCCAGTTCCGCCAACAGCATGCCCAGCGCAGAGGCCTTGCGGTACGCAGCGACGATCATCGGCAACGACACGAGTGCGGCAATGGACCACGCCAGACTACGCTTGATCTGCGGGCGGTCAGCCAGGAAATCCCAGTGAAAAACGCCGCGCCGATACAGAAAGGACATGATCAGGAACGCTGCCACCACCAGCATCATGTTGATGATCACGTGCCATACCAGGCGCCGGATCATCTTCATCACCACAGCACCCTGCTCGCCCAGACTCAGGCTGCCCATCCAGTACGTATAGGCGCCAAACACGCTGGTAAATCGATGGGGCAGGCGCCGCCCCAGCAAGCCGGCCAGAGGGTCGGCAGCGCGAATCAGGTAAGGCGTAAGGAACGTGGTAATCGCCGACACGGCCACGGCTACGGGATAAAGAAAGCCGCTGGTCACCTTGAGGCTTAGACCCAGTGACGCGATCACGAACGAAAATTCACCGATTTGCGCGAGTCCCATGCCGACGCGCAACGATGTGCGAGCGTCATTGCCCGCCACGAATGTACCGAAGCTGCAGGTAAGGACTTTGCCCACCACGACAACAACGGTGACGACCAGGATGGGCAACCAGTACGTCGAAAGCATGGCTGGATCGATCAGCATGCCGATCGCCACAAAAAACACGGCGCTGAACATGTCACGCACCGGACCAATGATGCGCTCGACGCGCTCAACGCTCTGCGATTCACCCACGATGGCGCCGATCAGGAAAGCACCCAGGGCGACGCTGTAGCCCATTTCCGTCACCAGCAGGCAAAAGCCGAAGCAAATGCCCAACACCGCCACCAGCAGCACATCGTCGCGGCTCACGCGGGCGATGTAATCGACCACGCGCGGCACCAGCAACAAGCCCACCACGAGCGACACCGCCATGAACAGCGTGAGTCGCCCGATCGCACTCATCGCCTCACCTGCTTCCAGGCCACCGGTGCTGGCAATGCCGGTAAGCAGGGCCATCAAGACGATGGCCAGTACGTCCTCGATGATCAGGATGCCGAACATCAGCTGGGCGAATCGCTCGCGCTTCAAACCCAGGTCGTCGAGCGCCTTCATGATGATCGTCGTCGACGACATCGACAGCATGGCGCCCAGGAACAACGCGTCCATCGTGCTCCAGCCGAAGAAGCGTCCAATTTCGTAGCCCAACCAGAGCATCAACACGAT
The DNA here is from genome assembly GCF_026283945.1 of Dyella humicola. Taxonomy (NCBI): domain Bacteria; kingdom Pseudomonadati; phylum Pseudomonadota; class Gammaproteobacteria; order Lysobacterales; family Rhodanobacteraceae; genus Dyella; species Dyella humicola. The sequence continues at coordinate 2,586,693 of NZ_JAPDPC010000001.1, forward strand.
TTCGCATACGGCCGCCACCAGGGCCGCGCCACCGACTTCGCGCAGCTTTTTCAGGCTGAACTCCAGACCCAGCGCAAACAGCAGCAGGATCACGCCCAGCTCGGACATCGTGCGAATGGATTGCTCGTCGTGGATGAAGACGACGGGAAACGTATACGGCCCCACCAGCACGCCAGCGATGATGTATCCAAGCACGACCGGTTGACGCAGGCGCTGGAAGATCACCGTCGTCAGGCCCGCGATCAGCATGACGGTGGCAAGATCCTGGATGAATTGCAGATCGTGCATCGACAAAACCCGTGGGGACGTCGGGCAAGACTAGCAATCGGCCACGCGATCAGCAGCTTTTTACGTCAACGAGGTTTCCCGCCCTCGCCGCGCATCACCCATGATTCGATGTAACTGGTTGTTGTGATTCGTTCATGCCAAATTCTTGAAAAAATTTCGTCGCGAATGCTTGACGAAATCCCAATCCCGACCTATTCTTTCGGGCTTCCAGAGGCACGGGGCCATAGCTCAGCTGGGAGAGCGCCTGCATGGCATGCAGGAGGTCGGCGGTTCGATCCCGCCTGGCTCCACCAACAACTTAGACATGTCCCCATCGTCTAGAGGCCTAGGACATCACCCTTTCACGGTGGCGACCGGGGTTCGAATCCCCGTGGGGACGCCAAGTTGGATTTGGTAAGCGTCTGGAAGAAAAATGTGGAGCGGTAGTTCAGTCGGTTAGAATGCTGGCCTGTCACGCCGGAGGTCGCGGGTTCGAGTCCCGTCCGCTCCGCCACTTTACGAAGAGCCCGCCATTGGCGGGTTTTTTGTTGCCTGCAGAAAGCCGCGACGACACCGTAGGAGCGCACCCAGTGCGCGAAAAGCCTACGGTGCGGTAACGCCGGGGTCCCGCACTGGGGTGCGCTCCTACAAAGCAGCGTCAGCAGCGGAGTGATGACCTTCCAATCGCTCCAGGGTCCCCTTCGAATGCCCCTGCTCCGCCAGGTATTCCAGCCAGCGCGAGAGGAACCCGTTCATGCGCAGGCGATGCTGCAGCACCGTGTGCGCCGGCGGAAACGGCCCAAGCACCTGCCATAGGTGGCGTCCAGGATGACAGTGCAGCGCTTCGGCCACATGCGCGTCGGTATACATGCGCAACTGCGCCGAGGGTGATGGCTGCCCGGTATGCGCGTCGACGAAGTTATAGGTGAGCTCCAGTTCCAACGTATACGGATGCCGCTCCTGGATCTGCAGCCGCACGTCGAGCCCATCGTCCACGCTGGACACGTAGAAACCGGGCGGCAGCTCCTGTGGCGCAAACAGCTTGGCCAGCCGGTGATAGTTCTCCGCATACAGCCCCATCAGGAAGCCAAAGCGTCCCGGCAGTAAGGCATTGCGGCTGTCCAGTACGGCACTCATGGGCAGTAGGAACTCCTATGGCTCAGAACTCAGAACATAGTCCGCTCGATACCAAAGCGGTCGAAGATCTTGCTCGCAATTTCCTCGATGGAAACGTGCGTCGTGTTGAGGTTGGGAATACCCTCTCGGCGCATCAGCTTATCCGCCTGCGCAAGCTCCCAGCGGCACTGCTCAAGCGTCGCATAACGGCTGTTGGCGCGCCGCTGTTCGCGGATCTGCGCCAGTCGTTGCGCATCAATGGTGAGACCGAAAAGGCGGTCCTTGTAAGGACGCAACCTAGCCGGAAGTTCAAGCTTGTCCAGATCGTCGTCGGTCAACGGATAGTTGGCGGCACTGACACCGTAATGCAAGGCCATGTACAGACAGGTGGGCGTCTTGCCCGAACGCGACACGCCAACCAGGATCAGGTCGGCCTGGGCGTAATCCACATCGATGCCGTCGTCGTGCGACAGCGCATAGTTCGTCGCGTTGATGCGCGCTTCGTACTTGTCAAAGTCGACCAGGCCGTGCGAGCGGTTCACCATGCCGGAACGTTTGGCGCCCAGCTCATCCTCCAGCGGCCCGATAAACGGCGCGAATACGTCCAGCATCAGCGCGCCGCTTTCGGCCACGATTTCGCACAGATCACGCGATGCCATGGTATTGACCACGATCGGCCGCTGCCCGGTCTGTGCGTAGCGGGTCTTGATTCGGAGTGTCGCCGCTTCCGCCTTGTGGGCGTCGTCGATAAAGGGCAAGCGGTGCTTCTCGAACTGAACCCCTTCGAACTGGGCCAGAATACTGTTACCGATCGTCTCGGCCGTAATACCAGTGGAATCGGAGATGAAAAAAACCGTTCGCTGCATGGCTAACCCGAAGTCCCTGACTGTTCCTGGCGTCCACCTTAGCTCAACGTGTAAAGCCTGTCTTTGCTTGACTCGTACCTGACTGGTATGCAGCTGGCTTGGGTTTTGGCCGTAATGGTCTTCTTGTGCTCCGCACCATCGACAGCGGACAATACCAGTTCTTTGTAGCCCGGTTTCTGGCCAGCCGCGCCACCGATGACCTTTAATACCTACGAGCTCTTAAGGAGACTCCCTTGAACGACTTGGTGCTTTGGCTCGACACGCTGCGCATGACCGACCTGGGCAAGGTCGGCGGCAAGAATGCGTCGCTCGGCGAGATGATCGGTAATCTCGCCAAACTCGGTGTGTCCGTGCCTGGTGGTTTTGCCACCACGGCTGATGCGTTCCAGCAGTATCTCGACAAGAGCGGCGTGGCCAAACGTATCCAGGCGCGCCTGGCGACGCTGGACGTGGATGACGTCGAGGCGCTGACTGCAGCGGGCAAGGAAATCCGTGACTGGGTCACCGAGACGCCGCTGCCGACCGAGCTCGACCAGGCCGTCCGCGACGCCTACATCAAGCTCTGCAAGGACGCCGGCTCGGACAATATCGCCGTGGCCGTGCGTTCCTCCGCGACTGCCGAGGATCTGCCGGACGCATCGTTCGCTGGCCAGCAGGAGACCTTCCTCAACGTGGTCGGTATCGAGGACGTGCTGCACAAGGTGAAGGAAGTCTTTGCCTCGCTGTACAACGACCGCGCCATCGCCTACCGCGTGCACCAGGGCTTCAAGCACGAGGATGTCTTTCTCTCTGCTGGCGTGCAGCTGATGGTGCGCTCGGATGTGGGCGCTTCCGGCGTGCTGTTCACGCTGGACACCGAGTCCGGCTTCCGTGACGTGGTATTCGTCACCGGCAGCTACGGCCTCGGTGAGATGGTCGTACAGGGTGCGGTGAACCCAGATGAGTTCTACGTGTTCAAGCCCACGCTCAAGCAGGGCAAGCCAGCGGTGCTGCGTCGCAGCCTTGGCGCCAAGCAGCAGCGCATGGTGTATTCGGACAAGCCCGGCGAGCGCGTGCGGATCGAGGAAACCCCGGCCGAACTGCGCAACCGCTTCTGCATCAACGATGACGACGTGCAGGAATTGTCCAAGCAGGCCTTGGTGATCGAGCAACATTACGGTCGCCCGATGGATATCGAATGGGCGAAGGACGGCAACACCGGCAAGCTGTACGTCGTGCAGGCTCGCCCGGAAACGGTGAAGTCGCGCGCGCATGCCACCCAGCTCGAGCGCTTCCATCTCAACGAAAAGGGCAAGGTGCTGGCCGAGGGCCGCGCCATCGGCCAGAAGATCGGTGCCGGCAAGGCCCGTGTGATCCGTTCGCTGGCTGACATGAGCAAGGTGCAGCCCGGCGATGTGCTGATTGCCGACATGACCGACCCCGATTGGGAGCCGGTGATGAAGCGTGCCGCTGCCATCGTCACCAACCGCGGTGGCCGCACCTGCCACGCCGCCATCATCGCCCGCGAACTGGGTGTGCCGGCCGTCGTCGGCACCGGCAACGGCCTGGACGTTATTCCCGATGGCGCAGAAGTGACCGTGTCCTGCGCCGAGGGCGACACCGGCATGATCTACCAGGGCGTGCTGAAGTTTGAGCGCGTCACCGCGGACCTGGGCGACATGCCCGAAGCGCCGCTGAAGATCATGATGAACGTGGCCAACCCGGAGCGTGCGTTCGACTTCGGCATGCTGCCGAACGCAGGCATCGGCCTGGCGCGCCTGGAAATGATCATCGCCAGCCATATCGGCGTGCATCCGAAGGCACTGCTGGAATATGCCAAGCAGGACGCCGAAACCAAGAAGAAGATCGACGAACGCATGGCCGGCTACGCCGACCCGGTGTCGTTCTATGTCGACCGTCTGGCGGAAGGCATCGCCACCATCGCCGCCTCGGTGTATCCGAAGCCGGTGATCGTGCGCCTGTCCGACTTCAAGTCGAACGAGTACGCCGGCCTGATCGGCGGTTCGCGCTACGAGCCGCACGAAGAGAATCCGATGATCGGCTACCGCGGCGCCAGCCGTTATGTCGACCCGGGCTTTGCCGCATCGTTCGCACTGGAGTGCAAAGCGGTCAAACGCGTGCGCGAAGTGATGGGCCTGGACAACATCTGGGTGATGATCCCGTTCGTGCGCACGCTCGGCGAAGGCCGCAAGGTGATCGAGGTGTTGGCCAAGAACGGCCTCAAGCAGCGCGAACACGATCTCAAGATCATCATGATGTGCGAGGTCCCATCGAACGCCCTGCTCGCCGCCGAGTTCCTGGAGATCTTCGACGGCTTCTCGATCGGCTCCAACGACCTCACCCAGCTCACCCTCGGCCTGGACCGCGACTCCAGCATCGTGGCGAACCTGTTCGATGAGCGCGACCCGGCGGTGAAGAAGCTGCTGGCGATGGCGATCCACACAGCCCGCGAAAAGGGCAAGTACGTGGGCATCTGCGGCCAGGGCCCGTCCGATCATCCGGATCTCGCCGAGTGGCTGATGGACCAGGGCATTGAGTCGGTATCGCTCAACCCCGACACCGTGGTCGATACCTGGCTGCGACTGGCCAAGCGCAAGTCGGCCTGAAGCCGATAGCAAGCGAACCAAGGGGCGGTGGCGACACCGCCCCTTTCCTTTTTTTCTTATAGGAGCGCACCCTGTGCGCGAACGCGGAGTTGCCGCGTCGCCGCTGCGTAGGCTTTTCGCGCACTGGGTGCGCTGCTACAAATAAAGCCCGCTTCGAGGAAACTTTGCGGGCGCGACCGAGTCTCTGCTTGGCACGGCCGGCTCCCGCCGGCCTCACGAAGGGGAATACCATGCGCGCCGTCCTGGGCCTTATCTCCCGCAACAAGGGCTTCGTCACCTTCATGCTTTGCATGGTCATATTCCGCAGCGCCATCGCGGACTGGAACGTGGTTCCCACCGGCTCGATGCAACCCACCATCCGCATCGGCGACCGCATCCTGGTCGACAAGGCCGCCTACGATGTGCGCGTCCCGTTTACCCATATCTCGCTGATCCATCGCGCCGACCCACAACGTGGCGACATCGTGGTGCTGGACTCCGCCGGTGCCAACGAACGGCTGGTCAAGCGGGTGATTGGCGTACCCGGCGACGAGATCGCGCTCCAACAAAACCACCTCTACATCAACGGCCAACCCGCCAGCTACGAACCCATCGCTGTACAAGGCATCCGCGACGATCGCGAGGACCCTGCGCGATACGCCATGGAAAATGTCGGCGCCATGCATCATCCGGTGCGCTGGTCGATCGCCCAGGCAGGTCATAGCAACGATTTCGGGCCCGTTACCGTGCCCGCCGGCCAGTACCTGCTACTTGGCGACAACCGCGACAACAGCGCCGATTCGCGCTACTTCGGCTTCTTCCCCCGCCACGAAATCACCGGCCGCGCTACCCGCGTTGCGGTCTCACTCGACCCCGGCAACCACTACCTGCCCCGCAACGACCGCTGGGGCGCGGCCCTGCAATAAATCGCAGGGGCCTGAATCGCAAAACCAGTTGTCAGCACGCCCCAGTCCGCGTAAGATTGCCGGCTCGCGTGGACCACACGCACCGTTTTTGGAGAGGTGGCAGAGTGGTCGAATGTACCTGACTCGAAATCAGGCGTACGTGTAAGCGTACCGTGGGTTCGAATCCCACCCTCTCCGCCAGAAACGCAAAACGCCCCCTCGTGGGGCGTTTTGCGTTTCTGGCGGAGAGGGTGGTGTGGACGAACCCACTCGGTTCGACAAAATGGTCCGGAACCATTTTGGACAGCCGCAGGCTGGCCCCGTAGCGCGCAAGCGCGAAGGGGTCGGGTCCATGGATGGACCCGACAATCCCACCCCTCAGTCCCCACGCCTCGCTTCGCACAACATCACATCTTCAGCTCAGGCCAAATCAGCCGATCACTGACTCGCTTCTTTGCGCAATCCCCCCACATCCGTCATGCTCCCAACGACCCGCCAATCCAGGTCTCCCATGATTGAATTCGGACACGGAACCCACGTTGGATTGCGTCGTACGCGCAATGAAGACACTTATTACGCCGACGCCTCGCTCGGCCTGTTTCTGGTCGCCGACGGCATGGGCGGCCATCAGCACGGTGAGGTGGCATCAGCCCTGGTACGCGATGCCGTCGCGGACCTGGTTGCGCGCGGGCACAGCCTCGTTGAAGCGGTTCGTGCCGCAGACGAGCGGCTGATCCAGTTCAGCCGTAGCTTCAACGACCCTCGCCCCATGGGCACCACGATTGCCGCGCTAAGGCTGGGTCCGGAAAATTACGAAGTGGTCTGGGTCGGCGATAGTCGTGTCTATTTGTGGCAGAACCATCTGCGTCAGGTCAGTCACGATCATTCGCTGGTGCAGGAACTGGTCGCCGCCGGCACGCTTGATCCGGCGCAGGCCGCACGTCATCCGCAGCGCAACGTGATCACCCAGGCCCTCGGCATCACGGCCGCCGATCAGCTACATATCGGGATGGCGCGCGGCCGACTGGAGCCAGGCACATGCTTTTTGCTGTGCAGCGACGGGCTGACCGAAGAAGTCGGCGACACCACCATCGCAAGCATCGTGTCACGCCAGGACCTGTCGGCCCAGGAGTGCGTCGAACATCTGCTGCTCGCCGCATTGGACGGCGGCGGCAGCGACAACATCACGGCGATCCTCGCGCGCGTCAACTGAGGATCTTCGCGAGCCTCGTGCAACCGACAGAGATTAGTGCCGGTCGCCCTAGCCGGCTAATTGACGGTGCCAGCTTCCTCGCGACGCCACACGCTGATCCCACCGGCGCTCTTGTCCAGCCCATCGAGGCGATGTTCATGGCTGGCAATCTCCTCGTCGCTCGCGCGCAATACGCGTGGTCGACGATCGAGCACCAAGGGTGCCATCGCCACTGACCCGCCCTGCTCCTGCGCGCCATCAAAGCCGAGGTCGAGTCCGACCTGACCCGAGGTCATCGCCAGATACACCTCGGCCAACAGCTGCGCATCGATCAGGCCGCCGTGGAGGTCACGCGCCGAATTGTCCACCCCAAGGCGCTTGCATAACGCATCGAGGCTATTGCGCTGCCCCGGATAACGCTCGCGCGCCATCACCAGCGTATCGAGCACGCTGCAGCGATCGGCGATGCGGCCGTAGTGCTCACCCGCGCGCGCCAGTTCCGCATCCAGAAACCCGACGTCGAAGCTGGCATTATGGATGATCAGTTCGGCCCCCTCGATGAAGGCCAGAAACTCGTCCACCACATCGATGAAATGCGGCTTGTCGAGCAGGAACGCATCTTCAATGCCGGTGACCTGGCGCGCGCCTTCGTCGATCGCGCGATCCGGATTGAGATAGGTCTGATAATGAAGGCCGCTCGGGCGACGCCCGATCATCTCCACGCAGGCGATTTCGATCAGTCGATGACCCTGCCGCACTTCGAGGCCCGTGGTCTCGGTGTCGAGCACGATCTGTCTCATGCCTTGCTCCTGAACTGCTCGGCTTGCTCGCGCGCCGCCTGATCGACACGCTCGTTCTCGGCATGGCCGTTATGGCCTTTCACCCAGTGCCAGCGCACTTCATGCATCTGAGTCGCCGCGGACAAACGCTCCCACAAGTCCTGGTTTTTCACAGGCTTCTTGTCAGCCGTGCGCCAACCGTTGGCGCGCCACTTCGGCACCCATTCCTCGATACCTTGCATCACATAGCGAGAGTCGGTTGTCAGCGAGACCTTGCAGGGGCGCGTCAACGCTTCCAAGGCACCGATGGCAGCCATCAGTTCCATGCGATTGTTGGTGGTGGCCGCATCGCCACCGGCGAGCATCCGCTCGGTTCCCTTGGCACGCAATAAGGCAGCCCATCCACCCGGCCCGGGATTACCCAGGCACGCGCCATCCGTAAAAGCTTGCACGTCAGTCATTGTTACCCATCATTGCAATCGTTATTTGTCATGGTGCCGCGTTGCGACGCGCGCCGGGCGCCAATCCCACATTCACAGGCGCGGACACGGGTTTTGGCTTCAGGCGGATGGGCGTTGCCATGCGACGCCGCTTGCGCGCGATCAGCAGATACCCTCCACCGAGACTATGTGCTGCATCCAGGCCGACGCTGCTGCTGGGCCAGAGACGGCCAACCCGCTCCACTCGTTCAATGTCCAGGTCAAGCCGCCGAGCCCACCGTTCCAACAACAGCGGCGAACGCAGGGCGGGCGGGCGCCCGCGAGTACGCCACATCATCCACGGCAGCCAGGCACTGAACGGATGCAAGCCAGTGAGCGCCAAGATGCCTCCTGGTGCCAATACGCGCGAAGCCTCTTCCAGCAGCGCCTGCGGCGTACCGGATACTTCCAGCGCATGACGCAACAGCACCAGATCGAACGCGTCGTCCAGGAAGGGGAGCGCTTCGTCACTGCGCCCATACACGTCGCCCCCGTAACGATCAGCGTTAAGGCGCAATCGGGTCCAGTTGCCGAGCAAGGGTAAGACGGGCGGTACGTCGTCTGGCGCGGCACTGACCAGTAGCGCATGCGTGCCGCTGCAACGCTGCAATTCCGGCACCAGGGCCACCGTCTCTTCGGCGAGCAGGCTGCGCAACGGCGTGCTGGTGTAGATGTCTTGGTCGCGCTGCGACATGCCTGGGCGGCCCGGTATGTGTCGATATCGACAGTGTACCGGCAGCCACCCATAACGTGTCCTGGTTTGCACCAGCACCCACGACCGGTCCACGAGTCTGAACGGCATCGCCCCCGATTAACGTCTCACTAACGAGTGCGCCGCCGACCCGCTTTATAGTCGGCCACTTCGCGCATGCATAGATGCCTGCGCCAGTCGATACGAAACCGCGGAGGCGATCTCCTTGCACGTCGTACCGTTACCGGCGCTTGCCGACAACTACATCTGGCTGCTGCACGATGATGCAGGCCAAGCCATCGTCGTCGATCCGGGTGAAGCCACTCCGGTCGAGGCAGCCCTGAAGGAGCGCGGACTCCAGCTACGCGCGATCCTGCTGACCCATCATCACCACGATCATATCGGCGGCACCGAGGCATTGCTGTCCAAGCATCCGGTACCTGTCTACGCACCGCACGATGAACGCATCGCCGTCGCGGCGCTTCGCGTCGGTGGCGGCGATGTCGTAGCTCTCGATTACCCGCGGGCACGCTTCGACGTCATCGCCGTGCCGGGACACACCAGCACGCATATCGCCTATGCCGGCGAGGGCGTTTTGTTGTGTGGCGACACGCTCTTCAGTATGGGTTGCGGACGTCTGTTCGAAGGGACGCCCATACAAATGCTCGCTTCACTCGATCGACTCGCCAACCTGCCCGGTGATCTGCTGGTCTGTTGCGCACACGAATACACCGCGGCAAATGGCCGCTTCGCGCAGACCATCGAACCCGCCAATGCGGCCTTGGCCGCCCGTCAACAAGAAGTAGCGGCATTGCGTGCGCACGATCGCCCCAGCCTGCCTGTCACGCTGGATACCGAGCGGGCGACGAATCCGTTTCTGCGCACGGACTGCGACGCCGTGATCGCATGGGGTCGCCATCACGGCGTCGACGGTGACCGTGTTGCGCGTTTCGCCGCGCTACGCGCCAACAAGGACGTATTCCGCGGATGATGAGCCGACGCCTACGCACCCTACCCTTGGCCATGTCGATCTTGCTGGCCGCCTGCGCTACGCCAACGACCCAGAAGCCGCACGCCCCCGTCGTACAGGCGCCAGTCCCTGAGCCTGTGCGTGACATCAGCCATGCGGTCGCCGGCCCGGCAACACCCGGCGACGACAACGCCAATATCTGGGATCAACTGCGCGGCAGCTTCGCCATGGCGGACTGCGATGCCGATCCGGGCATCATGGAATGGGCCCGTCGCTATACCCAGAATCCACAACAATTCGAAAGCCAGATGGGCACGATCGCACCTCGACTCGCCTACGTGCAGCAGATCGCCGCCAAGCATGACGTCGCCGGCGAATTCGCCTTGTTGCCGTGGATAGAAAGTCAGTATCGACCGGTGTCAGGCGGCAAGAACATGCCGTCAGGCATGTGGCAGATCATGCTCTCCACCGCGAGTGCGATGGGCATTCGCGTCGACAGGAACTTCGACGGCCGTATGGACGTTCCAGCGGCCACGGATGCCATCATGTCGATGCTGAGCCGCTATCACGATGATCTTGGCGACTGGCGCCTGGTCGACTACGCCTATAACGCCGGCGAGTTCGGTGTGCGCCGAATGGTGGACCAGCATGGCGTGCCTGCAGCCGAACCCGTCGTACCCAAGCTGCCGGTAAAACGCGTTACCCGCGAGCACTTGGTCAAGCTGTTGGCCATTGCCTGTGTCATCCGTGAGCCTGCCCGTTTCAATGTGAGTCTGCCGCTACTCCCCTCCGAGCAACGCCTGGTTGCCGTGAACGTAAACAGCTCCATGCCGATAGAACACGCCGCCAGCCATGCCGGCATGTCGTCAAGCGAGTTGAAGGAGCTCAATGCCGGCTTCCGTAACGGCATGGTCGACACAAGCGCCGCGTCCTACCTGCTGATACCCAGCAACCGCGTGCAGCAGTTCCGCAGCTCGCTGATTGCCGACAACGAAAGTGGCGGCGATGTTCAGAGCGTGCCAGGCGCCGCGGTACTACCTCCGCTGGCCGCCGTCCTGAATGGGGCCACCGATGATCGTTCCGAGGCTTCGGCGCCAGCCTCGAAAGCGAAGCGGACCTCCTTATCGGCGAAGACGCATACCGTAAAATCCGGTGAAAGCCTGTGGAGCATCGCACGCCTCTACTCGGTCGACATCAAGCAGCTGGAACAGTGGAACCACCTGCAGGGACCTGGCGTCAAGCCGGGCCAGGTGCTGAAGGTCACTTCCCCGGGCTGACAGGGCGCGCGGCGTCGCTCCTTCGGGGGCGCCCCGCCTGGCCCGCCCACCCACTGCTAGACTCAGCGGGCAACGCCGCTGGGCGCGCTTTCTATGGCTGGGAGGACGCATGGGATTCCTGCACGGCAAAAGGGCGCTTGTCGTCGGCATTGCGAGTCGGCGCTCGATTGCCTGGGGCATTGCCAACGCGATGCATCGAGAAGGTGCACAACTCGCCTTTACCTATCAGAACGATCGCCTGAAGGACCGCGTCGACGAAGCCGCAAATACCTTCGGCTCCAACATCGCGCTGCCTTGCGATGTAGCCGATGACGCGCAGATCGAGCACCTGTTCGCCGCGCTAGGCAAGCATTGGGACGGCTTTGACATCCTCGTGCACTCCGTGGGATTTGCACCACGAGAAGCACTGCAGGGCGAGTTTCTGGACCATCTCACGCGCGAGAACTTCACCATCGCGCACGATATTTCCAGCTACAGCCTGGCCGCACTGGCCAAGGCAGCCCGGCCGATGATGGCCGGACGCGGTGGCGCCATTCTCACGCTCAGCTACCTTGGCGCCGAGCGCGCCATGGACAACTACAACGTCATGGGCCTGGCCAAGGCCAGCCTTGAGGCGAACGTACGCTATCTCGCCTTCAACCTCGGTCCGGAGGGCACTCGCGTCAACGCCATCTCCGCCGGCCCGATCAAGACGCTTGCTGCAACCGGCATCGCGAATTTCCGCAAGATGCTCGACCATGTCGATGAACATGCACCGCTGCGCCGCAGCGTCACCATTGATGAAGTCGGCAACGTGGGCGCATTTCTGTGTTCCGATCTCGCCTCGGGCGTCACCGGCGAGATCACCCACGTCGATGCCGGCTACAACATCCTGGGCATGACCGGCGTCTAGCCCCCTCCCATGGATATTCCAAATAAAAAGGGCGGCCATCCGGCCGCCCTTTTCTTTACTTCATCACGGCGGCGCCGGGTTACAGGCGCTCGGTAGCGATCTTGATCTCGGTCTTCGCCTTCAGCGCTTCGATGAACTCATGCGTCGCAATGGCGCCGTAGGCCTGGGCCATCTGGGTGCGCAGCATGGTGCGCTGCTCCGGTGTCACCTTGGTCAGATCGCCGTCCTGCACTTTGTCGACGGCCACGACGGCGAAGCTGCCATCACGCATCTGGACACGCGCGAACTGCGGCTTGCCTGCCACCGGATGCGGCAACAGGAAGGCCTGATCAAGCACTTCAGCGGGTAGTTCCTGCTGCACGCGAATGGCTTCCGGGACCGTCTGCAGGGCAGCGCCGGTCGAGGCCGCCACGGCCTGCATGTCCTCGCCCTTCTGCAAGCGCTCGAGCAAACCATCCGCACGCTTCAGAGCCGCAGCGACAATGCGCTCGTCCAGAATCTTCTGGCGGACCTGATCGCGCACTTCGGCCAACGGACGTGCAGCAGTGGGTACGTGCTTGTCGACCCGAATCACCACGGCGTGGTTGGAGCCCAGGTCGAGCAGGCCTGAATTATTGCCCTGCGTCAGCACGTCGTCGGAGAACGCCGACTCGACCAGCTTCTGATTCGCCAGCAGACCTTCGCCGCCCTTGCGCGAGAACAGCCCGGTGGTCTGGATGGGCAGGGCCAAGGCCTGCGCCGCCGGCTCCAGCGAAGAGGGATTCTGATAGGTCTGATCCGTCAGCTTGCCCGCCAGTTCGCTGAACCTGCGATCGCGCTCAGTGGTCAGGTAATCCTTGGCGATCTGTTCACGCACTTCCGCAAAAGGCTTGGCCTGACCGCTGCGAACGTCGCGCAGCCAGAGCACGTGATAGCCCTCGTCGGACAATACTGGCTTGGAAACCTGCCCTTTCTGCAACGAGAACAGCGCGGTATCGAAAGCCGGGTTGGTGACACCCTTTTCCAGCCAGCCCAGGTCGCCGCCCGAACGCTTCGAACCCAAGTCGTCCGAATTCTGCTCGGCCAGCTTGGCGAAATCTTCAGGGGTGGCTTCGCTGGCAATCTTTTCAGCCCGGGCCAAGGCCGCCTTCTGCTGATCCGGCGTGGCGTTCTTCGGCACGTTGATCAGGATGTGCGAAACGAGACGCTGCTCTGGCTGCACGAAGCGCTGCTTTTCGTCTTCGTAACGCTTCTTGAGGTCGTCCTCACTCGGCTGCGCGTCGAGCTTGAGGTCAGCGCCGTTGACTTCGATGAACTTCAACGAGACCTGCTCGGGGTTCATGAAGTCCGACTGATGTTCCTTGTAAAACGCCTCCAGCTGCGCATCGCTCACTTGCGTGTCGGTCAATGCCGGACGCGGCAATGCGAACCAGCGCAGGTCGCGGCGTTGTGCGCGCAGCGCCAGGTAGCGATCCATGTTGGCGTCGGTCACGAACGTACTGGCAGAAATGGCCTCCGGAAGGAGCGAGGTCTCCAGCGACGCGCGTACATCGTTCTCAAACATGCCCGGCGACTTGTTTTGCGCGGCTAGCACGGCACGGTAGGTATTGGCGTCGAACTGGCCATTGACCTGGAATGCCTGGATCCCGGCAATCAGGTCGCGCACGGCAATGTCCGATACCCGCATGCCCAGCTTCTCGTTAGCCTGTAGCAGCAGTTGCTCGTCGATCAGCTGCTGGAGCACCTGACGCTTCGCTTCGGGTTGCTCGAAGATCGTGGGATCGAAATGGTCGCCCTGCTGGGCCATGGCACGCTGGCGCAGCTGGTTCATCCGCTCCTGATATTGCTGCTGGCTGATCTCGTGCTTGCCAACCATCGCCACGTAGGTATCGGTCCGCGAGCTGAAATAAGACTCGATGCCGAAGAACGAGATAGCGAAAACGCAAATGCCCAGAATGACGACAGAAGGCCACCCGTGTAGCTTGTTACGTATTGCCTGCAGCATGGATTGTTCCCGGCTATTCGTTGTTCGGCGCACCATGTGCGCGGCGCTTAAAAAACAAAGGCGCCACACGGGCGCCCTTGCGAACTGTGGCGGAGCGGACGGGACTCGAACCCGCGACCTCCGGCGTGACAGGCCAGCATTCTAACCGACTGAACTACCGCTCCGCATTTTTCTGGTGGGTGCTGTAGGGATCGAACCTACGACCCTCGCCTTGTAAGGGCGACGCTCTACCGCTGAGCTAAGCACCCGAAACCAAGCAGAAGAGCCGCTTAGTTTAGGGCATCCTTGAGGGTCTTGCCAGCCTTGAATGCCGGAACCTTCGAGGCCTTGATCTTGATCGTCTCATTGGTGCGCGGGTTGCGGCCGGTGCGAGCAGCGCGCTTGCGCACGGTGAAGGTGCCAAAACCCACCACCGACACGTCGTCGCCTTTCTTCAGCGCCTTCTGCACGGTCTCGAAGAAAGCCTCGAGAGCACGGCCAGCGTCAGCCTTGGTGAGTTCGGCCTTTTCGGCAATGGCATTGATCAGATCGGTTTTATTCATTGAGACACTCCCTTAAACGGTTATGCAGCCCGCGTGGTCAGTCTGGGACAAGACGACGCCCCCTTGATGACTGGCCATCGAGGCGCCGCCAAGCAACCCCGCATCACTGCGCATCGTGCTCGGCGTCAGGCTGCGGTGTCGCCTTTATACCAGTGGCCTACAGGGTCCGCAATGACAAGCAATACCAAGGGTTCCCGCAGTTCAGCGTTATCCGAGATCGCTTGCAAAGTGGTGACCGAAACGCTAGCGACCGGGGCCAGCATCGCCATGACCCGGGCAAAAAAAACGGGCGGAAGACCGCCCGTTTTTTCAAGGGTGAAACAGGTCACGAATCAGTGCGGCCGCGTATACGACTCCTGCGACTCGTCCTGGGCATCGTCAATCGGCGCCTCGACCTTGGGCTTGCTACCGTCTTCAACGGCCTGCAGTGGCTGCAGGGGGCGCTCAAGGGCAATGTCGAGCACCTCATCGATCCAGCGCACGGGATGGATATCCAGCGAGCTGGTGATGTTTTGCGTAATATCCGCAAGGTCTTTCTTGTTGTCCTCAGGAATGATGATCGTGGTGATGCCACCACGATGGGCAGCCAGCAGCTTCTCCTTGAGCCCTCCAATCGGCAGCACGCGACCACGCAGGGTGATCTCACCCGTCATCGCCACTTCGGAGCGCACCGGCACCTTGGTAAGTGCGGACACCAAGGCGGTGCACATGGCGATACCCGCGCTAGGGCCGTCTTTCGGCGTAGCGCCTTCCGGCACGTGGATATGGATATCCAGCTTTTGGTGGAATTCCGGATCGATGCCAAGCTGATCGGCACGCGCGCGGACCACTGACAGTGCCGCCTGGATCGACTCTTTCATCACGTCGCCAAGCTGCCCGGTGTTCACCAAGCGGCCCTTGCCCGGCACCACCGATGCCTCGATGCTGAGCAGTTCGCCGCCAACCTGGGTCCATGCCAGCCCCGTGACCAGCCCCACCTCGTTCTGAAGTTCCTTACGGCCAAAATCGAAGCGACGAACGCCAAGATAATGCCCGAGATTCTCTGAGTTCACCGCGGCATAGCCGGGCGCCTTCGACTTGGTCTTGGCCGTCTTTACGGCTGCAACCGCTTTCTTGGCCTGATCCTTTGTGGCCGAACCCTTCTTGATCTGACCCAACGTAAGCTCCTTCACCACCTTGCGGCAGATCTTGGAAATCTCGCGCTCGAGATTGCGCACCCCGGATTCTCGCGTGTAGTAGCGCACGATATCGCGCAAGGCCGTCTCGTCGACGCTCAACTCCTCTGGCTTTAGGCCATTGGCCTTGAGCTGCTTGGGCAACAGGTACCTCTGTGCAATACCCAGCTTCTCGTCTTCGGTGTAACCCGGAATACGGATCACTTCCATGCGATCCAGCAAGGGACCGGGAATGTTCAGCGAGTTGGCCGTGGCGACCCACATGACCTCGGAGAGGTCCAGGTCAACTTCCAGATAGTGGTCGTTGAACGCATGGTTCTGCTCCGGATCGAGCACCTCGAGCAGGGCCGACGACGGGTCACCGCGGAAATCCATCGACATCTTGTCGATCTCGTCGAGCACGAACAGCGGGTTCTTCGATCCCACCTTGTTGAGGTTCTGCACGATGCGGCCCGGCATGGAACCAATATAGGTGCGACGATGACCACGAATTTCGGCTTCGTCGCGCACGCCACCAAGGCTCATGCGGACGAACTTTCGGTTCGTCGCCTTGGCGATGGACTGACCCAGCGACGTCTTGCCCACGCCCGGCGGACCCACCAGGCACAGGATGGGGCCGCGCATGGTATTCACGCGCTGCTGCACGGCGAGGTATTCGAGGATGCGCTCCTTGACCTTCTCCAGACCGAAGTGATCGGCATCGAGCACCTCCTGTGCCATCTGCAAATCCTTGCGCACCTTGCTGCGCTTCTTCCACGGCACGCCGACCAGCCAGTCCAGGTAGTTACGCACTACCGTAGCCTCGGCGGACATGGGCGACATCTGGCGCAGTTTGCCGAATTCCTGGCGCGCCTTGGCCAGCACGGCCTTGGGCATCCCGGCAGCCTCGATCTTTTTCTGCAGCTCCTCGATCTCGTTCGGGCCTTCCTCGCTCTCGCCGAGCTCCTTCTGGATGGCCTTCATCTGTTCGTTGAGGTAGTACTCGCGCTGGCTCTTTTCCATCTGCGACTTGACGCGGCCGCGGATGCGCTTTTCGACCTGCTGCAAATCCATCTCGCCATCGACCAGTCCGATCAACAATTCAAGGCGCTGACCGACGTCGGCCGTCTCCAGCACCTTTTGCTTGTCGGCCATGCGCACGGAGAGATGCGCCGCGATGGAGTCGGCAACACGCGAGGGATCATCAATGCCCGACAACGTAGCGAGCACTTCCGGCGGCAATTTACGACTCTGCTTGACGAGCTGCTCGAACAGCGAAACCAGCGTGCGCGACACCACGTCGAGCTCGCGCTCCTTGTTGCTGTAGACCGGCTCAATGATGCGCGACGTTGCAGTAAGCATGCCGCCGTCTTCGTTGAAGTTCTCCACAGCAACGCGAGCCTGTCCCTCGACCAGCACTTTGACCGTGCCATCGGGAAGCTTCAGCAACTGCAGAACGCCAGCGAGCGTACCGATCTCGTGCAGGTCGCCGATGGCGGGATCATCGATATCAGGGCTCTTTTGCGCCACCAGCAGAATCTGGCGCTCGCCCTCCATGGCGCGCTCCAAGGCACGCATCGACTTGTCACGCCCGACGAACAACGGAATGACCATATGGGGATAGACCACCACGTCACGCAGGGGCAGTACTGGCAGGGCTTCCAGCACGGCTCCGGTGGCCTGGGGGTTGGGGGCGTTCTTTGCCATCGAAGAGAGTCTCTCGTGGATGAGTATGTCGTTCGCCCCGACACTGCGCCGGGGCCTTCTGTACGTCAAGTGGTGGCATACGACCACGCACACAAGTGCATGACAAACCACAAAAACGAAATGGCCCCGGCAGTTTTGCCGAGGCCATCGCGCTAGCTATGCGACGTTGCAGTGAGTCAGGCGGCGTCGCCGCCCTCGCCTGCTGCACGCGGTTGCTTGAGGTTGCCGCGATAGATGAGATATGGCTCGGCCTGCCCATCGATCACTGCATCATCAACCACGACTTTGCTCACGTGCTCCAGCGACGGGAGTTCGTACATCGTGTCCAACAGCACCTGCTCGAGAATGGTGCGAAGGCCGCGAGCGCCCGTCTTGCGCTTCAATGCCTTGCGGGCAATCGCCTGCAACGCTTCCGGGCGGAACTCCAGCTCGACACCTTCCATCTCGAACAGCTTCTTGAACTGCTTGGTGACGGCGTTCTTCGGCTCCGTGAGGATCTGCACGAGCGCCGGCTCGTCCAGCTCCTCCAGAGTGGCCACCACTGGCAGACGACCGACGAACTCGGGAATCAGACCATAACGCACCAGGTCGGACGGCTCGACATCCGCCAGCACCTTGCCCAGATTCTCCCGCCGCTCCTTGCTGCGCACCTCGGCCGAGAAACCGATGCCGGTGGTCTCGGAACGCTGCTGAATGACCTTTTCCAGTCCGGCAAATGCGCCGCCACAGATGAACAGGATGTTCTTGGTGTCGACCTGCAGGAATTCCTGCTGCGGATGCTTGCGACCGCCCTGCGGCGGCACCGAGGCCAACGTGCCCTCGATCAGCTTCAACAGCGCCTGCTGCACGCCTTCGCCAGAAACGTCGCGGGTAATCGACGGGTTCTCGCTCTTGCGCGAGATCTTGTCGATTTCGTCGATATAGACGATGCCCGACTGCGCCTTCTCGACGTCGTAGTCGCACTTCTGCAGCAGTTTCTGGATGATGTTTTCCACATCCTCACCCACGTAACCCGCCTCGGTGAGGGTGGTCGCGTCGGCGATGGTGAACGGCACGTTGAGCAGGCGCGCCAGCGTTTCGGCCAGCAGCGTCTTGCCCGAACCCGTGGGTCCGATCAGCAGGATGTTGGACTTGCCCAGCTCGACGTCGTCGCTCTTCTGGCGCGACTCCATGCGCTTGTAGTGGTTGTACACAGCCACCGCCAGCGCTTTCTTGGCGCGGGTCTGGCCGACCACATACTGGTCAAGCGTCTCCATGATCTCACGGGGCTTGGGCAGCTGGCTGCGCCCGGAGGCGGCCTTCTCCTCGAGTTCCTCGCGGATGATGTCGTTGCAAAGCTCTACGCACTCATCGCAAATGAACACGGACGGACCCGCGATCAGCTTGCGCACTTCATGCTGGCTCTTGCCGCAGAAAGAGCAGTAGAGAATCTTGCCGCTGTCGTTGGAACGGCCCTGCCGCTCGTCGCTCATGCTTGGATCCTGCTGGTAAATCGGTTGCGGTTTGAGAATAGCACAGGGTTCCGCGTCTGCAGCGAGACGCGGAACGACTGGCAGAACCGGGGCCGGACGCCTGAAATCAGGCCGATTTCACCGTATCGACGGCGCGACGGTCGAGGACCGAGTCGATCAGGCCGTATTCCTTGGCCGCCTCGGCGCTCATGAAGCGGTCGCGCTCCATATCCCGTTCGATCTTGTCCAGCGGCTGGCCGGTGTGCTGAACGTAGATATCGTTCAGGCGGCGGCGCAGGTACAGGATTTCCTGGGCCTGGATCTCGATGTCGGTCGCCTGGCCGCGAGCGCCACCGGACGGCTGGTGGATCATCACGCGTGAGTTGGGCAGCGAATAACGCTTGCCCTTGGCGCCGGCCATCAGCAGCAGCGACGCCGCACTGCAGGCCTGACCGATGCACATGGTGCTGACGTCGGGCTTGATGAACTGCATGGTGTCGTAAATCGCCAGCCCGGCGGTAACGGCACCGCCCGGGCTGTTGATGTACAGATGGATGTCCTTGTCCGGGTTCTCCGATTCAAGGAACAGCATCTGCGCGACCAGCAGGTTTGCCACCTGATCGTTCACCTCGCCCACGAGGAAGATCACGCGCTCCTTGAGGAGGCGCGAATAGATGTCGTACGAGCGCTCGCCGCGGGCGGTCTGCTCGACGACGATCGGTACCAGGTTGAGGTTCTGGATCGGGTCCATGGCCATGCTTGTCGCTCTCCGGTTGATAGGCCTGAAGGATGCCTCAGGCACTGACCGGGCGCATCACCTCGTCGAAGCCCAGGTTCTGCACCGTGGTGCTGGCGTGATCTGCCACCCACTCTGCCACCTGGTCTTCCATCACGCGATTCTGCAGCCCTGACATCAGTTGGGGGTCACGATTATAGAGTTCAATGACCTTTTCCGGCTCCTCGTAGGTCGAGGCGATGGCCGCGAGCTGCTCGGCAATGCGGGTACGGTCGATCACCAGCGACTGCTTGCGGGCGATCTCACCCATGAGCAGACCGGCAATGACACGCTTGCGGGCGATCGGCGAGGCGGCCTCGATCAGCTGCGGCGGCACTTGCTGGCCGCGCGGCACGCTGCCCTGGGCCAGGTTTTGCGCCTCGGACTGCACCATCACGTTCGGCACATCCAGGTCCGGATGCGCGTCGGCCAGCTTCTCGGCCACTTCGGACTTGAGGCGGGCCATCAGCGTCGCCTTGAGTTCGCGTTCGAGGTTGGCGCGGACTTCCTTGCGGAAACTTTCCAAGTCGCCATCGACGATGCCGAACAGCTTGGCGAACTCGCCATCCACCTCGGGCAGCTTCGGCTCCTGCACCTTGATGATGTTGAAATGGACCTGGGCAGTCTTGCCGGCCAGGCTTTCGTTGCGGAAATCGGCCGGGAAAGCGATCTCGGCATCGAATTCGTCGTCTGCCTTGCGGCCAGCCAACGCCTCGTCAAGCGCCTTGAACAGGGTGCCCGAACCCAGCACGCTGCCCGCACGCTCCAGGCCGTCGGCCGGGAAGCGGTAATCGCCTGCCTGGGCCGAGTACTCAAACATGACGAAATCGCCCTCGAGCGAGGCGCGCTCGACCGGGTCGAAGCTGCGGCGCTGCGCGCGCAGGGTCTCGATCATTTTTTCGATGTCAGCATCGGTCACTTCCGCCACCGGGCGGGAGATTTCCAGCTTGGCGACGTCGACTTCCGGGAACTCCGGCATCACTTCGAAGGTAGCGGTATAGGCGATCTCGCCATCCACCGGGTTACCCGTGGTGTCGATCGCTGGGTTGGCGATCGGGCGCAGCTTTTCCTGTTCGACCGCTTCGCGCAGCGTGCTGCCGATCAGGTCGGAGAGCACTTCACCACGCACCTGGTCGCCAAAGCGCTGCTTGATCACCGCAGTCGGCACCTTGCCCGGACGGAAACCCTTGAGGCGCACAGTGCGACCCATCTCGGCAATGCGTGCGCTCACCTGCGACTCGAAGCGCTGCGCGGGAAACTTTACCGTGAGCTTGCGCTCGAGCTTGCCGACGTTTTCAACCGAAACCTGCATGACGTCTCCTGGAGTACCTGAAAGTGCGCCCGTCACAGGCGCATGGCGGCCCCCGGCCGCCTGTAAAAACAGTAAGGGATGGTGCGAAAGGGGGGACTCGAACCCCCACGAGCAAGCCCGCTGGAACCTAAATCCAGTGCGTCTACCAATTCCGCCACTTTCGCATCAGAACAACTATGAGGAACTTACCGCAAGCACCGGATTTTAAAGGGAAAAGCTGGACGAATCCGCTCTTGCACCCTACCCCGCCAGCTTCCGGACACTCCGCCCTAAGTCGATGATTCCCTTACACGAAAGCGGGTCATTTTACGGTTCGGGCAGCCGACAACACAAGCGCCAAAGCGCTCTTCGCCCGAGGCCGTGTCCATGGATGCGCGCCGTCTCGGCGAGGTTGCGACGGCGGTATGCCTTGGGCCTTAGAGCTCGCGCAAGATGCGGAAGCCGACGCGACCGCTGCGCACACTGGCATCGGCGCCTTGACGATAGGCCGAGCGCACCTGTTCCGGCGAGCTGCCCCAGGAGCCGCCGCGCACCACTCGCACGCTACAACCCGGATTGACCCAGGCTCCGCCGTCACGGGGCGCGCGCAGGTAGCTGTCGTGCCAGCAGTCCTGGACCCATTCGGACACATTGCCGTTGATGTCGTACAGACCGAACGGATTGGGTGCATAACTCATCACGGGCGCCGGCCCCCACGAGCCATCGTTATAGCCGCGAAAAGCATTGCTCCAGCGTCGCCCGCTCGGCGAGCGATCGTTGCCTCCGGTGAGGTTTTCCACTTTCGAGGTCGGCCCGCCGTCGCCCCACCAGTAGCGCGTCGTGGTGCCGCCGCGCAGGGCGTATTCAAATTCAGGCTCGCTGGGCAGGCGGAAGGTCTTGCCGGTGCGCTGGCTGAGCCATTCCACATAGGCCTTGGCGTCGTTCCACGACACGTTGACTACAGGCAGGCGGGCGTCGGCCGTGCGACCGGCATAATCCGTCTCCCAGCTCGCGTTGACGTCATCACGCATCGCCCCGGTGCCTTCGTCGTAAACACTGGCACCGCCTAACCTCACCGAATCCGGCTGATAACCACTGGCGCGAACGAACTCGCGGAACTGACCTACCGTGACGGCGGTGCGGGACAACGCAAAGCCCTTGCCGATGGTTACCTCGTGCTGCGGCGTTTCGGCGTCCTGCCGTCCGGCCTCCGCATCAGGCGCGCCCATCTGGAAGGTCCCCGTGGGTATCACCACCATCGACGGCGTTTGTCCCGGCATATCCGCAAAACGGTCAGTAAAAACCTGGCCCGGCTTGAAGCTGGCATAGAGCCTTGAGTTGGTGAGGCGCTCGCTGAAATCGCTCAGACCGGCCAGATCGGGGCTGATCGCCTTGGCCTGGTCGGCCAATTGCTGGGCCAGGGTCAGGTTGCCGGCATCGAGTGCCGAACGAGCCTGGGCGAGAATGCCCGCCCCACGCGCCTGTCGCATGCCGTCGACACGCGTATGCACATCCCGCAACGCTGGCGAATCGGGGAGGATCTGCGCCGCCTCGCCTAGCGCCTGGTCGGCGCCCTTGAAGTCGTTTTGCGCCACCGCGGCCAGTGCCCGGTCAAGCACGGCCCGCTGCACCTGCAACACGCCCTGCTCCGCCACGGCATTGTCCGGGTCCATCTGCTGCACCTGGCGATAGAGCTCCAGTGCATTGGCGCCCTTGGGCTGGTCTGCGCTGCCCTGCTGCAGCAAGGTGGCCGCCTTGGCCAGCAACGGACGCGCCTGCGACAGTGTCTTCAGCTTCACCTGGAGCTGGGCCACGTCATCTTTTGAATCGGGGATGTCCTTGAGCGTATCGAGCAGGTCGCCGGCCGACTCGGCGTCGCCAACTACCAGATCCTGGTTGATTTCCGCCACCATGCGGGCGCGTACTTCATACAAACCTTGCGCCGCACGACGGCTGTCCGGCTTCAGCTTTAGCGCCTGCTCGTAGAGTGCGACAGCGCTACTGTCGTCGCCCGCCAGCTGACCGGCGCGCAGCGCCTTGCCCGCGCGAGTCAGCAGCGCCTCGACCTCAGGCGTATCGGCACTCAACTGCTCGGGCAGATGGGTGTCCTTGTGCCCAAGGCGCGCCACGATGACCTCCGTGGGCGCCAGCGTCAGGGGCGGACCAGCGTCGATCTCCGCGACGCTCCGGGCCGGCGCTGCGGGCGTCCCGGGGGCGACGCTCGGGATCGGACCAAGATTCATGGCGCGCTTCCCCGCGACGACCGACGGCTCCACATGAAAGACGCGTGGAAAGAAGTGGAAAACGAGCGCCAAGCCGAGCACGGCAACGCCCAGGGCTCCACCCATGGCACGTTGGCGGCGTACGGATTCCTTGCTCGGCATGTTGGGCGTCCTTGGTCGGCCTGCTATGGTGCACCGCTTAACCTTAGGCACAAACCGATGTCAGGACAATGCGCGAATGCGCGTTCTGCATCGCCAGGAAGACGCATGCATCAACACTCCGCCCTCGCCCCCGACGCAGCATGGATCGATCACCGCGACGCCCTGCAAAGCTGGCTGGGAGAGTTGCCTGCCGATGCCGTGCTGGGCTTCGATACCGAATTCATGCGCCGCAATACGTTCTACCCCCAGCTGGCCCTGATCCAGCTGGGATGGAATGGACGCTACGCACTGGTCGATCCCGTGGCCTTCGACATCGGCGACGCGCTACGTCCGCTGATCGGCGACGGTGGCGCCACTACCACCATGCATAGCGCCAGCGAGGATCTCGAAGCGCTGTCGCCACTGCTGCCACACGGACCGCGCCAGCTGTTTGACACCCAGATCGCCGCCGCCTTCGTCGGCATGGGGCTGGGCATCAGCTACCGGGCCCTGGTTGCCGAGTTGACCGGTGCCGAGCTGGATAAGGGCGAAACGCGCTCCGACTGGCTGCAGCGTCCGCTTACCGAATCGCAACGTGCATACGCCACGCTCGACGTGGTCTATCTCAAGCCCGTGCACGAACAGCTCGCTGCGCGCCTGGCAGAACGCGATCGCACGGCCTGGCATGCCGAAGACTGTGAGCGCCTCAAGCAGCGCGCCTGTCACCGCGAAGGCGACCCGCAGCCGCAGCGCTCGTTTCGCGGCGCTTCCGAATGGCGACCGGAGCAGCGTGCGCTGCTTCGTCGGATCTTGCGCTGGCGCGACCAGTCCGCACGCACACTTGACCGCCCTCGTCCGTGGTTGCTCGAGGACGCGCTGGCCATGAGCCTGGCCCAGCAACCACCGTCCTCAGCCAGCGCGCTGGAACAACGGACGCGCGGACAGCGGGCACTGCGCTCACCGCAGCGAGTGGAGCTGTTGGACTTGCTTCGTCTTCCACTCGACGCCGAAGAAGTCGCAGCAGCCGACCCCATCCCCGAGTCCCCGCAGGGCGAGGCGAAGAAAGCGCTTGCCGCCATGAAAACCTATACCGATACCCGCGCCACTGAGCTGGACCTGCCCGGCGGCCTGCTTTGCCCGCGCAAGGTGCTTGAGGAATATGTCGTTACGGCACAGTGGCCGGAGTTTCTCGAAGGCTGGCGCCGCGACGTACTGCATGACGGACTGACGCGTCTACTGCCCTGACCAAAGGCTCGCCCAGGGGCTTGGCGAAGGCTGGAAGCCACTGGTAATATCGATGGCTCGTGTGGGGCGGTAGCTCAGCTGGGAGAGCGCTGCGTTCGCAATGCAGAGGTCGGGAGTTCGATCCTCCTCCGCTCCACCACTTCATTCCAATCAAAACAGCGTTTTACGCCTCGCGGCGTGAAGCGCTTTTTTGTGCTCGCAAGTCCCGGTTTTGCGTTCTCGACCAACGCTTGTACCAAGGATTGGGCTTGCTCATCCGGCCGCGCTCGATGCACGACCTCAGGCCATGATGTTGACGCCGCCGTCGATGTACAGCGTCTCGCCGGAAAGACGCCGAGCATACGGGGTCGCCAGGAATGCACAGGTGAAACCGACGTCCATGATGTCCACCAGCTCTCCCAGTGGCGCCCGCTGGGAGGCTTCGCTGAGAAGCAGGTCGAAATCCTTGAGGCCGCTGGCCGCGCGCGTTTTGAGCGGGCCTGGCGATACGGCGTGGACACGGATGCCCTGGGGGCCCAGCTCGTAGGCGAGATAGCGCGCGCAGGATTCAAGCGCGGCCTTCACCGGCCCCATCAGGTTGTAGTTCGGCACGACCTTGTTGGCGCCGTAGTAACTCATGGTCAACAGCGTGCCGCCATCCTTCATCAACGGGGCCGCCAGCCTGGCCATGCGCACGAAGGAATGGCAGGAAATATCCATCGCCGCGGCGAAGCCCTCGCTTGAACTTTGCAGCAGGCCGCCGGCGAGGTCGTCCTTGGGCGCCCAGGCGATGGCATGCACGACGATGTCGAGCTGTCCCCATTCCGCGGCGATGCGTTCGAATAGCGCCTCGAGTTCGCCAGGGTGCGACACGTCCAGCGGCAGCAACAGCGGGGCCTGCAACGCCGTCGCCAGCGGCTCGACGAAACGTCGCGCCTTGTCATTCAAATAGGTGATCGCCAGCTCGGCGCCAAGCTCATGAAAGGCCCGCGCACAGCCATAGGCAATGGAGTGCTCGTTGGCGATGCCGGTGACCAGTGCCTTGGCCCCCTGCAGGATGGGTCGCGATGCATCGATAGACATGAGACGGCTCCTTCAAGCGATCCACGCTGGCCAGGCTTGATCGACGATAACGAAGCGAGGCGTCATCGGGTTCGGTGCCACAACACGCTTGTCTTCCATCGACGCCTCCTGGCGACCATGACACGATTATCGAGATGATCAGGCGCGCGTTGACGGCGCCCCGCGCCCCGCCGGCGGCAACTTCGATGGCTCGCCGAGCACACCGCGGATCTGCGCCATCGCCGATACCTGTTCCGACGTGTGGGGTGCGCTCTGTACGCGCCGATCGCCCAGCAGCGCGTCAATCAAACCCAACAGGCGGGCACGATCTTCGGGATCAGCAAGCAGGCGCGGCAGCGTCGCCACGGCCTGCGCTGGCTCATAACGCACGATAATTTCCTGCACGCCGCGAATCCGACGCCACTCGTCGCGCGACAAGGGCGGCAGGTACTGGGCATAGTCCTTCGACAGCTCATCACGCATGGCGAGCTGGCTCAACAGCAGCGGCTCGCCCTTGCGTTCCAGCAGGTAAGCCACGCGCGCCACGGCTTGGGCATAGCCACCCTCGGCGATGGCGGCCAGCGCCTGCCTCACGTAGGACAGCTCGCGTGGATCGACCTCGGCCTGGGCCGCCTGCTTTCGCGTCTGATGGCGATCCGCCAGATGCAGCGAAAAAAGGTTGGCATAGACGCCGAAGAACAGGGACTCGGTCGCCGCATCACGCAGCGCCGTACAACAGTCGAGCGACGCACTGAGCAACGAGGCACCGGCCTTCTCGTATTGTCGCCAGGCATTGGCGCCGCCCACCGGATGGCGATCGGCCTTGACGCTCTTCGCCGCTGGCCCCAGCCACGATAGCCACGGGTTGAGGTCGGACCATGCCCATCGTTGCACGCGCAACGGATGCAGGCCACGCAGCACCTGCGCGCCTGCCTCGCTCGACAAGGACTCTACGAAAGGCTGGGCAAACAACTGGTACGCCAGCTGGTTGAATTCCGACATCTCCTCCACGGCCTGGAATGGTCGTTCATCCACGCGCCCGAATCGATTCAGTTGCGCGGCGACCTCCTCCAGTCGCAATTCGCGGAACGACACGTCATACGCCGTCTCCTGCCCAGCCACGGCGGACGGCGTGATGCTCATGCCATACAGGCCCGGCGGAAAACTCTCGATGGCCTGCAAGACCGAGACGATCTGCGCATGCTCTTTCCTGGCCACTTTGCCGGACACGAAAATGCCCAGGTGCCCCACGCTCTCGTGCATCAGGCCGACGATGACCTGGCCGCGCGCCTTGATTTCCTCGGTGCTGCCGTAGAGGTCCGCCACCCAGTTGAAAGCCTGTTGCGGCGGCGTGATGTTGTCGCCCATCGAGGCAAACAGGATGATCGGCGAGCGGATGTCGCGCAGGTCAAACGACTTGCCACTGCCATCGCTCACTTCACCGGACCACAGCTTGTTGCCTACGAAGAGATTGCGCGTGATCCATTCGATTTCCTCGCGGTTCATCAGGTAGAAGCCGCCCCACCACTGCTCGAATTCGAGGAAGCGTTCCGGCTCCGTGTCGATGTGCTCATACAGGTGGTAGTACTTGTCCCAGAAGGTGTTGGCGAGATTGAGATTCTCGAAGTTCTGCACCAGCCAGGCGCCGTCGAACTTGCCGTCGCCCAAGTCGGCGGCATACGAGGCGAGCCACGTGCCGCCGAGCAGGCCGCCCGCGTAGCGCATCGGGTTGTCGCCGGCACCCTCGCTCCATGCGCCGCTCCAGTAGGACATGGGCGCGCCGTTGATGACGATGGGTCCGGTGGTGTCCGGGTCTGAACTGGCGAGCATCATGGCCGCCCAACCGCCCTGGCAATTGCCGATGAGCGCGGGCTTGGGGCTGTCCGGATGCAGGTCGCGCACCTTGCGGAGGAAGCGTTGCTCCGCCGCGCACACATCCAGCAGGGTCTGGCCCGGCTCGGGGTCGCGATAGAAGATCACGAAATACACCGGGTGCCCGGCCCGCAACGCGACGCCGGCCTGGGAGTCGTCCTTGAATCCGCCGATGCCGGGGCCATGGCCAGCTCGGGGGTCGATGATCACATAGGGGCGCTTGCGTCCATCGACGACCACGCCGTCCGGCGGCAGGATGCGCAGCAAGGCGTAGTTGACCGGACGTTCGAAGTGGCGCGCGTCCAGCACCGTCTCATAGTCGAAGTGCAGGGCCGGCTTGAGCCCCTGCGCGGCGGCATCGACGAAGGCCGAGCCGCGCTCGCGCAAGGTGTCCCAGTAGAGGACCGAGCGCTGCGCGGCATCCACCGCATAGCGCCAGCCGTCGACCGGGTTGGCAAGCGCGGCCCACGCCTTGAGCAGGCCATCGTCCCGCCATTGCCGTTCCAGCACCCGGCCCACCTGCTCGCCGTAGCGCTCCAGCGCATGCTGGGTACGTTGATGCCAAAGGCGAGCGATCCTGGCGGCAATTTGCTGGCTCTGGGCCAACTGCGTTCCTGCGTCCATGACGTGGACCCCGCGATTCGAATGGAATGGCATGGCGGACGACACCCTTGTCGGCGCCCCAGATGGAGGCAGCTGTCGGATACGCGAGAGCCAAGCGCGCAGAGACGGGCGGGGTCGTCCCGGGTATCCAATATGAAATAGAAATGATGACAATCGCGTGTGCGCCGCCCCCATCACAAGGCGGATGCGAAGCGAGCACCGTCCTCGTTGGGGTTGACTCTCAGGGTCGACAGGGAGCGGTCCGCGCGCGAACGAAGGCGTCGCAACGCTTTGCGAGATGACCGCGGACGGCGCTCGCCGCGCTCACCAGGGCGATCTCGACCTGACGGGCAGTCAGACGAACACGACGCGCCCCTGGGCGCATTGCCAACGGCCAGACTTTCGCCAGCGTCCGTCTGACATGCCGCGCGCCGACACCTGCATCCTCGCGACAAGCCGGCAGCAGTGCAGTGCACTGCAGCATGTCGTGCGTCCCGCGACGGCCACCTACCCTAGCCTCACGCCAGCTATACACCCTGTCGCAACACACTGTGCTACCGGTAGCCAGCATGGCCGGGGAACCGTGCCCATGCCATGGTTGGGTAAGTCGTTTTGTCGATCGGCAAAGCGCTTGTTTTCCGCATGTCTGCGCCAGCCATGCGCACCCGTGACCCAGTGGTGCTTCTCTCACCGGTTCCCGGCATCTGACCCGCTAAAGACTCACAGTGGAGTTGGGCGATGAACGAAACGGCAGGCGAAGGACGGCAACAGGAGGCTCCGGCCTGGTATGCCGCGAGCGCGGAAGACGCGGCGCAAAAGCTTGGCGTCAATCCGGCGTCGGGACTGGATGCGGCAGAGGCGACGGGGCGACTTCAAAAGTACGGTCCGAACCGGCTGCCGGAAGCCGGCAAGCAAAGCCTGCTGATGAAGTTTCTCGGCCAGTTCAACAACATCCTTGTCTATGTGCTCCTCGGCGCCGGCTTCGTCAAGCTGATGCTGGGCTTGTGGATCGATGCATCAATCATCCTTGGCGTCGTCGTCATCAACGCCCTGCTTGGGTTTGTCCAGGAAGGCAAGGCCGAGAAGGCGCTGGATTCGATTCGCAACATGCTTTCTGCGGAAGCGCGAACCCTGCGCGCTGGCGAGACCCGCATGATCGCGTCCGAGCAATTGGTGCCAGGCGACATCGTGCTACTCGAATCGGGCGACAAGGTGCCCGCCGATCTGCGCCTGATTGATGTCAAGAATCTGCGCATGGAAGAAGCGGCGCTCACGGGCGAATCCGTTCCAAGCGACAAGTCGGCCAACCCCGTCGCGGCCAATGCGACGGTCGGGGATCGCCATTGCATGGCCTACTCCGGCACCCTCGTCGTTTCCGGGCGCGGGACGGGACTGGTCGTTGCGACGGGGAGCGAAACCGAACTCGGACGCATCAACCAGATGCTGGCGGCGGTCAATGCCCTGGAGACGCCGCTGCTGCGTCAGATCAAGAAGTTCGGCTACGCGATCACGGCCGTTATCTTCGTTATCGGCGCGTTGGTGTTTGCCTATGGACGCTGGGTCGAAGGCTTGCCGTTTGTCGAGATTTTCCAGGCCGTCGTCGGTATCGCGGTGTCGCTGATTCCGGAAGGTTTACCGGCGATCATCACCATTACGCTGGCCATTGGCGTGCAACGCATGGCCCAGCGCCACGCCATCATCCGGCGGCTTCCTGCCGTGGAAACGCTGGGTTCGGTGTCGCGGATCTGTTCCGACAAGACCGGAACCTTGACCTTGATGGAAATGATGGTGGTGTCGGCCGTCACTGCGGACGCCGCCTACAAGATCGAGGGCGAAGGCTATGCGCCCGCAGGACAGGTTCTGCGGGACGGCGCGCCGGCGGGCAAGGATCCGGTCCTTGATCTGATGGGCCGCGTATCCATGCTGTGCAACGACGCCGAGCTGCGCTTCGAGGAGGACCTGTGGAAGGTCGAAGGCGATCCCACGGAAGGCGCGCTGTATCCGTTTGCCAACAAGATCGGTCTGGAACGGCAGGCGCAGCAATCGGCTTATCGTCGCGTCGACGCGATTCCGTTCGAGTCGGAACATCGCTTCATGGCCACGCTCAATGAAGCGGCGGATGGCGGTCAGTTCCTTCTCGTCAAAGGCGCGCCCGAAGTCATCCTCGAGCACTGCGATCGGCAGCAGGCGAAAGACGGTCCGCAGCCGATCAATCTCCCGCATTTCCTCGCCGCGTCTGACGAGCTGGCGGCTCAGGGCGAGCGGGTGCTGGCGCTCGCCTGGCTCGATCATCCCGGTCTCGCCGATCGAAATCTCGCTCCCGCCGACTTGCCCAAGACGCTCGTCCTGCTCGGGCTGGTCGGCCTGCTCGATCCTCCGCGCAAGGAAGCGATCGAAGCGGTGAAGGAATGCCATGCCGGTGGCATTCGCGTGACGATGATCACCGGCGACCACAAGATCACGGCGGCGGCGATAGCGAAGATGCTGGGCATCGGCGACGGCAAGACGGCGCTTACCGGTGTCGAAATCGAGGCGATGGATAACGCCACGCTGCAGGAACAGGTGCAGAAGGTCGACGTGTTCGCGCGCGCCAGCCCCGAGCACAAACTTCGTCTCGTCAAGGCCATCCAAGCGAACAACCAGATCGTGGCGATGACGGGTGACGGCGTGAACGACGCGCCCGCGCTCAAGAAAGCGGACATCGGCGTGGCGATGGGCATCAAGGGCACCGAAGTCACCAAGGAAGCCGCCGCCATGGTGCTCGCCGATGACAATTTCGCATCGATCACGGCCGCCGTCCGCGAAGGGCGAACGGTCTACAACAACATAGAGAAGGCAATTCTCTTCATGTTGCCGACGAACGTGGCCCAGGCCGCCGTCATCATGGTGGCGATCCTGATCGGCTTCACCATGCCGATC
Source organism: Dyella humicola (assembly GCF_026283945.1). Lineage (NCBI taxonomy): Bacteria > Pseudomonadati > Pseudomonadota > Gammaproteobacteria > Lysobacterales > Rhodanobacteraceae > Dyella > Dyella humicola. The sequence goes on from NZ_JAPDPC010000001.1 coordinate 2,617,659, forward strand.
ACGGCGCCCCAGGTGCTCTGGGTCAATATGGTGACGTCGGTTGCGCTTGGCCTGGTCATCTCGTTCGAGCCGCACGAGTTGGACGTCATGCGTCGCCCACCCGCCGTGGCCGGGCGCCCGATCCTTACCGGGTTCGGCATATGGCGGGTGATTTTCGTCGGCATGAGCCTGCTCGCACTGACCTTGTGCGCGTTCTTCTGGATGAAGGCCCAGAACGCGTCCGATGAGCTCGGCCGGACGGTTGCAGTCAATACCCTCACCATCGGCCAGATCTTCTATCTGCTCAATACGCGCTACCGGGTCGATTCGTCACTGTCGATCAAGGCGCATCTGGGCAATCGCTATCTGCCCATGGGCATTGGCGCGGTGGTGGTCCTCCAACTGCTGTTTACCTATGCCTTGCCGCTGCAGGAGCTGTTCGGCACCGAGGCTATCCCGCTGCGTATCTGGCCGTGGCTCTTCCTTGGCGGCTTTGTGTTCTTCCTCGTGGTCGAGGCCGAGAAGTGGATCATTCGCATGTCGCGCGCATCGAAGAAATCCTCTTCGGCCTGACCTCGGGCCGGTCTTAGGACAGGACAGCTCGTTTTCGACGGCCATTCTTTTCACAGAGCGTGTCATGAGGAAAGCAAGCCCATGATGGTCACCGCACTCGCAGAGATCGAGCCGAGCAGCCTGAATCTGGTCAGGATGTTTGGCGTGCTGGTCGGCGGCCTCGCCCTGTTCCTGCTCGGCCTGGAGTTCTTGACCGGCGCCCTCAAGGCCATCGCCGGATCCAGGCTGCAGGCCATGCTGAGTGCACTGACCGCCAACCGGTTCCGCGGCGTCCTGGGTGGCGCCGTCATCACCGCCCTGCTCAATTCGTCGACCATCACCACGGTGCTGATGGTCGGCTTTGTTTCAGCCGGCCTGATGACCTTGAGTCAGTCCGTGCCCATGATCATGGGTGCCAATATCGGCTCGACGGTCACCGCGCAAATCATCGCCTTCGATGTGTCGCGATTGACACCCTTCATGCTGGCGGTCGGCTATCTGCTGCACGCCTTTGCGAAACGCGTGCTGCTACGACAACTTGGTGGCGTCATCCTGGGTCTGGGCCTGTTGTTCCTGGGCATCCAATTTATGGGCGACGCCACCCGCCCACTACGCACGTTTCAGCCGTTCATTGACGCGATGCAGGACATGGAGAACCCGCTGCTTGGCATCATCGTGGGCGCTGTCTTCACCGCGGTGGTTCAAAGCTCGGCGGCGACGCTCGCCATCGTGATTGCACTCGGCGGTCAGGGGCTGATGCCGCTGGAGGCCGGTATCGCGCTGATACTCGGCGCCAACATCGGCACCTGCGGAACCGCCTTGCTGGCCGCCATCGGCAAACCGCCCGAGGCGCTTCAGGTCGGCATCGTGCATCTCATCTTCAATGCGCTCGGCATCCTGTTCTGGGTTTTCTTCATTCCGCAGATGGCTGACCTGACGCGCTACATTTCGCCGTCGCACCCCGAGCTGGAAGGGGTTGCACGATTGGCGGCCGAAACGCCCCGCCAGGTGGCCAACGTCCATACGATCTTCAGCGTGGTCAGCACCCTGATCCTGATCTGGTTCAGCGGGCCGATCAGCAGGATCGCCCAACGCATCGTTCCATCACGACCACAGGAATCCAAACCGGCAGGCGAAGCGCTGTATCTCGACGAATCCTCCTTGACCGTACCTTCGCTGGGATTGGAGCGAATTTGCCTGGAGCTGAGACGACTAGGTGAACATGTCTTTGGCATCGTTCGACGCGGCTCGGTCACCGTCATCGATGGCAGCATGGAGGACATCAACCGGCTGCTCGAGCAGGACCGGGACACCGATCAGCTGGCGTCCGAGATCCTTCACTACATCGGCCAGTTGTCCGAAGTCGAGCATTCCAGCAAGGAAGGTCAGCGCATGGTCGGCCTCGCGCAGATCACCACGAATCTGGAGAGTGTCAGCGGGATCATCGCCACCAACCTGGTTTCGGTTGGCCAGCAAAGGCTGTCGCAAGGCATCGATCTGACGCGATTGCGCGACGAATCCACTGTGCGCTTTGCAGAAGCCGTGCTTCGAGACCTCGAGCTGGCCATCACCACGATCGGACAACCCAGCGGGGAGGCTGCGGCTCAGATCAGCGCTGCGAAAGCGGATGTCGAGGCGCTGGCCGCGGCGGCTCGGCAGGGCGTGCTCAACCGGCTGCAACTCGCCGATCGGAACGATGTGCTGAATTTTCGGCTGGCCACCGACTTGATCGAGCAATTCAGGCAAATTTCGCAGATCTCCAGGGCGATAGCGAAACGATCCGAAGACTTCAACTAGTTCAGCCCGCCGATGGTGACATCATGAGCAAACAGAAAACCAAGAAATCTGCGCCAGTGGAAAGCCCACAAGCGGCCGCCAAGGCGAAGCTGAGCCGGCAGGATTACGAAGCAAAAATCGCCGAGCTACATGCCGAACTGGTCAAGCTGCAGATCTGGGCCAAGCATACCGGCGCCAGAATCGTCGTCATTTTTGAAGGCAGGGACGCGGCCGGCAAAGGCGGCGTGATCAAGCGACTGACCGAGCGCGTCAGCCCCCGGATTTTCCGCGTGATCGCGCTCCCCGCGCCATCCGAACGGGAGCGCACGCAGATCTACTTTCAACGCTTCTTCAAGCACTTCCCGTCAGGGGGGGAGATCGTGATTTATGACCGCAGCTGGTACAACCGAGCCGGCGTCGAGCGGGTCATGGGCTTCTGTACGGACGACCAATATCACCGCTTCCTAAGGATGTGCCCGGCCTGGGAAAAGGACATCGTCGACTCGGGCATCACCCTGATCAAATATTGGTTCGAAATCAGCAAGGAAGAACAGACGCGGCGGTTCAACGGGCGCATTCGCGATCCCCGAAAGATCTGGAAACTGAGCCCGATGGACCTGGAATCGCATCGGCGCTGGTACGAATACTCGGAGGCGCGCGACGCCATGTTCGCCGCCACCGACACCAAGATAGCCCCGTGGTACGTGGTCGAGGCCGACGACAAGCGGCGGGCACGCTTGAACTGCATCTCGCACTTCCTGAGCCTGATCCCTTACAAGGAAATCGATCACCCCAAGATCGTGCTGCCCGCCAGGCAGAAGGCCAAGGGATACCGCGCGCCGGTGTACGACTATCACTTCGTGCCAGCCAAATACTGACTTCGATCCTGCCCGCCCAAGGCCCGGGCAGCCGTCGAAAGTCCCTGCGATTGGCTGACTGCCAGGCAAACGGATAGCGCAACACACTTGATGTCACGCAGAACGGGCACACTTCCGGCACTGCCCACCTGCCATGCTGCCGGTCAGAGTGGGCGCCATTCGCAGTCCACGGAGATTCGCCAGTCATGACACCGCAGGAACAACAGCTACTCGATGATTTTCTTTTGCGCCTGGCCGCTGCAAGCGGCGTGGCCAAGGACCCGCAAGCGGACGCGCTGATTCATCAGCGCCTCGCCAGTCAACCCGACGCGCTCTACCTGCTGGTGCAGCGCAGTCTGTTGCAGCAGCACGCACTCGACAGCGCCAAGGCGCAGATTGCCCAGTTGCAGGCCCAGGCGGCCGCGCAGCAAGGTGGCGGCAGTTTTCTTGGCGGACAGCCCTCCGCGTGGGGCGCCTCGCCTCCGCCGATGCCCCCGCAGGCCCAGCCACAGGCTGCCGCTCCGAGCTGGAAGGATCGTTTGTTCGGCGGTGGAGCCCCGGCCCAAGCGCCTGCCGCGCCGAGCTTCCTGGCCAGCGCAGCCACCACGGCCGCCGGCGTCGCCGGTGGCATGTTCCTGTTCGACGGTATCGAAAACCTGCTCGGCGGCCATCACGGTGGTGGCGGCTTCTTTGGCGGCGGTGGCCAGCCATCGGTGATCGAAAACGTTACCGAGAACAACTACTACGACGGCAACTCACGTGACGTCAGCTCGCGCGACGTCAGCGATCAGGACTTCGCGTCCACCGATTTTGACGATAGCAACGACGGCGGCTTCGACGACAGCAGCTGGTCCTGATCCCTGCTGACCCGCGCATGCGCTTCCACGTGCATGCGCGGGTCTTCGCCAAGCCCTGCCCTGCCATCGTCCTTGGGCGCGGGCGAATCGAAGCGGCCATATCCTCCTTCCGGCAGGCAACCAATGGCCTAGCCGCAACGATGCAATACCCTGTTAGCCTTGTTGGGCAGGCATGCCGCAGGGGCGTTCGCGTTTAAGCGGAACTTGGCACGGCCAGAGGCGCAGGGGTAGCACGCGACCCATCCGGGTGATCCATCGGATAACCTGCTGGCTAAAGCCGTGCCCTTACGCCGTGCCCTTACAAACCAGCAACCGGGACGTTGGTATGCAGAATCTGGAAAGCACCAAGCTCGCCATCATTGGCCTTGGCTACGTCGGTTTGCCGCTGGCGGTGGAGTTTGGCAAGCGCTATGACACCATCGGATTCGACATCAACCACGGGCGCATCGCCGAGTTACGCGATGGCCGCGACAACACCCTGGAAGTGAGCGCCGATGAGCTTGCCGATGTAGAACATCTGCACTTCAGCTCCGACCCGGCCGACCTCGCCGACCGCAATGTCTATATCGTGACCGTGCCCACGCCGATCGACTCGGCCAAGCGGCCGGACCTGACCCCCCTGATCCGCGCCAGCGAAACGCTGGGCAAGGTGCTCAAACGCGGCGACGTCGTCGTATACGAATCAACCGTGTATCCGGGTTGTACTGAAGAAGTGTGTGTTCCGATCCTCGAGAAAGGCTCAGGCCTGGTCTACAACCGCGATTTCTTCGCCGGCTACAGCCCCGAGCGGATCAACCCGGGTGACAAGCAGCACCGCGTCACCAGCATACTCAAGGTGACGTCCGGCTCGACGCCCGAGACGGCCGATTTTGTCGATCGCCTCTACGGCTCCATCATCACGGCGGGCACGCATAAGGCCAGCTCGCTGAAAGTGGCCGAGGCCGCCAAGGTCATCGAGAACACCCAGCGAGACCTCAACATCGCGCTGGTAAACGATCTCTCCATCCTGTTCAACAAGCTGGGCATCGACACGCTGGAAGTACTCCAGGCCGCCGGTACCAAGTGGAATTTCCTGCCGTTCCGGCCCGGCCTCGTCGGCGGCCATTGCATCAGCGTGGACCCCTACTACCTCACTCACAAGGCGCAGGAAGTGGGTCATCACCCGGACGTGATCCTGGCGGGACGCCGAACCAACGACAGCATGGGTCCACATATCGCCAACGAGGTGATTCGCCTGATGGTGCGCAAGGGCATCAACCCGGTGCGCGCGAAAGTGCTGATACTGGGCCTGGCTTTCAAGGAAAACTGCCCGGACCTGCGCAATACGCGCGTGGTGGACATCGTGCACGCGTTGCGCGGCTACAACGCCGAGATCGATGTGCACGATCCGTGGGTCAACGCGGCGGAGGCCGAACACGAATATGCACTGACCCCGATCGCGGAACCGCAAACCGGCAGCTATGACGCCGTGATCGTTGCCGTCGGTCATCATCAGTTCGTCGCGCTGGGCGCCACCGGCATTCGCGCCTTCTGCAAGCCAGCATCCGTGGTCTTCGATGTGAAATACGTACTCCCGCGCGCCGACGTCGATGGCCGCCTCTAGGGATGCTCTGATCCATAGGAATCGCCTCAATGAAAGTGTTGGTCACCGGCACCGCCGGATTCATCGGGTCTTACGTCGCGGAACGATTGCTCGATCGGGGCGATGAAGTCGTTGGTTTCGACAACCTCAACGATTACTACGACGTCTCCTTGAAGAAGGCGCGCCTTGCGCGCTTCGCGGACCGGCCTGGCTATACGCATATTCATGCCGATCTGGCCGACCGCGGCGCCATGGAGCGGGCGTTCGCCCACCACCGGCCACAACGCGTCGTCCATCTCGCGGCGCAGGCTGGTGTGCGCTACGCGGCTGAAAACCCGCATGTTTATGTGAGCAGCAACGTGGTGGGTTTTCTGCATGTGCTTGAAGGCTGCCGCCACCATGGCGTCGAACATCTCGTATTTGCCTCCACCAGTTCGGTGTATGGCGCCAACACAGCCATGCCGTTCTCCGAACACAGGTCGGCCGAACATCCGCTCACGCTCTACGCTGCCACCAAGAAAGCCAACGAACAGATGGCGCATAGCTATGCGCATCTCTATGGCATTCCAAGTACGGGGCTGCGCTTCTTTACCGTGTACGGCCCATGGGGTCGGCCCGACATGGCGCTCTTCCTTTTCACTCGCGCCATCCTTGCTGGCGAGCCGATCCGGGTTTTCAATCACGGCAGGCACAAGCGCAGCTTCACGTACGTGGACGACATCGTCGAAGGCGTGATCCGCACGCTCGACAACGTGCCCACGATCGATACGCAATGGAACAGCAACGCCCCCGATCCGGCGAACAGCGGCGTCGCGCCGTATCGCCTTTTCAACATCGGCAACGAACGCCCGGTGGAGCTGCTGCACTACATCGAAGTGCTCGAACAATGTCTTGGCCGCAAGGCGACGATGGAGCTGCTCCCGCTCCAGCCGGGCGATGTTCCCGACACCGAAGCCGATGTAACAGACCTGATACAGACCGTTGGCTATAGGCCGCAGGTGTCGGTAGAAACCGGGGTCGATAACTTTGTACGCTGGTACCGAGAGTATTTCCGTGTCTGATTGAAAGGGTCGCCAGGTAGCCTCGGATCACCTGCCCGATCCGCCACGGATCAGTTCTGAAAAACGGCCCGAGGTCGTGCTCCAGCGGGTTTTTGGCGATAGGGGGATGGAGTGATCATCGACTACCTGATCGGGTCGCATCCGGCCGACATGGATGCGGACCTGTGCATCATCGGCGCCGGGGCGGCGGGCATCACGATAGCGCGTTCGTTCATCGGCACCTCGGTAAAGGTATGCCTCGTTGAAAGCGGCGGCGAAGCGGGCGAGCAGCAAAGCCAGGCACTGTACGAAGGTAGCTCGGCGGGAGCATTAACGCTGGATCCAGGCAGCTCCCGCATGCGCGTCTTTGGCGGCAGCTGCAACTTGTGGGGTGGCGGCTGCATCCCGCTGAGTCCCCATGATCTGGACCAGCGCGATTGGGTGCCGCATAGCGGCTGGCCCATAGCCTATAGCGACCTCGTGCCCTACTACATGCGCGCGAGGGCCTTCTGCCAGATCGACGCCCACGAATTCGCCGACGGCTCGTTTGTCAGTCCGACGACCCATCCACCGCTGGATTTCGAGCAGTCCAAGCTGGTCAACCAGATCTTCGCGCGAAGCCCGATCCTGTTCGGCGAGGCGTATCGCGACGAGCTGGATCGGGCACCCAATATCCAGGTGCTGCTACACGTCAATCTGCTTGAGCTGCTGCCGACGCCGGATGGAGCGGTCGTACAGGAAGCACGGATTGGAACGCTGGGCGGCTATCGCGGCACGATTCGCGCCAGGCAATACGTGCTGGCCTGCGGCGGGATCGAAAACGCGCGCCTGCTGCTGCTTTCCGATTCGGTCGTGCCACAAGGCCTGGGTAACCAGCACGACCTGGTCGGACGCTACTTCATGGATCATCCCAGCGGAAAACTGGGCACACTTTCCACCGATGCACCTCACCGCGTCACTCGCCCCTACGACCGTCGGACCGGCAAGGGAAGCTCACCCACGTTTCCCGAAATCGGCTTGTCCCTGCAGGCACAACGTCGACAGCGATTGTTGAACGGTCGCGTCCATCCGTTCGGCGTGGAAGGCCCGCTCCCCAACGGCATTCGCGCTTTGCGCGAATTGCGCGCGGCCTTGCGCCGCCCCGTGCAGGATGAAGGGGCGCTGCTCGAGGCACGCTTGTGCGAAGCGCTTAGAAACGGCCCTGCTGGCGAGAGCTTCGCCGCACCCACCGAGAGCCTGGGCACACTGGCGCTCAGGCTAGGCCTGGGCATCGGCGACATCGCACGCGCCTTCGTGCAGAAAATCGCCGACAAACCCACGGTAAGCAGCAGCCATATCGAGTTGGTGGGATTTTTTGAGCAGGCGCCCAATCCACATAGCCGCATCACCCTCGGACCGGAAACCGATGCACTGGGGCAGCGCAAGGTAAACGTGGAGTGGCGGCTTACGCCACTCGATCACCACACTTACCGCTCGGCGGCCACGTTGTTCGGTAACGAACTGGCGCGTGCCAGCGGTGGCAGCTTTGAGCTTGAGCCTTGGCTGGAAAATGATGACGGCGCCACTCCCGAGGTACACGGCACCGCCCACCACCTGGGCACCACACGCATGTCGGATGATCCGCGCTCAGGTGTCGTCGATCGTCATTGCCGGGTACATGGCGTGCAGAACCTGCATATCGCCGGGAGTTCGGTGTTTCCCACCGGCGGCTGGGCGTTTCCGACCTTCACCATTGTCGCGCTGAGTCTTCGACTGGCGGATCAGTTGCGTAGCGCGCTTGCTACCTGCGAAAGCGTGGGTCTGTCGTAGCGGCCATGTCGGCCACACTGAGCCAGGGATTTACGCAAAGCGCCGGGGATGTACTGGATCGTTGCGACTTCGAGCCACCCGCCGCGGGCGAAGCCTGCGTCGTGCTATTCGATAGCGCGCCGTGGAGTTACTTCAGCGAGGAGGCCTGTGCACTGTTGGATCATCGCGAGCGCGAACGGGCCGTCCGCTTCCGGCATGCACGAGATCGCGATACGTATGTGCTGGCGCATGCGATGTGGCGCCATGTACTCGGCCTGACATTGCGACTGGAAGGCGCGCGGGTGCCGCTGTCCACCAGCCGCTCAGGCCAACCGATACTCACCGACACGAGCTACGCGACGAGCCTGAGCCATAGCGGCACCCAGGTTGCCATCGCGATCACGGAAGCCGCGACGATCGGTGTCGACATTGAACTCTCACCACCACGCGCCGCCTTGCGCGATCTTGCCGACGTGCTCTGCTCTACCGATGAAGCCGCCACCCTGGCATTGCTTCCGCCAGCGGAACACGAAGCGTGGCTGCTGACGCTATGGACGCGCAAAGAAGCTCTGCTCAAGGCATTTGGCGTAGGCCTCAAGGAAGCTCCTTCGAGCATGTCACTCAACGCTACGAATGTGGTTGCTCCGCCCGCTTCCGCCGGCAACGCACCCGCCTGTCGGGTTCACCTGCTACAGCTACCGCCCGGACTGGTCGGCGCATGGGCGGCGCCGGTGCACGTGGCAGGCTGTTCGTCATACGTCCTTGGGTCGCCACCGCCGTAACGATCACCGCCAGACCCGCCATCCGCATACCTCGGCAACTTGGCTGTTTCACGCCTGAAACATAGGCATGACTGCCGGCGAAACTCTGACGTAAGTTACATCGACACTGGTCATTGCACCGCTCTACTCTTTTCGCCTGCTGATGCAAAGCAGCGCAAATCTGGGGGAAAGGGGGAAGTCGGATGCTTCGTTTCCTGCGTCGGCAATCCGTACGTTGGCTCTTGCTGCTCGGCTTGTGCGAGCTGTTGTTGCTCGCGCTGTCCTTGAGCATGGCCACGTACCTACGTTATTTCCGCAGCCCGGATGAGCTGGCCGAGTTTTCGGTGCACTTGCCGGAGCGTGCGTTCGTATTCGGCACGGTCATCGTCATTGGCATGGTTGCGCTCGGTCAGTACCAGTCGCATATGCGCACCAGCCGCTTTGGCTTGCTTGCGCGACAAGCCGTGGCGTTTGCCCTCGGCGGCACCCTGCTGGTGATCGGCTATTACGTCGTGCCACAAGCCTATGTGGGTCGCGGCGTGCTGGCCATCGCGCTGTTGCTGGGCTTTGCCATGGTGTTGGGATTTCGCCTGGCCTTCCTTCGCCTGGTCGACGTGAATGCACTCAAGCGCCGGGTATTGATTCTTGGCGCAGGCCTGAGAGCCGCACAAATTCACAACCAGATGCGCCGCCGCACCGATCGACGTGGCTTCTGCGTCGTGGGTTACGTGCCCCGAATGGATGAGCCCGTGGCGGTGCCTAACGAACAACTCATGAGGCTCACCACGCCCCTGCAGGTCATTGTGCAGCGTGAGCAGATCGACGAGGTGGTGGTTGGCGTGGACGATCGTCGGGGTCACCTGCCGATGGACGACCTGCTCGAATGCCGTCAGATGGGCGTAACCATCACCGACCTGACCACGTTCTTCGAACGCGAGTCGGGACGCGTGCAGCTCACCATCCTCGATCCGTCCTGGCTGGTCTTCTCAGGCGGCTTCAATGCCACGCCATTGCGCCTGCTCAGCAAGCGCTGCTTCGATCTGGGCGCCGCCACGGTGCTGCTGCTGACGCTTTGGCCATTGATGCTGCTCGAGGCGCTGGCTATCTGGCTGGAATCGGGCCCGGGGCAACCTATCCTCTATCGTCAGGAGCGCGTCGGCGAACACGGCCGAAACTTCCTGTTGCTCAAGTTCCGTAGTATGCGTACGGACGCCGAACGCGACGGCATAGCCCGCTGGGCCAGCAAGAACGACGACCGCGTGACCCGTGTCGGACGCATCAGCCGCAAGCTGCGCGTCGACGAACTTCCGCAGTTGTGGAATGTGCTCAAGGGCGATATGAGCATTGTGGGGCCAAGGCCCGAGCGTCCCCAGTTCGTGGCTGACCTGGCCTTGCAGATTCGCTACTACAGTCTCCGGCACTGCCTGAAACCCGGCCTCGCCGGCTGGGCTCAACTGAGCTATCCCTATGGCGCCACCGTCGAAGAGGCGGCCGAGAAGCTCAAGTACGACCTGTTCTATGTGAAAAACCACAACCTGCTGCTCGACCTGCTGATTCTGATTCAGACCGTCGAGGTCGTACTGTTCGGCCGCGGCGCTCGCTAGTTGTCGGTCGCCGTTGGCACCGCGGGTGCGGTATCCGGCGTGCGCTTGGCGGTGGCCAGCGAGCGTAGCGGCGAGCTGTACCAGTCCACGACCTCGTCGTGCTCGAAGCGAATCCAGGAAGGACCGTATTCCCAGCGATCGTCATGGATGCCGGTCGGCTCACCCTCAATCGAACGCACCTGGTCGGAAGACATGCCGATCTCCAGCGCGGGCGTATTCACCGCGCTGCCTAGCGGCAGACCAGGAGTGTCCCTGGCATGGACGGAGGCATCCGGTGGTGGCGGTGACCAGGCGACGCCATTCCATAGCAGCACGGCAACGACCAGACCCACCGCCAAGACGACGATGCCCGAGCGCCGCGACGTACGGCGCCTGGATGGCAACGGAACGCGTGCGGGCTGCGCGCTCGCTTCCGGCACTGAAAAGCGCACCCGCAAGGTAGCCCCGGGCAGACGCCCGTGCTGACGCTGGAATTCCATCGCGGCGCCATAAAGCGCCGTGATGCGTTGCAGCCGGGCTTCGACCGCCGGGTCATTGGGCGCGCCAACCATCCGATCGGGATGCAGGCGTCCGACATGACGGCGGTAGGCTTGCTTGAGATCAAGCAAGCCACAACCCGGGCGCAGCCCGAGCGTTCGATACAGATCGAGAAAGTCGGTCTCGTTGGCCAAGCCGCTCCCCTGTCGGCGTTTCCACGATGCCAAACGGGGTCTGCTTAATCGCGCGGAACAAGCCACGATAGAGTGACCCTGCAGCAGAAATCATTCTTGACATAGTGTGACGTGGTTCGCAATATCTCTTTCCCAGTAGACGGAGGGGACCGCATCATGCACGGCCGTCGAAACCACGTTGCAGCCTCTTGCCGACGCGCCACGATGGCGGCCCTGCTGATGGCGGGAGCCACCGCGACCCAGGCAGCTGACGCCCCTCCCGCCGTGCAAGCCTCGCCATCGCTCGGCGCACACACCCTGCTGACGCATTCCGAGGGCATGGGTATAGCGCCGGCTGTCACCTCACCCATCGATACGCAACCCACAGGCAGCTCGCTGATCGTGCTCAACGGCGGCTATGCGGGAAACGCCGACAAGCCTGTGGACAGCTATGACAATCGCTGGAAGCGCATGGGCGACACCGTGGTCTACAACGGTTACAGCGGCGCTTTCACCGTCTCCGCCTACGTCGTGCTCTCCGCCAAAGGAGGCGCCGGCCACACGGTTACCATCGGCAAACGCGCCAATGCCGCCGGCGAGATCTCGATACCCTTTATCGAGGTCATGCATGCCGGCGTGTTGAAAGACGTGGCACAGAACTACCCTGCCCCGGCGCTCGTGCTGACCAGCGGCAACGTCACCACGACGGGGCCGGCGACCCTGGTCGCCGTCTGGTGGGGCGATGGCCCCGTCAAACGCATGACGACGCGCCCGGACCATGAGTTCACCATGCTCGACAGCTACCTGACCCTGCCGGACAACAGCGGCGTGCAAGTTGCCGTCGCTTACAGGCAGGTGGCGTCGGCAGGCACCTATAACGTCAGTTGGATTGGCTCGCCGATCCAAGGCGCCATACTTTGGCTATTCGCGTTCCAGTCCAAATAGGCCTGTGGCGCCGAAGCGCGTGATATCGACTCTGGAAACACGACTTAGCGACACGCTGGTTGCTTTCATGGGGGACGACCATGCTGGGCCAATTCATCTCACCCGCCGGCTATGCCGACATTCTGAGCCGTGGTCGCGCGAAAGAGATGCCACTGCTCGCACTGGCGCCGGAAGCCATGCGGACCGATTACAACCGCAAGCCCTTTCTGGTCGGGCATGCCCTGAGCGAACAATCGCTATTCGAGCTCGACCCGCTGTTTGCGCTATGTCGCCGGCTGCCACCGGAGCAGATCCTCTATCGCGTCGGAAAGATTCCGGGCGACACGCCGCTCGAGTCCTCGTATGACGATTTCAAGCAAGGCCTCACGCTCGAAGACGTGCTGCAGCACTTCGAGGAAAGGCAGGCCTATATCTGCATCAACAACCCCGAGCGCGACGCCACCTACAAGCCCATGATCGAAGGTCTGCTGGGCGAAATCGCCGCACAGACCGATCCGCTCGACCCCGTCATGAGCTGGTATTCCTCGTACATCTTCATTTCCGCGCGCGATTCGGTGACCCCGTATCACATGGACCGCGAAATGAACTTCCTGCTGCAGATCCGCGGCCGGAAGACGGTGTATTTGTGGGACCAGGACGACGACGAAATCATGGATTCCGAGCAGAAGGATCGCCTCCTCTCACGCATCGGTGGACGCCCGCCCTACCAGCCGTCGTTCGAAGCAAAGGCCCTGGCCTTCGCCCTGCGCCCCGGCACGGGTGTGCACCATCCGTTTATCGCACCGCATCGCGTGCATACCGGCGCGGAACTCTCCGTGTCGCTGGCGCTGACGTTCCGCACGCGGCAATCGGACATGTGGACCGACGCGCACCGCTTCAACGCCCGTATGCGGGGGCTGGGGCTGCGCCCCGCGCCGGTTGGACGCCATGTCTGGCTGGACCGCGCCAAATGCAGCCTGGCTCGCGCTGGTCAACGCCTGCATCGCATGCTTGGGGCCACCCAGCACGACGCTGCCTGAGCAAGCCGGTATCAACTCCCTTGAGCAAGGCTTCGCCTTCCCACCTGGGGCATAGGCAGTAGGGAATAGGAGCAGGAATAGCCGGGATGGACTAGGGAAATGCCCAGGCGTTCGGCCGACAATCACGGTAAATCCACGATGTCGGCCGCGTCTCTTGCCTGCGCCACAGGGCCGCAGACACTGCGTAATCAAGCCACGGGGGCTCTCGTTCCGACATCGGTCACGACTACACCGCGCTGGGGAGGTGTCATCCATGTACGCCAACGCTTCTGCGTTAATCGATATGGATTGGGAGTCATTCGATCCATGGCGACCGCAGGCGGTCCGCCATCGGCTTACTGAACATCCCTTGCTGCAGCCCGATCAGCTGGTGGCACTGGGCAAGCGCTTCGAAGGCACGACGCATCTGTTCACCTTCAACAACCAGGCTGGCGCGGACGCCAACTTTGACGAAGTCGCGCGCATGTACCCGAACCGCCGCTCGGTCACCGAAACGCTGCAACAGATCCATTTGGCCAAGGCATGGATGCTGCTGCGTCACGTGCAGGCCGACCCGGCCTATCGGGAACTGATCGACACCGCGCTGGACTCGATCCAGCCCGCGATCGAACGCCATGACCCAGGTATGTATTACCGGGCTGGCTGGATTTTCGTGGCCTCTTCTCACACGACGACGCCTTTCCACATCGATCGCAACCACGGCATCCTGCTGCAAATACGCGGCGCCAAGAAGGTGTACGTGTGGGATCAGGACGATATCGAGGTATGCAGCGAGTGTGCTCGCGATAGTTTCCACTCAAGCCACAACCTCGACCTGGTCAAGTGGCATGAGGAATTTCGCGAACGTGCCCACCTGTTCGAAGTCGGTCCCGGCATGGGTGCATATATCCCCATCACCAGCCCGCACATGGTGGAAACGGGCACCGAACCTTCCATCACCATCAGTCTCACCTACAGCACTCGCGCAACGCGCCATAACGCGATGGAGCATGTGCTGCACGATCTGCTGCGCCGCCATGGCATGTCGCCACCGCCCGTGGGCAATAACAAACTGCTGGATGAGCTCAGTTACATCAGTGAATCCGTCCTGATCGCCATGCGCGGGGTGGGCAGTCGACCGCCCGCCTGCCCGTCCTTGGCGCGCAACACCGCCTATGCCGTAGCCGATTGAGTGGCCCCGTCGCCGTAAGCGCTCGTCGCTGACTTCAACATAGTGAATGCCATGGATATCAACAGGGACGCCACTGGGGAAGACGGAATCGCCGCCTTGCGGTTGTTTGATGTGCTTCCTTGTCCGCACGGCAGCACAGCGAGCGACTGGCTGCGCTGCAGTTATGACCTGGGTGACGATTACCCGGCCCCGATCGGTCCCGTGGTCGCATTGTGCGCAGCCCTTGCCTTGGCCGAGTCGTGTCTTAGCGGCGCCGACGTCATTACCGGCAACGTATCGACCTCCCACGGTGCTTACCAGGTAAGTATCAGAGTTCCGCGCGATATGCGCCGAAACGCGTGGATGGAGGAAGTCGCCGCCGCACTGGCCGACGCTTCCAAGCCCGCCGCGCCTGCTGCCTGGCAGGTGCTCCATGATGATGGCATTGACGAAGAATCCGCAGCGCATACGTACAGCCATTGGCGCCTGCGCAGCATTCCCTCGGCGCATTTGGAAGCGACGTTCCGTTCGCCGTTCGATGCCAACGCCATCGATCTGTTTGCGGGCTGCGTGAGGCGTGCACTGACGGCACTGCTCGCTGCGGACGATGTGCCCCTGGCATCGATCGACGTGATCGACGCCGCCGAGCGCGATTGTCTACTGCACCAATGGAATGCGACGGCCAAGCCCCGTCGCCCTGATGACACGGTGCACGAGCTGTTCGCCGACGTGGCCAAGCAATACCCATCCCGAGTCGCCATCGAGGCCGCAGACGGCACACTCTCCTACGCGGAGCTCGATGCACGTGCGAATCGTATCGCGGCCGGACTCGCCGCCGCAGGCGTGAGGGCGGGTACGACGGTTGCCCTGCTGCTGGATCGCTCAGCCGAGGCGATCGCCGTGATGCTTGGCATCCTCAAAGCCGGCGCCGCGTACCTTCCGCTGGATGCAAATCACCCCGCGGAACGCCTGGCCTTCACCATCAACGACGCGCAGTCGGCCTTGGTCATCGCGCCGGCCGATACGCAGTCGCTACCCGGCATCAACGCAGCCAGGGTGACTGCAGCCCAGCTCGATACAGGCGCTCAGGCGGCCGGCCTGCCGGCACTCGATGGTGAGTCGCTCGCCTATGTGATGTACACCTCGGGCTCCACCGGAACCCCGAAAGGTGCGCAGATCATGCACCGTTCGATCATCCGCCTGGTACGCGATGTCAGCTACGTCGACTTCGGCGACGCACCGCGACTGCTGCATGCCGCTCCACTCGGTTTCGATGCATCGACCCTGGAAATATGGGGCGCGCTACTGAACGGTGGCACGTGCATCGTGCATGCCGAACGCATCCCCACCGGCTGCGGCTTGTACCGCACCATCCAGCGGCATGACGCGCACATTGCCTGGCTCACGGCGGCCCTGTTCAACGCCATCGTCGATGACGATGCCAGCCGCTTGCAAGGACTGCGGCAATTGTTGATTGGCGGCGAGGCCTTGTCGGTGCCGCATGTACTCAAGGCTTACGCCGCGCTTCCCGACGTCGTCATTATCAATGGCTACGGCCCCACCGAATGCACCACGTTTTCCACCACGTTTGCGATACCCCGCGCGTTCGATGCGCAGGCGCGCTCCATACCCATCGGCAGCCCCATCGCCGATACCACCTTGCATGTGCTCAATACACAGGGAGAGCTGGTTCCTGTTGGCGTCGCCGGTGAACTGTATATCGGTGGTATCGGGCTGGCGCGCGGTTACCTGGAACGCCCCGAGCTGACGGCGGAGCGCTTCGTGCCCGATCCCTTTGGCGGGCCCGGTGATCGCCTCTATCGCACGGGCGACCTGGTGCGTTGGCTGCCGCAAGGCGTCGTCGAATTCATAGGCCGTGCCGACAATCAGGTCAAGATTCGTGGCTTTCGCATCGAACTCGGCGAGATCGAAGCCGCCTTGCAACGCGCGCCTGGCGTGCGTGCCGGCGCTGTGCTGGCACGCGAGGATCGACCGGGTCAGAAGCGCCTGGTGGCGTACTACGTCGCCGATGACGCCGCGATCAGCGCGCGTCACCTGCGCGAACAGCTTTCCCACCACCTGCCCGAATTCATGGTGCCGGCCATCTATTTGCGGCTGGAGCGCTTCCCGGTGACCCAGAATGGCAAGCTCGATCGCCGAGCGCTGCCGGCGCCTGACGGTAGCCGCCCTGAGCTGACCGACGCCTACATGCCCCCAGTCGGCCCACGGGAACAACAGCTTTGCGAGCTGTTTGCCGAGGTGCTTGGCCTGGATCAGGTTGGGCGGAATGACAACTTCTTCGACCTCGGCGGCAATTCCCTGCTCGCCGTGCGTACGCTGGCGCGCATCCACGCCGAGCTATCGGATCGACCCAGCGTGGCCGCCTTCTTCGGCGATCCCACGTCCGCCGCCCTGGCGGCGCTGATCGAAGGTCGCGACAGCCGTTCTGCACTCGCATCGCGGATCGCACGTGGTCGTCAGTCGGATAGCGGCGAGCCGATCGCCATTATCGCCATGGCCGGGCGCTTCCCCGGTGCGGGCGATGTGGAAACGTTCTGGCAAAACCTCTGCGACGGCCGCGAGTCGATCACCTATTTCAGCGCCGACCAGCTCGATCCCGCTGTGCCTGCCGCCGATCGCATCGACCCCGCCTACGTCGCCGCACGCGGCGTGATCGACGGCGTGGAGGATTTCGATGCAGCCTTCTTCGGCATGTCGCCGCGCGAAGCCGAGCTGACCGACCCGCAACAGCGGATCTTCCTGGAACTGTGTTGGGAATGCATGGAGCGCGGCGGTTACGTGCCGGACGCGCACGAGGTTCCGGTCGGCATCTTTGGCGGCATGCACAACGCCACCTATTTCCAGCGCCATCTGAGCACGCGGCCCGACCTGATCGAGAAGCTTGGCGCATTCCAGGTCATGCTCGGCAACGAGAAGGACTACCTGGCCACCCGCGTCGCGCACAAGCTCAACCTGACCGGCCCGGCGATCAGCATGAACACCGCCTGCTCGACGTCGCTGGTGGCGATCTGCCAGGCCACGGCCGCGCTGCGCGCGGGGCAATGCGATATGGCCTTGGCCGGCGGCTCTTCCATCACCTGCCCGCCGCGCAGCGGCTATCTCTCGCAGGAAGGCTCGATGCTATCGCCCGACGGGCACACGCGCACGTTCGATGTCGACGCCAAGGGCACGGTGTTCAGCGACGGCGCCGCCGTGTTGCTGATGAAGCGCCTCTCCGATGCCGAACGTGACGGCGACGACATCATCGCGCTGGTTCGCGGTATTGCCATCAACAACGATGGCGGCCTCAAGGCCAGCTTCACCGCGCCGAGCAGCGCCGGCCAGGCCGCCGTGATCACCATGGCACTGGCCGATGCCGGCGTCGATGCCCGCTCGATCTCCTATGTGGAAGCCCATGGCACGGCGACGCCGTTGGGCGATCCCATCGAGATCGAAGGGCTTACTGCAGCCTTCCGCCAAAGTACCGACGAACGCGGCTTTTGTGCGATTGGCTCGGTGAAGAGCAATGTGGGGCACCTGGTCATGGCCGCGGGAGCGACCGGCGTCATCAAGACGGCGATGTCATTGCGCCAGCGCGTCCTGCCACCGTCGCTGCATTTCCGCGCCACCAATCCCAAGGTCGACTTCGCCGGCTCGCCCTTCGTGGTGAACGAGGCGCTGCGCAACTGGCCAACCAGCGGTGAACCGCTACGCGCCGGCGTCAGTTCGTTCGGCGTGGGCGGCACCAATGCGCACGTGATTCTGCAAGAGGCGCCGCCGATGCATCCTTCGGAAGCCGCCGACGGCCCGCACTTGCTGCTGCTTTCGGCGCGCTCCGGTTGCGCGGTCGCCAACGCCGCTGACCGGCTGGGCGCACACCTCGAGACCGAGCCCGGCGCCAATCTCGCCGATGTCGCCTATACCTTGCTGCATGGACGCAAGGCCTTCCAGCAACGCTTGCATGTCGTCGCGAACACGCCCGAGGATGCCGTGGGCCGGCTGCAACAGGCAGCCTCCGCATCTCCACGCGCGGCATCGAGTCAGCCCCCCGGCGTCGTCTTCATGTTCCCCGGCCAGGGCTCGCAGTACGCCGGCATGGGCCGCGCGCTATACGACACCGAGCCGGCTTTTCGCGCCGCCATCGACGAGTGTGCGCAGGCCCTGCTCGACGACCTGCCCTTCGATCTGCGCGAACGACTGTTTGCCGATGATGCCAATGCGCTGCGCGAAACCTCGCTCACTCAACCCGCAACGTTTGCCATCGAGTATGCACTGGCCAAGCTCTGGATGAGCATGGGCATCCGCCCCGTCGCGATGATTGGCCACAGCGTCGGCGAATTCGTGGCTGCGGTGCTGGCCGGCGTGATGCGCCTCGGCGACGGCGCACGCCTGGTGGCGCGCCGTGGCCAGCTGATGCAGGCACTGCCACCCGGGTCGATGCTTTCCGTACGCATGGATGCCACGCAGCTGGCCGCGCGCCTGCCCGCAACCCTGCAGCTGGCGGCTGAAAACGCGCCCAACGCCTGCGTGGTCAGCGGCACTACCGACGACATCGAAAGCTTCCGCGCCGCGCTGGAAGGCGACAGTATCGCCTGCCGCCTGTTGCAGACCTCGCACGCCTTCCACTCGGCCATGATGGAACCGGCGCTGGAGCCGTTTCGGCAGGAAGTGGCCAGGGTCGCGTTGTCGACACCGAGCATCCCTATCCTTTCCACCCTGACTGGCGACGTGCTCGGCGACGATGAGGCCATGTCGGTCGATTATTGGACGCGGCATCTTCGCGGCACCGTGCGTTTCTCCTCGGCGCTGCTCACCCAGCTCGCACAACCCCAGCAGGTGCTGCTGGAAATCGGACCACGCACGGCGTTGACCACGCTTGCACGGCAACATCCACAGAGCCGCTCTCACATCGTGGTGCCCTCGCTCGCCGACTCGCCCACCAACGAGCGCAGCGCGTGGCTCGATGCCATGGGTCAACTGTGGTGCGCAGGCGCCAGCGTCGACGTGGCCAAGCTCGATCGTCGCCAGCGCCGCCTGCGCGTGCGCCTGCCGACTTATCCATTCGAGCGCAAGCGCCATTGGGTCGACGCGGGGACCTTTGCGGCCGCATCGACTGCCACGACGGCAGCCATCGCGGTCAACCCCGTAGCAGCGAATGTCATTCCCTTGTTCACCACGCCATCTGCACCTCTCGCGGAGAGCTCCATGGATGCCAACCTCACCGGCGCGACAGCCGGCTCTGCACGCCCTACCCGACTCATCGCCCAGCTCACCGAGTTGTTCGAAGACGTGTCGGGCGCCGAGTTGCAGGGTGCTGACCCGACATCAGGCTTTGTCGAGCTTGGCCTCGATTCACTCGCCCTCACCCAGGTCGCCCTGCAATTGCAGAAGACCTTCGCGCTCAAGATCACGTTTCGCGAATTGATGGAGTCGTTTTCCACTTTCGAGCGTCTTGCCATGCATATCGATCAACTGTTGCCGCCGGATACCAGCGCACAGGCCGCGCCCTTGCCAGCAGCAGCGGCCGCCACGCCGATGGCCGCCCCGGCCGCTATCGCCGCCCAGCCCATGGCAGGCGGCAACCTGATGCAGGAGGTGATCCAGCAGCAGATGTTGATCATGCAGCAGCAACTCGCGCTGTTGGCTGCAGCAGGCACCGGTGCACCGATGGTGGCGGCCGCCGCTATGCCCCTGCCGGCATCGAGGCCGACGCAAACCGTCGCGGCAACTGCGCCATCCGTCGCGGCCGAGGCGCCAACCAGGCCAGCCGACGCACCCGTGCAGGATGAGGACGCGGCTCTCGCGCATACCACCTACGACGTCAAGAAGGCCTTTGGCGCTATTGCGCGCATCCACTCCACCCACACGGAACTGACCGAGCGCCAGCGTGCGCGGCTCGACGCCTTCATGCGTCGCTATATAGACCGTACCCGCGCCTCCAAGGAATACACGCAGCGCCACCGCGACCACCTCGCCGATCCGCGCGTGGTGAACGGGTTCCGGCCGTTACTCAAGGAAATGATCTATCAGATCGTGGTCAACCGCTCCAAGGGATCGAAGGTATGGGACCTCGACGGTAACGAGTACGTCGACGCGCTCAACGGCTTCGGCATGAATCTTTTCGGCTGGCAACCGGCGTTCGTGATCGATGCCGTGCGCCGCCAGCTCGACGCCGGCTACGAGATTGGCCCGCAGCATCCACTCGCCGGCGAAGTCGCCGAGCAGATCTGCGAGATCACGGGATTCGATCGCGCTGCGCTGTGCAACACGGGCTCCGAAGCCGTGATGGGCACGGTGCGCATCGCACGGACGGTTACTGGTCGCGATACCTTGGTGATCTTCACCGGCTCCTACCACGGCATCTTCGATGAAGTGATCGTGCGCGGCACCAAGAAGCTGCGCTCGGTGCCTGCCGCACCCGGCATTCTGCGCAATACCTCGGAAAACGTACTGGTGCTGGACTACGGCACGCCTGAATCACTGGCCATCATCCGCGAGCGCGCGTCCAGCATCGCCGCCGTCCTCGTCGAACCCGTGCAGAGTCGCCGTCCGGACTTCCAGCCACGCGACTTCCTCAAGGAGCTACGCGCCATCACCGCCGATGCCGGCGCCTTGCTCATCTTCGATGAAGTGGTCACCGGCTTCCGTGCGCACCCGCGCGGCGCCCAGGCCGTGCTCGGCATCGATGCGGACCTGGCCTCGTACGGCAAGGTCGTCGGTGGCGGCTTCCCCATCGGTGTGATCGCCGGCAAGCGTCGCTATATGGATGCACTGGACGGTGGCGGCTGGCAGTACGGCGACGCCTCGATTCCCACGGTCGGCGTGACCTATTTTGCTGGCACGTTCGTGCGCCATCCGCTCGCCTTGGCGGCGGCGCATGCCGTGCTCGATCACCTCAAGACCGCCGGCCCCGCCCTGCAAGAGCGGCTCAATGCCCGCACGGCCTTGCTGATGGATGAGCTCAACGCGTTCTGCGCTGGCGTAGGTGCGCCGATCAAGCTGGTGCATTTCGCGTCGGTGTGGAAAACCGGCTTTACCGAAGACCACCCGCTGCAGGATTTGCTGTTCGCCATGATGCGCAGCCGTGGCATCCACGTGCTGGACAACTTTCCCTGCTTTTTTACCACCGCGCATACGGAACAGGACTTCATTGCCATCGCCAAGGCCTTCAAGGAATCCGTGCTGGAGATGCAGGAAGCCGAGTTCCTGCCACGTCGCAAGACCGTCGAGGCGCTGACCTTCGACGCCAGCCGCCCACCGGTCACCGGCGCGCGCCTGGGCAAGGACCCGGACGGCAACCCGGCCTGGTTCGTGCCCAATCCTGATGCGCCAGGCAAGTACATGAGGGTCAACGCATGAGTCCGAACGACACGACAGCCGCTCCGGTCGCCGTCGACTACGATCCGTTTGCCGGCACCACGCTCGCACGCGTGGCGCCTACGCTGGAAACACAGCGCGAAATCTGGCTTGCCAGCAAGCTGGAACCCGAGGCCTCGCTGGCCTACAACGAGTCCATCTCGCTGCGCCTGCGCGGCGCGCTCGAGGTGCCGGCCTTGCAGGCTTCCTTGCAGCAACTGGTCGATCGCCACGAGGCACTACGCGCCACCTTGAGCGCCGAGGGCGAAGAGCTCTACATCGCCGCGCAGCTGATGGTCGCTTGCCCATTGCGCGACGTGTCCGGACTTACCGCCACTGAGCGCGAGGCGGAGGTTGCGAACACCTTGCATCACGTCGTCACCACGCCGTTCGATCTCGAGAACGGCCCCCTGGTGCGGGCGGAAATACTGCAACTCGGCCCGCAGGATCACCTGCTGGTGTTCACGGCGCACCACATCATCTGCGATGGGTGGTCGTTTGGCGTCATCGTGCGCGATCTGGCCGCGCTGTATGCGCTGCAGACCGGCCATGGCGATGGCGCGGGCCCGGTTGACGGGTTCACCGATTTTGCGCTGGCGGAAGCGAACCGCGCGAACACAGACGAAGGTCAGGCCGCCGAACACTATTGGCTGAAGCAATTCACCGGCGTGAGCTCCTCACTCGACCTGCCTACCGACCGACCCCGTCCACGTCGACGCACGTTTGCGTCCCAACGCGAGGACTACACACTGGATGCCGCCCTGGTCGCCGACATCAAGCGCATGGGTGCGCATCGCGGCGCCAGCCTCTATGCCACCCTGCTGACGGGGTTCGGTCTGCTGCTGCAGCGATTGAGCAGCCAGGATGACGTCGTCATCGGCATCCCTTCCGCGGGACAGGCTGCGGGTGGGCACGACGCGCTGGTTGGCCACTGCGTCAACGTACTGCCGCTGCGCGTGGCGATGGATCGCACAGCGCCTTTTTCAACCGGGCTCGGGCAGGTGCGCGGTGATTTGCTGGATGCTTTCGAGCATCAGCAATACACTCTTGGCAGCCTGCTCGCGCGTCTCGCGCTCCCGCGAGATCCCAGTCGCCTGCCGCTGGTCAGCGTGCTGTTCAACCTCGACCAGGCACTGGATGAGCGGACGCTATCCTTCCCCGGCCTCGAGTTCGACTTCTCGGGCAATCCGCGTGCATTCGAGAACTTCGAGCTGTTCGTCAATGCCGTGCAGGTAGCGAGTGGCGTTCGGTTGGAATGCCAGTACAACAGCGATCTGTTCCGCGGCGAGACCATTCGCGGCTGGCTCGATGCGTACGAGACCCTGTTGCGCCACGCGGTCACTGCACCTGACGCCGCCGCAGGCACACTGGGGCTGATCTCCGCATCCGCGCAGCGCGCCTTGCAGTCGCTGCAGCCCGCACCCACCCCCTACCCCGAGGCACAGCTCGCGCATCAGTATTTCGAAACGCAAGTGGATGGCGCGCCGGGCCGAGCCGCCGTCAGGCATGGCTCTACCGAGCTGAGCTATGCGGAACTTGAAGCCCGAGCCAACCGCATCGCACACGTGTTGCGCGAGCGCGGCGTGGGCCGTGGTTCGCTGGTCGGGCTCTCCCTCACGCGCGGCACCGACATGGTCGCCGCCGTGTTGGCCGTACTGAAGTCGGGCGCTGGCTATGTGCCACTGGATCCGTGCTTCCCGGCCGATCGTCTCGCCTTTATGGCGGAAGATGCCGCACTCGCCGTCCTGGTGGTGAGCGACAAGGTGCCCGCCGCCTTCGATTTCCCCACCTCGCGCGTGCTGTCGCTAGCGGCGGATGCCGCGGAGATCGAGAGTGCGAGTCCGCAACGACCTCAGCGCGATGATCGGACCGCCGCGCCGGATTCCGTCGCCTACCTGATCTTTACCTCCGGCTCCACCGGCCGCCCCAAGGGCGTGCGCGTGCCCCATCGCTCCGCTTCGAATTTCCTCACCAGCATGCAGCGCGTACCCGGCATCGACCAGGACGACCGTCTCATTGCCGTCACCACGCTGTCGTTCGACATCGCCTTCATGGAGCTGATGTTGCCGCTGAGCGTCGGTGCCGAAATCATCGTGGCCGACCACGACGATGTGCGCGACGGCGCCGCGCTGCGCACCCTGGTCGAACGCAGCGGCGCCACCATGATGCAGGCCACGCCCGCGGGTTGGCGCATCCTCGTCGAATCGGGCTGGAATGGCCGCCCGGATTTTCGCGCGGTCTCCGGTGGCGAGCCGCTGCCGCTCGATCTGGCCGAGGCCCTGCTCACACGCTGCGGTGAAGTGTGGAACGGTTATGGCCCCACCGAGACCACGGTGTATTCCACCTATTGGCGCGTCGAGCAACCACGCAACGGGATTTATATCGGTCGCCCCGTCGCCAATACCTTCGTGCATATTCTCGATGAGCTGGGTGCGCCCTGCCCGCTGGGCGTACCGGGCGAGATCTATATCGGCGGCGCGGGTGTCGCATTAGGTTATCTGAATCGGCCGGAGCTCACGGCGGAACGCTTCCTCTCCGATCCATTCGCCGACACGCTCGAAGCGCGCATGTACCGCACCGGCGATCGCGGCCGCTGGCTGGCCCAGGGTCAGCTCGAACACCTGGGTCGCCTGGATTTCCAGGTCAAGGTGCGCGGTTACCGCATCGAGTTGGGCGAAATTGAAGCCGTGCTTGCCGATGTGCCGGATGTGGCGCGGGCCGTGGTGATGGCACGTGAAGACCGTCCCGGTGATGTGCGCCTGGTGGCCTATGTGGTGCCACGACAGGGCGCCGCGCTGGACGAGGAAACACTTCGCGCCGCCATGAAACGACGCCTGCCCGAATACATGCAGCCGCAGCACGTCATGCAGCTGGAGTCGGTACCCCTGTTGCCGAACGGCAAGATCGACCGCAAGGCCCTGCCTGCGCCGCCCGTGCAGTCGGTGGCCGCCGGCACGGAACGAGTCGCCCCGCGCAACGACACCGAGCAGCGCGTCGCCTCAGCCATGGAAACCGTACTAGCCTTGCCGGAACTCGACGTACGCGACAACTTCTTCGCGCTCGGCGGTCACTCGCTGCTGGCGGCGCAGCTTACCGCACGGCTCAATCGCGACTTCGGCATAGCGCTATCGTTCCGCACCTTGTTTGACGCGCCCACCATCGAAAGCCTGGCGGCCGCTATCGACACCCAGGTCGCCAGTGGTGCCGCCACGGCCGTGGCGCCCATCCAGCGTCGCCCCACGCAGGAGCGCGCGCCGCTGTCATTGATGCAAAAACGTCTGTGGGCATTGGAAGAGCTGCAACCGGGACGCGTCACCTATAACGCACCTTCGGCACACCGATTGCGTGGGCATCTCGATGAAGCGGCGTTCGAACAGGCCATGCAGGAACTCACGCGCCGCCAACCCATCATGCGCACAGCCTTTCGCCACACCGGCGACGACATCGAGCAGATCGTCGAAGAAAGCGTCGATACACGCCTGTTCCCAGCCGAAGATCTTTCCACGCTGCCCGAGGATGAGCGCGATCGCGTGCTGATGCGGCGTCTGCAGACGCTCACCGACACGCCGTTCGAACTCAGCCGGGCGCCCCTGTTCAGCGCGCGCATGTTCCGCCTGGGCGAAGACGACCATGTGTTCTTCTTCATGCCGCACCACATCATCTGGGATGGCTGGTCGTTCGACATCCTGTATGCGGAACTTTCCCAGCTGTACCGCGCTTTTACGCAAGGATCGCCTTCGCCGTTGGCGCCGCTGCCGGTGAGCTATGGGGACTTTGCCGCATGGCATGCGCAATGGTTGGAAACCGAACCGTTCCAGTCGCAGCTCGGCTACTGGCGCGAGCGCTTGACCAAGGTGGAGGAAACCCACGCGCTGCCCACCGACCACGTCCGGCGCCCAGGCATGTCCGGTGTCGGCCGTACCGAGTGGATACGCGTACCGAAGGAAGCCACGGAAACCATGCACGGTGTCGCCCGCCAGGCCGACGCCACGCTCAACATGACCTTGCTGGCCTTGTACTACGTCTTGCTGAGCGGCATGACGGGCGAACAGCATCTGGTGATCGGCACGCCGGTGCGCGGTCGCAACCAGACGGAAGTCGAGTCGGTGATGGGTTACTTCAACAACCTGTTGCCGCTGCATGTCAGCGTGGATCCGTCGCTTTCCTTCCTCGACTTCGTGCGGCAGGTGCGTACCATCGCCATCGAAAGCTTCGGCTATCCGGACGTGCCACTGGAATATCTCCAGCGCGAATTGCGCAGCGGTCATGGCAATGGCGCCGTGCTTTACCAGGCGCTCTTCTCGTTCCAGGACGCGCGCCAGCGCATCGTGGACTGGGGCGGCCTCAGCCATGAGCAGATCCTGTTGTTCCAGAGCGGTGCCACCGAGGACCTCGGCCTGTGGTTCCTGGAAAACAACAAGGGCATGCTCGGTGGCGTCACCTACAACGCCGACATCCTGCAAGGCGATACCGCACGCCTGTTGCGCGACCGCTACCTCGCGCTGATGGCCCGAGTCAGCGAGAACCCCGCGCAATCGATCGACTCGCTCAACGCCATCAGCGCGGCCGAGTTGGAGCAGGTTCGGCAGTGGAATGCCGCACCAACGTCTTCGCCCGTTGCGGACCACGTGATCGCGCTGTTCGAAGCGCAGGTGGACCGAGCGCCTGATCAGACCGCCGTGCACGCTGGCAGCTGGGGCACGCCCTATGCGGAACTCGAACAGCGCGCCAATCGTATCGCCAGCTGTCTTCGCCAACGCGGGATCGGCGCGGGCATCGCCGTGGGCCTCTGCGTCGAAGCCGGCCTCAACCGCGTGGCCAGCATGCTCGGCATTCTCAAGGCAGGCGGCAGTTGTGTACTGCTTGATCCGACCGATCCGGTGGCGCGACTGCATGACATCATCATCGACGCGGAAATCGACCTGCTGGTGGGTGAGGCTTCCCTTGAAGCGACCCTGGGTTGGCCGCGCATGAAGGCTCTGTGGCTCGACGCGGATACCAGCGAAATCATCACCGCGTCCAGCGCCCGCAACGAAGCGGGTGGCGTATCCCAAGACACCGTGGCTTTCGCCCTGTACGGGCGAGGACCGACCGGCCAAGCGCTGGGCACGGCCATCACTCACCGTGCGCTGGCCCATCTGCTAAACGGACTCAAGGACACGCTGGGCATTAGGGCGGGAGATCGCGTACTGGGCACCGCGCCCTCGGTCACCGGCATGTCGATCGTCGAGGGACTGCTGGCGCTTTGCAGTGGCGCGAGTTTCGTCCTGGGCAATCCGCATGACACGATCGATGGCCCGGCGCTGGCCGAGCTGGTGCAGGACATCGACGCCCATGTGATGTTTGCCACGCCCACCACCTGGCAGTCGCTGCTTGCAGCCGGCTGGCCCGGTAACCCTCAGCTCAAGGCCGTGTGCTTTGGCGAAGTACCCAGCCCGGAACTTGTCACCACCCTGGTGGCGCACTGTGGCGGCCTGTGGAACATCTTCGGTACCGACGATGGCGCACTCGTGGCGAGCGCAGGTGCCGTCGAGCGCGCCAGCGACAGCGTCCATAGCGGGCGTCCGCTGGCCGGCGCCCAGGTGTGGATCCTCGACCATCAACAACGTCCTTGTCCGGTTGGAGCCATCGGCGACATTGTGTTGGGCGGTGACGTACTCAGCCAACCGTTCGGTTGTCGCACCAAGGCCGCGAACCGAGGTTTCCTGACCATAACTCAGGCAGCCTCGCCGCTCGTGCAGACGGGATTCCGTGGGCGTTGGCTGGCCGATGGGCATCTGCAGGCGATGGGTCGTCTCGATCGCCGCCTCGTCGTGAGCGGACGCGATGTGGAGCCGGCCGCGATCGAAGCCCGCTTGTTGGCCTATCCGGGTGTGGCGCAGGCCATCGCCGTGACCCGGACGGATACTTCCGGCAGCCCACAGATCGATGCCTATGTCGCCGCCGAAGCGAACGTCGAGCTTGATCGCGATCGACTGCGCATCGCACTCGCCAACACGCTGCCTGACTACGCCATGCCGCGAAATCTACTCATTCTCAAGGCCATGCCGAAGACGGCCCGCGGTGAGGTGGATGTGTCCGCACTGCCGATGCCAGACCATCGTTCCGACGATCTCGCGGCGCTCGCCGTTCAACCGAAGACGCCCGACGAACAGAGGCTCGCCACCCTGTGGTGCGAGTTGCTGCATCTCACGCAGGTGCACACCAGCGACAACTTCTTCGACATCGGCGGACATTCGCTGCTGGCGGTGGAAAT
This sequence comes from Dyella humicola, assembly GCF_026283945.1. NCBI lineage: Bacteria > Pseudomonadati > Pseudomonadota > Gammaproteobacteria > Lysobacterales > Rhodanobacteraceae > Dyella > Dyella humicola. Next base: position 2,645,831 of record NZ_JAPDPC010000001.1, read on the forward strand.
GGCCGCGCGAGTGCAACGCGAGACCGGCGTGCGACTGAATCTGCTGGATATTGCCAACGGCAGCTTAGGCACGCTGGCGGCGGAGCTGACCAACGCACCACTTCAACCGGAAAAGCCGGCACCACTGGGGCAGCGTTTGCGTAACTTGTTCGGGCGACGCTGATATGAACGCTTCGGTTCGGGGGAGACCGATATGAGCTCGCTGGCTTACGCCGCGTTTCTCGCTTCTGGCTGGCTGTTGGCCTATGTCTTCATAGGCTATCCCATGGGAATCCTGTTGCTCGCTCGCCTGAGCCCGCGGCGGGTGGACAAGCAGCCGGTGACACCATCGGTCAGCGTGATCATCGTGGTTCAAAATGGCGCGCCCTACATCCAGTCCAAACTCGCCAACCTCGACACGCTCAATTACCCGCAAGATCTGCTGGAGATCATCGTCGTATGCGACGGTTGCCGAGATGGCACCGCCGCCTTGGCGCGCCAGTCTGGTGATCCGCGTGTGCGCGTGATGGACTATGTGCCACGGCGCGGCAAGGCCGTCTGCCTCAATAGTGCCGTCGCGCGCGCGCGCGGCGACGTGCTGATGCTTACCGAAGTACGACAGAAACTGGCGCCTATCGCCTTGCGCGAACTCGTCGCCAACCTCGCCGACCCCCGGGTAGGTGTCGTTGGCGGAGAATTGCTGCCGGCCAATAATGAAACCGCCTTCGCCGAAGGCATCGATGCCTACTGGCGCTACGAAAAAAAGATACGGCTCGCCGAAAGCCAGTCGGGCTCGACCATCGGTGTCAGCAACGCGCTCTACGCCATTCGGCGCGAGCTCTACGAGCCCCTGCCGCCCGGCACGATGCTTGACGACCTGCTGGTTCCGATGCGCGTGATTGCGCGCGGCCGGCGCGTGATTTTCGAACCCCGGGCGCTGGCCTGGGACCGGCAGGTGCAACACCCAGAAGAAGATCGAGAGCGCCGTATCCACAATTTCGTTGGCCATTGCCAGCTCGTTCGCCTCGCTCCATGGCTGCTTTCGCCGAAGGAAAACCCGGTCTGGCTGCGCTTTTTCAGCCACAAGCTTTTGCGCCTGGCGACGCCCTGGCTGCTGCTGACCGTCGCCTTGATGTCCGCCTTGCTGGTCCGCCGACACATGGCATGCGCCGTCACGCTGGCCTTGCTGCTTGCAGGCGCCTGCCTGGTGGCCGCCGGTCGCTTACAGCCCACCTTGACACGCTGGTTGCCGGTGAGACTTGCGGTGACGTTCTTCTATCTGAATCTCTTTTCCGCGCAGGCGATGGTGGCCTTCGCCCGCAATCGGGGACCGCTCCCATGGTGACGCAGGCGCAAGACCGCGGCATGGCTGTCGGATTGCGTGGGCAACTGGGCGAGCTGTGCTACAGCAGCGGACTGTTGCATTCGCTGCAACGCGTTCGCTCATGGCTGCAAAAGGACCTGCGCATCCTGGCCTACCACCGCATCATGCCGTTGCCCGATCCGACGGCGTACGAGTTCGATCTGGAACTGATCAGCGCGCCACCGGAACGTTTCCGCGAGCAAATGCAATTGCTGAAGAAGCGCTATAACCCGATGCGACTGACGGATGTTGCCGCCGCGCTGAATGACGGCAAATCGCTGCCGGCCGATACGGTCGTCGTTACTTTCGACGATGGCTACGACGACAATTACCGCATCGCGTTTCCGATTTTGCGTGAACTCGGCGTGCCTGCCACGTTTTTCGTATCCACCGGACATATCGACAGCGGCCGACCCTACGCCTACGACTGGCTGGTGCACATGATCCTGGTTACCGCTGCGCGACAGATCGTGCTGCCGGAGCTGGGCCTGGATGCGGCGCTGCCATCTGATCGCCAAGGGCGTCGCGCCATCGCCACCGACGTGCTGTGCCGGATGAAGGAACTTGGCGCGCTCGAACAAGCGGCGATGATCCAGCGGCTTGAGCGGGAGTGGCGGATGCCCTCCGACGCGGCGCCTACCGATTGTCGTCCCATGTCCTGGGGCCAGATTCGCGAAATGCACGCGGCCGGATTCGAAATTGGCTCGCATGGCGTCCATCACTGGATGTTGTCCAAGCTCCCGCAAGCGGCTCTGGAAAGCGAAGTGCTTGATTCAAAGGCAGCCCTGGAACGCGAACTCGGGGCCATGCCACTGCTGATGTCCTATCCCGTCGGAAGTATGCGGGCCTTTGACAAACGTGTGATCGACATTACCCGCGACGCCGGGTTCCAATTGGCGTGCAGCTATATGAGCGGGACCAATCCCGAGCCCGCGTCCAATCGTTACGCGCTCAATCGCCTGGCCATCGAACGCAACATGGGCAAAGGTTGGTTCGCCTCCATGCTCACCATGCCCCATCTGATGAGCTACCCCACGCCGACCTATCAGACCAGGAACGGCGAGGAACCGATATGTTCCCACTGATCCTGCTCTACGTTGTACTGACCATCGTCAGGCCGCAGGACTATATGCCGGCGCTGGTCGGCGTACCCGTGCTTTCGGTGGTACTGGTGCTGGCCTTTGCCAGCTGGCTGGCGTCCAGCGCCAAGACCTTTGCGGCACCGCAGTTCGTGATACTGCCGATCTTCCTGGTCGTGCTGATGATTTCAACGGCGGTCAACGGCTGGTTTGGCGGCGCGCTCGACCAGCTGCAGAAATTCGGTCCCGTGGTGATCGCCTTCTTCGTGTTTGCCACCGCCTGCACCCAACCCCGCCGCCTGATGATTTCCATGGCCGTGATCGTGCTGTGCTCTGCCCTGCTGGCCATGCACGGTATCGAGCAGGCCAGGACCGGCATCGGCTGGACGGGCATGCCGATCGGCGAGGACGGCCGCATCCAGTACGTGGGTATCTTCAACGATCCCAACGATCTCGGCCTGCTGTTCGCCGCGGCGCTGCCCATGTCGGTCCTGCTAAGCCGCCATGGCGGCTTCATCGGACGTCTGTTCTGGCTGGGCACCAGCGCCTTGCTGTTGTACGGGGTGTACCTGACCAATTCGCGCGGTGCTCTGCTGGCTGTACTGATGGTGGCCGGCGTGTATGTCTGGCGGCGCCGCGGCGCGGTGATCGCCGGCATGCTCGGTGCCGCCGGATTGGCGGGCATGAAGCTGCTGTCCTCGCGCATGCAGGAACTCGATGCTGGCGAAGAGTCCGCCAGCGGTCGCGTGGATGCCTGGTATACCGGCATGCACCTGTTCACCTCGCATCCCATCTTCGGCGTGGGCGCGGGCAACTTCACCGAATACAACGATCTGACCGCGCACAATTCGTTCGTACTGGTGCTGGCCGAAACCGGCTTTGTCGGCTACGCCCTGTGGCTGGCCTTCGTCTGCTACAGCTTCTGGATGATGCTGTCGCTGCTGCGCTACGCCCCGGCCGATGGGGACGACCCCATCCAGCCCACCCAGCTACAGCGTGAGCGGGCCGTCGCGCTCACCCTGCTGCTCTCGCTGTGCGGACTGTTCACCGCTGCGTTCTTTCTCAGCCGCAGCTATACGGTGGTGATGTACCTGATCATCGCCATGGTCACCGGCCACTACGTAGGCGCTCGCCAGCGCCTGCCCGGCTTGCGCGGATTCACGCTGGGCAAGGATTGGTGGCGCTGGGTACCGGCGGCCATGGGCAGCATCGTGGGTCTGTTCCTGCTGGTCGCCATCCTGTTGAGGACATCCGGATGAATGCCATTCATGCGATGCAACGGAATCGCGCACGCGCGGCCCTCAGGATCGCCAGTGTTCCTGGGGGGGCAACGCGATGAGCAGCTGGTACGAGCAAGCATTCCGCCATGTGTTGTATCCGGCTTATGAAACCGGACTGCGCCGTCGCGGCACGCTGGCCTGGCTCGACGCCTACGAGCGCGACCAGTGGCTGGCGCCGGAACAAGTGGCCGCACTGCAGTTCGAACGGCTCAAGCGCCTGCTGGATCACTGCTATCGCGAGGTGCCTTATTACCGCACCCGCTGGCGCGCACTCGACATCGATCCGGGCGATATTCGCAGCCTCGACGATGTCGCCCGACTACCCACCCTTACCAAGGCGGACATTCGCGAGCATGCCGACGAGCTGGTGGCGGAGAGCTGGCGCGGGCGTCTGCTTTACAAGGCCACCGGTGGCTCCACCGGCGAACCGCTGCGTTTTGGCTATACGCGCGAGAGCAACGAACGCCGCGTGGCGGTGATGTGGCGCGGCTACGCCTGGGCGGGCTCGCGCATGGGCAAACGCACGCTGTACCTGTGGGGCGGCGCGGTCGGTGAACCCAGTCGCGCCCACCAGCTCAAGGATCGCCTGTACAACGCGGCGTTCGGGCGACGCATGCTCAACAGCTTCCATATGACGGAAGCGAACATGGCCTCGTACGCCGACGCCATCGACAGCTACCGACCTGACATCGTCGTGGGCTATGTGGGCCCGCTTATGCGCATGGCGCAGTGGTTGCTGGAAACCGGGCGCACCCCGCATCGGGCCCAGGCCGTGATCGGTGGTGCCGAGGCACTGCACGAGTTTCAGCGCCAGACCATCGAGCAGGCGTTCGGCTGCCCGGTATTCAACACCTATGGCTGTCGCGAATTCATGCTGATCGCCGCGGAGTGCGATCAGCACAAGGGCCTGCACGTCAATGTCGATCATCTCCTGCTGGAACTGCTCGACGCGAATGGCGTGCCGTCTGCCTCCGGTCGCGGCGAAGTGGCGATCACCGACCTGTTCAATTACGGCATGCCGTTCGTCCGCTATGTCAATGGCGACATGGCGACGGCCTCGGCTGACCGCTGTGCCTGCGGACGCGGACTGCCGCTGCTGGACCGCGTCGATGGCCGCGTGCTCGATGCGATTCGCACGGCGGACGGCCGCTATCTTCCCGGCGAATTCTTCCCTCATATGCTGAAGGACGTACCGGGCATCGCGCGCTTCCAGCTGGTGCAACGCCAGCTCGAACGACTGGACCTGTCCATCGTGCGCGACGCGGATTTTAACGATGACTCGCTGATCACCATCCGCCGGGAGGTAAGAAAAGTCCTGGGCGAAAGCATCGAGCTCGACTGCCATTTCGTCGACGACATCCCCTTGACCCGGAGCGGCAAGACACGGGTGACGGTGTCGGAGCTGCCGCCGTGAACATTACCCATGTGGTCGAGAACCTCAATCGCGGCGGCCTGGAACGCATGGTGCTGGAGCTGGTGAAGATCCAGCATCGGCACGGCCACCGCTGCCAGGTGGTATGCCTGTTCGAACCCGGGTCGCAGGCGCATGAACTCGACGCCCTGGGTATTCCGGTCACCGGCTGTCACAAGCGACAAGGTCTGGACCTACGCGCGCTGGCACGGGCGCGACGCGTGATCCGGCGGCACGATACCGAAGTACTGCACACGCATAACGCGGTAGCCCACTATCAGGCCGTGCTGGCCAGTTGTGGGCTGGGTGTCCGTCGCGTCGTCAACACCCGGCACGGCATGAGCATCAATCAGCGCACGGGACGCCGCGAATGGCTTTATCGGCGCTCGCTCGCGCATACGGACACCGTTGTCACCGTGTGCGAAGCCGCCCGTCGCGACGCGGTGGCGCGTGGCATCGTGCCCAAGCTCAAGGCCATCGTGGTGCCCAACGGCATCCCGGTCGACACGTTTGCGCAGGCCTCGGCGGACATGCGCAAGCGCTTGCTGGAAGCGCTGGGGCTGCCACCGCACAGCAGGCTGATCGGCAATGTGGGTCGACTCAACTGGGCCAAGGATCAGGTAGGCCTGATCCAGGCCTTCCGCCGCATCCACGTACAGCGTCCGGATACCGCCCTGGTGTTGATTGGCGACGGCGAACTGCGTGCACAGCTCGAGCAATGCGCCAAGGAAGAAGGCGTATGCCAAAGCGTGCATTTCCTCGGCGACCGCAACGATGTGCATGAGCTGCTACAGGGGCTGGACCTGTTCGTACTCTCGTCCCGCAGCGAAGGCTACTCGATGGCCTTACTCGAGGCCTGCGCGGTCGCGCTGCCGATCGTGGCTACCGACGTGGGCGGCAACGGTGAAATCGTGCATGACCGACGCACCGGGCGCCTCGTCCCCGCGGGTAACCCTGGCGCCTTGGCCGACGCCATGCTCGCCTTGCTGCAAGAGCCGCAGCAAGCCACCGCCTGCGGCCGCGCCGCGCGGGCGTGGGTGGAACAAAACGGCTCATTGGAAGCCATGGCCGGGCGCTACGCGCGGCTGTACCTCGAGCCGGGGGACTGAGCCATGCGATTGCGCGTACTGGTCCTCACCAACCTGTTTCCCACGCCCTGGGACCCCCTGCGCGGCGCGTTCAACCGCCAGCAGTTCGAGCGCCTTGCGCAATATCACGATGTCGATGTGCTGACGGCGGTGGATTTTCGCGAGCGTCTCGCGGGCATGAAGGGCGAGGTGAAGGTCAACGGTCTGCGCACCGATCATTTCACGTTCGTCTATCCACCACGCATAGGACGTACCCTGCACGCGCTGTGCTGGCTTCTATCGCTGCTGATCCAGCGTGGCCGCCAGCTGCGCTCGGCCAACTACGATTGTCTGCTGGTGAGCTGGGCCTACCCGGATGCCGTCGCCGTCGGTTGGCTGGCACGGCGCCTGGGCATTCCCTATGTGGTCAAGGTGCACGGCAGCGATCTCAATGTGCAGGCCGAACATGCCCTGCGCCGCCCGCAGATTCGCTCTGCCCTGCGCCACGCCAACGCGGTGATCGCCGTCAGCCAGGCGCTCGCCACCAAGGCCATCGCCCTCGATGCCGATGCGGCGCATGTACACGTGCTCTACAACGGGGTCGACCCGCACCTGTTCGCGCCCGGCTCGCGCAGTCAGGCGCGCGCGCAGCTCAATCTTTCGCCGGACGCGCCGCTGGTGCTGTACGTAGGCAACCTCAAGCCGGCGAAGGGTTGCCTCGATCTGCTTGAGGCGTTTCCGGCGTTGCTGGCCGCACGTCCCCAGGCACAGCTGGTCTACGTGGGTGCCGGCCCTTGCCAGACGACTTTGCTCGAACGTGCCAGCGCCCTGGGCTGCGCCGACCGTGTCTTTCTTGCCGGCCCTGTCCCGCACGGTGCCCTGCCCCATTGGTTCCGCGCTGCCGACCTGCTGTGCCTGCCCAGCCACAATGAAGGCGTGCCGAACGTCGTGCTGGAAGCGATGTCTTGCGGCATACCCGTCGTCGCCACGCACGTGGGCGGCATCCCGGAGGTGCTGCCAAGCCAGGCCGGTCTGCTCGTACCAGCACACGAGTGCGATGCTTTGTCTCGAGCCTTGATCGAGGCCGCTGGCACACGCTGGGACCGCGAAGCCATCGTCAGGCAAGCCGCCGCTTTTCGCTGGGACGACAACGTGAGCCGGCTGGCCGGCATCCTGCGCGATGTTGTCGCCGCATCTCCTTCGCCATTGAGGGCTACCGCATGAACCTCAAACCAAAGCGACAGGAACTGCTCCGCCTTTTGCCGGATGCCCTGGTGCAGACGCATGCATCAAGCTATGGCGGCGCCCGCTACCTGACCTTCGACGATGGTCCAGAGCCCGACTACACGCCCCGCCTGCTCGATCTCCTGGCCGAGCATCGCGTACATGCCAGTTTCTTCATGATTGGCCAGAAGATCGAGCAGTACCCTGAGCTGGTGGAACGCATGGTGGCCGAGGGTCATATGATCGGTAACCACTCTTATACCCACCGACTGTTCAAGTCCTTGCCACTGCTCGATCAGCTCGAGGAGTTCCAGCGCACCGACGAACTATTGCGAAGCTTTGACGCGCGCCCGCGGCATCGTGTGCGCACGCCACAGGGCTACCTGGACACGCGCCTGTTGCTCCATTGCGCCCGCCACGGGCGCAGCATCGTCTATTGGTCCTACGACAGCCTGGACTACCAGAAGCCGACGCACGATGTCCTCGTCGCGAGACTGCGCGCTCAACCTCCCCTCCCCGGCGACATCGTGCTGATGCACGATGACAGCCATCGGGCCGTCGATGCGCTGCGCTCCCTGCTGCCTGAGTGGCTGAGCGAAGGCCACACGTTCCGCGCCCTGTCGGGGGACGCTCCATGAGGATCCTCTATCATCACCGCACCCGCGGGCGCCACGTGGAAGGCGTGCATATACGCGGTATCGTGCATGCGTTGCGCGGCATGGGGCACGAGGTCAACGTGCTCTCGTTCCCGGGAGCCGATCCCGAGCATGAGCACGAGACGCGCCCGCAACAGGCCAAGCCTACCCGCGGATGGCTGGCTCGAATCGTTACGCGCATGCCCGGCGTGCTGTTCGAGTTCCTTGAACTTGCCTACAACCTGGTCACTGTGGTGCGCATGCATGGCGCCTTCCGCCGGCTGCGACCCGAGCTGATCTACGAACGCTATTCGTTGTTCCTGTTCGCTACCGTCTGGATGGCGCGTCGCCGTGGTATCCCCCTGGTGTTGGAGATCAACGACTCCGCCTTGGTACAACGTGTACGTCCGCTTTACCTGAAGACGCTGGCGCGGCGCATCGAAGGCTGGTGCCTGCGCAACTGCGCCGGGCTGGTATTCATATCCAGCTACTTCCGCGACCAGGCACACCAGGCCTATGGCGAACTGGCTCCCTCGGTCGTCTCACCCAATGCCGCCGACCTGTCGCGCTTCGACCCCAGCCGCTTTGACCGCACGCGACTTCGCGCTGACCGCGGCTTGCGCGATCGCATCGTCTGCGGCCACGTCGGCGCGTTTGCCCAATGGCACGGCGTGCAGCATTTTGTCGAGAACATCGCCGCTCGCTTGAACGAGGCACCGGATCTCGCCCTCGTGCTGGTAGGTGACGGCCTGATGCTGCCGACCATCCGCGAGATGATCGCCGCGAGGGGACTGTCAGACCGCGTGCTCACGCCAGGTCGCGTGCCGCATGAAGATATCGCCAGCTGGATCGCCTGCATGGACTACGCCGTGCTCCCCGATTCCAATCACTACGGCTCGCCCATGAAACTGTTCGAGCTGATGGCGATGGGTGTGGCCGTGGTGGCTCCGGACTACGACCCCGTTGCGGAAGTCATCAGCGACGGCCATACCGGCTGGCTGTTTCCACGGGGCGAGACCGAGCGTTGCGTCGAGCGCGTGCTCGAACTCACGGCCCGCACGGACGAATGCCATCGCGTGGGCGCCGCGGCGCGGGACTACATCGTCCGCGAACGCCAATGGCGCAACAACGCCGAGCAATTGCTGACCCTGCTGCCGAGCGGAGGCGCGCCGGCATGATCGCCATCGTGCTCCTGCTCGTCATCCTGCTGTTGGCGGCGGCGGTCCTGGTCAAGGGCGTTCGCGCCCGCCATATGCAGATCTGGCTGGGCAACTATCTCCGTCGTCGCCCGCCTGCCCCGGCCAGCGGCCCCGTGCACGTGATGTTCTGCTTCGTCGACCATTTCGAACCCGCCTGGGGGCGGGCCGATCTGGAAACCCAGCGCGCACGCGTCGATCGCTGGTGCAAGGACTACCGCGAACTCGCCTCTGCCCACCGGGATGCGGATGGGCGGCCACCCCAGCACTCCTTCTTTTACCCCGAAGAGGAGTACCTGGAAGAGCATCTGAACAAGATCGCCGCGCTATGCGCGGAAGGCTATGGGGAAATCGAGATCCATCTCCATCACGACAACGACAACGAAGACAACTTCCGCACCACCATTACGCGCTTCAACGAGCTCCTGCATACGCGCCATGGCGCGCTACCGCGTGATCCACGCACCGGTGAACTGCGCTTCGGCTTCATCCACGGCAACTGGTGTCTGGACAACTCACGCCCCGATGGGCGCTGGTGTGGCCTCAACAACGAGCTGATGCTGCTGCGCGAGCTTGGCTGCTATGCGGATTTCACCTTGCCGTCGGCCCCCAGCGACACCCAGACGCGCACCATCAATGCGATCTATTACGCCACCGACGATCCACAGCGTCCCAAGTCGCACGATGTCGGCGTACCGGTGCAGGCCGGCGGAAAACCCACGGGTGACCTGATGATCGTGCAGGGTCCGCTGGGCCTGAACTGGCGGCGACGCCGTTTCGGCCTCGTGCCGCGCATCGAGAACGCCGACATCCGACGCTCCTGCCCACCCGATGCCGATCGCGTCGATGCGTGGGTTCGCACCGCCATCCAGGTCGAAGGCCAGCCCAACTGGATCTTTGTAAAGATCCACACCCACGGCACCCAGGAACGCGACATGGATACCCTGCTTGGCGAGCGGGCTCACGCCATGTACGAGCATCTGGAGCGGCGCTACAACGACGGCAACCAGCATGTGCTGCATTACGTGACGGCACGCGAGCTGTACAACATCGTCAAAGCCGCGGAGGCCGGCCATACCGGCGATCCATCGCGCTACCGCGACTACGAACTGCCACCTCCACCAGGGCTGGCAAACGCCCCTTGGCGGCGAAACGCGCAGCATCGACACGACGTCAAGGCCGCGGCCGGCTGGGCCGACCTGGAGGGATGATCATGCATTGGCGTGCCAAAGGTATGTTGCAGAAGGTGCTTGGCCACGTGCCGGGCGGTGAAGAGGCGCACTACGTGCTGCAGCGGCGCTTCGGTGGCTTGCGCGACTTCGGACGCGAGTTCGATGTGAAGATGGATGACTGGCGCTTGATGGCTGGCCATCTTGGTGAAGCCGGCAGGCCCATCGTAGGAGCGCGATTGTTTGAAATCGGCAGCGGCTGGTACCCCACGTTTCCGTTCGCCTGCTATCTCGGTGGTGCGCGCAGCGTGATCACGGTCGACCTCAACCGCCACCTCAAACCGGAGCTGGCGCGGTCTTGCGCGGTCCATCTCGGCCGCTATGCCGCCCTGATCGCGACGGCCTGCGGCATTGCCGAGGACGACGTGCGCCAACGTCAGGAGTCATTGGTTAAACGCCTGAGCGAAGGCGCCGATATCCATGCCGCGACCGACGCTGTTGTCACCTATGACGCACCCGCCGACGCCGCACAAACCCGTTTGGAGCCACGACAGGTCGACTGCGTCTTCTCCAATAGCGTGCTGGAGCATGTGCTGCCCGATGCTGTCGACGGCATCTTCCGCGAAGCCATGCGCATCCTGGCCCCGGGCGGCATCATGTTCCACTCGGTCAACTGCGGCGATCACTACGCCTATATCGACCATGAGATCAATCAGCTCAACTATCTGCAATATTCCGATGCCGAATGGCGGCGCTGGGATAACCCGTTTCTCTACCAGAACCGTCTACGCGCCTTCGAGTTCATCGATCGCGCGAAGGCCGCCGGCTTCGATATCACCATGAGCACCGAGACCGCGCGAGAAAATCGACTGAAAGAACTCGCCGCATTGCGAGTGCATTCGCAGTTCGCACATATTCCACCTGAGCGACTCTGCGTTACCTCGATCGACTTCATCGCACGCAAACACGATACGGAAATGGCGGGATGACACCGGACCTGGTCAGCGTGATCATGCCCGCGTACAACGCGGAGCGGACGCTGCGCGCATCGGTGCTATCCGTGCGCGAACAGACCTATCCCTCCTTGGAGCTGATCATCGTCGATGATGGTTCGCGGGATGGCACCACCGGGCTCATCTGTGAACTGGCACGCGCCGACCATCGCCTGCGCGTGCTTTATCAGCCCTCCAACAACGGCGTGGCCGCCGCGCGCAATGCCGGCATCGACGCTGCCCAAGGGAGCTACGTCGCGTTCCTGGACAGTGACGATCGTTGGCATCCGCACAAGCTTGAGCTACAGATCGGCCACATGCGCCGCACCGGCGCGCTGGTGAGCTATACCGCGTACGATCGCGTCACCGAGGGCGGCCACGTGCTGTCGCGCGTGCGTCCACCTTCGGTGGTGACCCATGACGACATGCTGCGCAGCAACCATATCGGCAACCTCACCGGCGTCTACCACCGCAGCCTCGGTGACACGCGTTTCCTTGCCGTAGGGCATGAGGACTATGTGTTCTGGCTCGACCTGGTACGTCGGGCGGGCGGCGCCAGTTGCGTACCATATGCCGATGCGTTGGCGTGGTACCTGGTCCATGGCGGATCGCTGTCCTCGGACAAGCTGCGCGCTGCGCGGTGGCAGTGGCATATCTATCGGGATATCGAGCGCCTGGGCTGGCTGGCGGCATCGCACTACATGTGTCATTACGCCTGGCAGGCGGTTCGTAAGCGCCGTTGAGCGCTCACGCTCTCGCTCATGCTCTCGCTCCTTCTCCCCTTCGGGGAGAAGGCTGGGATGAGGGGCGGGTGCTCGCGATCACGCGACAACTGAGCGATATCGCCAGCTTGCCGCTTACGCAGCGGGCGTTTCGATCGCCTGCCGGCGCTCGAGTCACTTTTCTTTTGCTGGCCCAAAAGAAAAGTAACCCAAAGAAAATGGCCTGACAGGCTCGCAGCCATACGATGGCTACAAGCCTTGCAGGCATCCACAAGCCGGATGCGTGGCGTGTTACCTCAGGGGGTGCGGCTACACCGCGAGGCGCCGTGGCGCTGAGGGAATGGCAGCATGGCGTGGCATACGAGCGCCGGAGGCCACTGCAAGCCGGATCGGCTACGTGCTACCTCGTGGCGTGCGGCTATACCGCGAAGCGCCGGGACGCAGAGGGCTTAAGGCTCGCGCGTACGCCTGCCTAAGCTGTCCTGGTGTCGGCAGAGCGTGCTTGCTGGGGGGCTTTAAGTCCTCAGTACAACGCCGCCCCGCGGTGTAGCCACGGTCCCTCGGCAGCGCGTCAGCTAGCCGGTTGCCTCGGGCTGCCAAGTTTGTATGTCGCGGCACGCTGCGCCCCCTCTACGCCACGGCGCACCGCGGGGTAGCCGAAATCCGCGAGGTGGCACGCTACGTCTCCGGCTTGCCGCAGCCTCCATGGCTGGTATCCCTCATCACGCTAAGAGCCTGTCAGGCCATTTCTTTGGGTTACTTTTCTTTGGGCCAGCAAAGAAAAGTGACTCGAGCGCCGGCAGGCGATCGAAACGCCCGCTGCGTAAGCGGCACCCTGGCCACATCGCTCGGTTGTAGCGTGATCCCAAGCCCCGCCCCTCATCCCAACCTTCCCCCCAAAGGGAAGAAGGAGCCAGCAGTCGCGGTGACTCCGTTTCCCCGCAGACGAGCCAAAACAAAACCACACTCCTCAAGCCGTCACCCTGACCCTCAACAGCTGCAGCCCACGCATGAACATCCGCCCCGGCAGCCCCAGCCGGCCCGCGATCGTCCCGAGCAAGGCATAGTCCTCTTCCGTCCAGTAGCGCACCAGCACGCCGGCCGGCGCATAGAGACAGATAAACGCGATGCCCGCAGGAACAAAAGCGAACCTACCCGGCACCAGCTCCAACACCAGCATTGCTACGGCGGTCGCTAGCGCACCTACGGCGAGCAGGCGCAGCATGGGTGACCAGGGAATGCCTTCGCTGGTGACACGACGCAGGTAATAGACCGCCAGGATCAGCTCGGAGATCCGCGTGCCGCTGTAGGCAAGTACGGCGCCAGCCAGACCGAACCGTGGTATCAGCACGATGCCCAGCACAATGTTGACGATCAGGGCGCCGCCGGAGAGGCGGATACGATCATCCTGGCGATCGACGACCGCCTGGAAGGCCACGATGCCATTGACAAACAACAGCGCGCCCGCCAGCACCAGGATCGTGATGATGCTTGGAATGGCCTCGGTGTATTTGTGGCCGTACATCAAGGTCACCAGGCCCGACGTCGTGACCAGGCCGAGGCCGGCAATGGCGAGTCCTGCGGCCCAGTAGAAGCGGGTCGCCTCGGACAGGAAGCGAGCCGCGTATTCCTGGCCTTTCTGCCCGAACGCCTTCGCCATGTAGGGCAGCAAGGTGGCCGTGAGCCCCACCGAGAACAGCTCCACCGCTCCCCGTGTCAAGGTCGAGGCAATGGCGAAAAAGCCCACGGCCGTTGTGGTGGAGAACGTGTTGAGCATGAACATCTCAATGGTGCCGCCCTTGATCGACGTGAGCATCACCAACGTTGCCGTAAGCCAAAGATGGCGTCGCAGTCGCACGCTCATCTCTGCCGGAATCGGGCCCGGCACGATGGGGAGGCAATAACGGCGATAAGCGATGCGATTGATCAGGTTGAGCGACAGCGACGAGACCGCGTAAATGGCGATGAAGGCGAGCAGATCTGCATGCACCACCGTTGCCGCAATCACCAGGGCGACGGTCAATACGCCGCTCAAAACGGTGGCAATGGCCTCGGGTTCGAAATGCTCCTGTCCTTTGGAAATCGCCACGCGCATGGCGTAGTTCGCCCGGGCGGATACCGCCACGATGGACAACACGATCATCGGCCCAAGGAAGACCCGCCATTCCACCGGCTTGACGATAAAGCTGATCAGCGCGAACGCGACCAGGACCAGGCAAAGGCTGACATGCTGTACGCGGTTCAGGCCGGAGGCGACATGCGAGGCGATGTCTTCCCTACCCGCGCCGTCGGCCTCGGCGATGAATTTCATCGACGAGGTGGTCAGCGCATGGTTGCTACAGATGATCAGCCAGCGACACAACCACACCGTGAACGCATAGCGACCGAAGTCCGCGGGTCCCAACGCGCGGGCCACCCACACGCTGATGAGCAGGCCTAGTCCGTATTCGATATAGGCTGATACCGATACGATGGCGACACTGCGCAGGACGGCTAGGCGCTGGTTCATGAATAGTCCATCCGCGCGGCTTTGGCTGTGTGGCGATACGGCGTCATCGGGTTCACTGGCCAACAGGGTGGGTGGCAAGCGCGGCAGCACCGCTGCCCGCCGGTTGATGGATCATCCATTGCACGACACCGCTGCCGCGATTGTTCCAGTTGAAGCGACGTGCCGTATCGCTGCGCTCCGCGCAATCGACGTTATAGGACGAAGTCAGCGCTTCCAGCCTGCGTTTGAGCGCAGCACTCTGCACAGGGTCGGTCTCGAAGTAATACGCCGCTGCCACGGGCAAGCCCAATTCCACGTTGTGGGCATCGCTGTACCAGCCGTCGGAATCCTCGATATCGGAGAGCGCCTTGGTGCTGGCCTGTGCCGAGGACCAGTACCAGGCAATGAGACCATCCGGCCCAGAGCATGGGTTGCGCCAATCGTGCGAGCCCGACATCAGCTTGCGATCGATCCAGCCATACTTCTCCATGTAGCGCCCGAAACCCGTAATCATCTCGGGGATGCGCTTGTCGCCGGTCACCAGCCATGCATGCCAGAGCGCATCAATGATGTTCTCAGTCATCCATGGCGATGCGCCACGCACATCGGTGGCCTGGTTATAGCTGTCGTTTTCATGCAGCTGCCAGCTATTGCGCCAGGAGCCGTCGTTACCCAGATGATCCGGATTGTCGCGCTGATGATCGTAGAGCCAGCCGATGCGTTGCTTGATCATGGCCAGCTCGTGCGGATTGCCGCTCAGCTCGTAGGCACTCACCGTTGCCAGCAGACCCAGCCCCACCAGGCGTTCAGTGAAATACTCCGACGGGTGGGTGTAGGGACCGGGCTCGCCACTCCAACCGCCATTGGCCCACAAGGTCACCATCTTGTTGACGGTGTCTGCATCGTGGGTCGTGTCATTGCCGGTCAAAGCGAGCGCCAGCAGGATCGGCTCGACATACACGTACTTCGCGTCGCAAGGCTTTCCGCCCAAGGCCCAGCCACCACCACACGACGGTCCCATCGGCAATCCGTCGCGCTTGATGTGCTTCATGTAGAAGCGGTAGCTGGTATCGGCGGCCTGGAGATAATCGAATCGGCCCGTGCGAATGTAAGCCTTGAACAACGTAGAAGGCCGATCGAACAACCACGCCGTCGGATCGTCCACCGGCATTTTCTGGGCCCACTGGAACTGGCGGGCCACGTACTTCGCATACGCCTCGTTCGGGCCCGCCGGGATCTGCGGTCCTGCGATCAACGACGCCGTCAGCCATTCCGGCGTCAGCGTGCCAAGGGCCATGGGAACCCTCAGGCCCTGCTCGCCATCGACCAGCCCCGTATCGTAAGGCCAACCCGCGATCTCCTCTTGCCGCGGCTTGCCGATGGCGAAGTAATAGGCCTCCTTGTCGGTGGCCAGCGGTGCGCGGAATTGCATGCGAACCGCGCGAATGCTGCCGTCCTTGAAATGCCAACGCAGCGTGACTTTAGCCACGGAGGCGACCTCATTGCCCTTCTCGTCAAGGATACGTAGCAAGCTCGGATCGGTGAGCGTGCCGGGCGGAAACGGAATGCCCAGCGATACCAGCACCGGCGATCCGCTGCCGGCATTGCGGTGAAGCACGATCTTCTGCTCGGCCACGATGTCCGACGGCGTCGACGCCGCCTTGCCGCTGCGCTTGGCCGCGGCCGTCGCCTGTGGCGCCATGCCGCGCGGGGCGGCACTGAGCGAGTGTGCGGCCAGCAGATAGGCGCTCACCATCACCAGCAACAGCAGCGACATCACGGCGCGAACAAGACGTAGCCGCGACATGGGCGTCTTAGCTGACATAGTCCACGCTCTGCGCCAGCTTCAGCTCCCACTGGAACGCGGTACGCACGATGAAATCAAGGTCGTCGTAGCGTGGATGCCAGTCGAGTACGCGTTGTAGACGGTCGCTGCACGCGATCAGCATCGGCAGATCACCGACCCGCCGTGGCAGCTCGACCACATTCAGCGCGCAACCGCTGACCCGCGTGACCGCATCGATGACCTCGCGCACGCTATAGCCATGCCCGTAGCCGCAGTTCAGCGTAAGCGACTCGCCGCCCGTGCGCAGATGATCAAGCGCGCGCAAATGTGCCGCGGCCAGATCTTCCACATGAATATAGTCGCGAATGCCGGTACCGTCCGGTGTGTTGTAGTCGGTACCGTAGATGGAGAGGCTCGCGCATTTCCCCACCGCGTGCTGACACGCCACCTTGATCAGCAAGGTGGCATGCGGCGTCGAATGACCGATACGCCCCGCGGGATCACAACCCGCGACGTTGAAGTAACGCAGGATGACATGCCGCAATGCACCCGCCGCGCTGAGATCGCGCACCATCGTCTCCGACATCAGCTTCGACATGCCGTAGGGGTTGATCGGCCGGGTCGGCGTGTCTTCGTCGGCCACGCCAGCTTCGGTCATGCCGTAGACCGCCGCCGTCGATGAGAAGATGAACTTCGACACTTCGGCTTCGGAACAACACGCCAACAGATTGCAGGTGTTACAGGTGTTATTGCCGTAGTACTTGACCGGATCGCATACCGATTCCGGCACGACTGTATGCGCCGCGAAATGCAGCACGGTATCTACCCGGTGTTCGGCCAACACCCGAGACACCAGCGGGCGGTCGCCCACATTGCCTACCACCAGCTCGGCACCGCGTACGGCATCCCTGAACCCGGTGGAGAGGTTGTCGATAACGACGACGTGTTCGCCACGCGCCACCAACTGTTGCACCACATGGCTCCCGATATATCCCGCTCCGCCGGTGACGAGGACGCCGTTCATGATGAGGTACCTGCGTGAGTCACGGGAAAGTTTCGGCGAAGCCATGCTTCGATGTGATCGATCAGGCGCTTGCGGTCGTCGACCAGCGCAAAGGTATGGTCCATCTCTTTGAGGTAACGCGTGCTTACCGCCGGGTCGGCCATGACGCTGCCGAAACACTCGCGGAACTGACGTGGGTGATTGAAGTAGGTGTTGATGCCGCCGCTATAGATCAGGCAGAGCTTCATGCCCCGCTTCAGCATTCCGGCAAAATCCGCGCGCACCACGGCTTGCGGCGATGGCACGGTACTGAAGACCGGCTCGCTGCTGGATCGCTCGGTCGCTGCGCGTCCACGTGTCAATCGGCGCCACCAGCGCAGCGGGTCAAACAGGCGTGGCAGGTAGTGGCGAATCTTGAAGCCAATGGTTCGATAAGCGTAGCCATCCATGAACACGGCGCCGGCCACCTTGTCGTCCACGCATGCCACGGTATGTGCGTTCTGCGCACCGGAACAAAGGCCTACCAGCACGAAGCGCCTGCAACCAGCGTGTTGGCGCAACAGCTCCATCGCATCGTCGGCATCGGCGCAGATCTGTTGCAAGCGAGTCTGCGATTCCCCACTGGCGCCACTGTCGCCGATCGTGGAAAAGTCGAAACGCAGCGTCGGGTAGCCAAGGGCATTAAGGCGACGTGTCATGTCGACGGCGAGGCGAAAGGGCCCCACGTGGTGCACCATGCCCGAGTTGAGCACGATGACGCCGATCGCATCCGGTGACGCGTCCGGCAGCCCCGCGATACCGATCAGGTGTCGCGCCCTGCCAAAGCGGAAGGCCTGCTCCGTCATCCGTGCGCACCTCGCAAATGAGCCGTGACGGTCTGCACCAAGGGGTGCGAAAGAATCGCCACTTCCAGCCTCGCCAGGTCGTCCCACGGTGTCGATGGCTGCAAAACCTTGATGCTGGCATCGTCGACCGCGACAGCCCGCCATGCGTGCGACGAGCTCGCTGGCAGCGAATCGAGAAGCAGGGACGGTGTCGCTTTCCAGCCCACACCCAGTCCGCTGATCTGCGCGCGAAGCTCCGGGTTGACGGCAAAGCCAAGCCACTGCTCGTCGGCAAACGCAGCCGGACGCGGCTTGATAAAGCGGCGCGTATCCTGCCTAAGCGCTTCCTGCATGGCATCGAGCGTGGCGACATGGGCTTGGCCGTCGATCACAGGGTCCCACACCACGATGTCCGCAAACCGTGCGGCGGCAAACGCCGCGAGCGCCATGTTTCCACCGAGCCGGGCGCCAAACGCCACCACGCGATCGATGCCGCAGCGCGCGCGCAACTCGTTGGCGGCCGTCACCGTGTCTCGAATGCAACGATCCCAGCGCACTTCGGCACTCGTGCCCAACGAGTCGCCACAGCCGTAGTAGTCAAAGCGCAGCGCAGGAATCCCTTCCGCCGCGAGAGCATGCGCCAGCTGACGATAGAGCCGGTGGCAGCGGATCTGGTCCTGGCCGAGCGGCGCACATAGCAAGACCGCTTTCCCGGCGGCCGGTGCGGCTGCGTGGTAGATGCCAAACAGCTCGCTACGATCACCGAAGAAAAAGGGGTGTTCGGCTTCGGTACGCATCGTCATCGCGTGAATACCACCGTCAGCAAATACTCGTTTTCGTGATAACTCTGGCCGGCAGCGTCGCTGTTGCGAATCTGACGCACGTAAGATGCATGCCAGCTCCAATGCGGCGTCCACTGGTGACCAAAATCGATGCCGAAGCGATAGTCCTTGTCGGTTCGATTGATGTTGTCGTACACGAACCGGTCCACCGTCGTGAATCCCGACAACGTCACGGTTGGTCGCAATTTGTAGGAAGCGGTAAAGCTGACGCCGCGGTCGGACTGGTTGAGCTGGGTGTCGTTGACATAGTCCAGCTTGTCGTAGGCGGGGGCGACGGTCAGTGTTAGCCGCTCGTCGCGATAGTTGTAGGTCGCAGCCAGCCGACGCTCCTTGTAGACATCCGAACTGATGATCGCCGACCCCGTATTGATGCCACCACGCACGTCGCTCAGCACCTGGGCCACCGGTTGCAACGGCACCACGTCGGTACCTATCTGGACGCTGCTGGGTTGCAGGATGCTCTGAGCCGCGTCGACGTACTGGTAGGCGCCGGATAGCGTAAACGTGCTTTGCGCGGACGGCCGCCAGCCCACGGTCACGCGCGCGAGCGGGTCGCTAAGATGCGGCCCGCTACCGCTGTAGTCGATGTTGGTCCAACCTGCCGTCAGGTTCGCATCGAAGTGGGTCAGCCGCGTCGCATAGCTGCCATAGACCTCGTAGCGGTCGTAGTTTGGACCCGCCGTCACGTCAGAGAACGTGACATGCTGGTATTCGGCGTTGAACGAGACCTGGTCGGTTGGGTTGATATCCCTGAACAAACGGAATGCCGCGTCTCCGCGTGAGGAATTGAATTCCGCCAACTTCGAGGCATAGCTGTTGATGTAGTGCAGCTCCACCTGCCCCGCCATCGCTTCGCCGACCCGGAAGTGCAGCGTCGGCCCCACCGCCAGCACATTGGTTTGCTGCTGATTGGAAGGGGCATTCGGGGCGAGCGTATCGACGGGCTGCACGCCCGCGTAGTCCTGCACGAACACATCCAGACGCTGCGGCACCACCGTCCAATTAGCCTGGGCCGACAAGTCGCCGACCGTCTGGTTACCAAAGGTGTTGCCGGGATAGTCGCGGTACTCGATATTGCCCGTGGCTGTGGCCTGAATGGTCGAGCCCTGCTGCGTATAGGCGAAATTGACGCCCGGAATGATCACGTTCTGGCTGATCGGCGCCGACGTGCTCAAGGTGATGTTGTCGCTGTGCTCGAGGGACATATAAAGGGAGTAGTCGAATTGATCCGCCAACGCGCTTCCCGAGGTGGCGGCCAGTGCAAGCCCTACGGATCGGGCGAGTATCGTGCGTACCGCCATGTTCCTTCCTCCAGTGGATACGTCGCGGCAGGAATCGCCCCCAAAAAAACATTCGTCGTTGATAAGCCGCCGGCCTACGGCAAGCGGTTGAACACCACACCCGCCATTTTTTCCGGATCGAAATTGGTTACGGCCTGACTGATGGCGGCCGGCGTGTCGCGGCCGTAACCGGCCACCACCACCACAAAGTCAGCGAGGTCGGACAGGATGCGTGCATCCGGCGAACCCTTGATCGCAGGACCATCGAGAAACAGATAACGATCCGGATAGCGTGAGCTGAGCGAGTCCAGCAGCGTGCCCATGCGATGCGATGAGAAATACTCGCCGCTGTTCTCGCGCGCCTTGCCGGCAGGAATCAAGCGCACCCGCGGAATGCCCGTTCGATAAAGCACCGGCGCGATGCCAAGCGCCGGCTGCTCCAGGAAATCAATCAGGCCACCCGCCACCGGCTCGACGCCGAGCGCCTTGTGCTGGCTCGGATAACGCAGGTTGCAGTCAATCAGCAGGCTCGTCTTGGCCTCGTCGAAGGCAAAAGCAGCCGCCAGGTTACGGGCGACGAAGCTGCCACCGGAACGCGGACTGACCGAGACCACCAGGGTGACGAAATTCTGTTCGCCGGCGATGCCAAGCAGACGCGTGCGGATCTCGCGAAACGCGTCGGACTGCCGCCGTACTGATTCCTCGCGGTGGATCAGTCGGCGCTCTTCCAGCTGCAACGGCGCAAGGCCACCCACGCCATCATTCATGCGCGCAATCGAATGACCGTGCGTCGAGTGCCGTTCCAGATTCCGGGCCGCGTTTTCCAGCACTTCTTCAATGCTGCCAGCGAGGTCCTTGTCATCCTCGTCTTTCATGCTCATTGCTTTAGCCTCAGCCAGAACATGGCCAGGTACACCACGCCCACACCGGCCACCATCAACAGAAGGATCAAGTTATGCAGACGATCGCGCCGACGATCATTCGGCGTCGGATAGAAGGGAATGGAGGCCAGCACGGCGAGCCCCGTGGCCTGTTCCAGCCGCTCGACCGAGCGCACGCGCGGGTCAAACCGCACGACGCAGAACAACAATCCCAGCGGTATCGCCAGCGATAGTGCGATGCCAGCCAGGCTGAAATGCATGAAGCGCAGGCCCGAGGGTGCCAACGGCATGACGGCGGGATTCTGGACCAGGAAGGTGAGGCCGCGCTGCTCAGCGTCCAGGTTCATCGAAACGCGGGCGTTTTCGCGCCGTTTGAGCAGGTCCTGATAGACGTCGCGGTTCACGTTGTAGTCGCGCGTCAATTCCGACGTGACATTCTCGGAGCTGGCGATGCGCGCGCTGCGCTGCAGCTCGGACTGCAACATCGCCTCGCTGGCCCCCAGGCGCGCCGCCGCTGCGGCACTGGAGGCGCGGGTCGCCGCGAGCTGCGTTTTGATCTGCTGATAGGCGGGATTGAACTGCACGCGACTGTCCAACGCAATCGGCGTACCGGATAACTGGGCCGCGGCCTTGCGCTGGTCATCCTGCGCCATCTGCTGCCGCAGGTCCTGCATCTGATGCCGAACGCGGATGACGTCGGGATATTCATCGGTATAGGTCAACAGCAGCTTGTCGAGCTGGCCCTGCAGGTCGGCCATCTGGGTCTCGTAGACGCCGCCGGTCGTCTGCACCGTGTTCACTTCCGATTCGCCGGTCAGCTGAGATGCCAGCGAGCCCTCTTGTGAACGACGCTCCATCATGTCCATGCGTGCGGTTTCGATCTGGCTGCGCAACTGGCTGATGCGCGCATTGGTGTCGGCTTCGCTGCCAGGGCGCGCATCATCGTTGCTGTCGCGATAGGCCTTGAGCTTGTCCTCGGCGTCGGTAAGCTTCTTGCGATAAGCCTCCACCTGGCTGTTGATGAATTCGTAAGCGTCGCGACTCTCGCGTTGCTTCGAGGCCAGGCTTTCGCTGATGAAAAGCTGGGCAAGCTGGCGGGTAACCAGGTAAGTGCGCTTGGGATCGCTATCGAAATAGCTGATCGTGATGAGGTTGTCGTGCGCGGTGATTACTTTGGTACGAGCCTTGATCCCGTCGATGATGCGGTCCTGCTCCACCGGCGAGGGGTGCGTGGCCATCCAACCGCCAGCTACAAGAATCTCACTCATCACCTTACGGCTGAAGATCACGTCACGCGCAATGCTCGCGCGATTCTTGTTACCCGTGGCCGCCGCCGCGCCTTCCATCAACGGCGAGATGATGCTGCTTTCCTGCGCAAGAATGGTGGTGGTGGCCTCGTACTTCTTGGGCCACAACATGCCCGTGACCAGCGCCGCCAAGGCAATCAGTGCGAAGGCGACGCCCATGGCCACGCGACGCCGCAGAGCCTCACTCACAATGGCAGGCAGCACGCTGGCAAACGTTGTCATTTCCCCGCTCATACCCTTCCCCCCCGCCTTGTCCCTAGGCGTTGGCCTGCGTCAGAAAGCTCGCATTGGCACCGTGACGACATCGCCAGGCTGCACCGGATAATTGGTCGCCAGGTCGCCCTGCTTCAGTACCTTGTCCAGGCGCACCGCGTACTGTTTGGTCACACCATCACTGCCTTCGCGATAAAGCTCGGTGCGGTCCGGAGCCGCGAATTCCGTGGTTCCTCCCGCCGCCAGAACGGCGTCGAGCACCGTCATGCCCTGGCGATAAGGAATGGATACCGGCGAGCGAACAGCACCGGTAACACGGACACGCGACAGGTATTCATGGCTGCGCAACTCCGTGAGGATCACCGCTACCTGCGGGTCACGCACGTACGACTGCAATTTATCCTTGATCTCGCCCGCGACTTCCTCAGGCGTCTTGCCGCCGGCGATGACATCGCCAATCAACGGCACCGTGATCATGCCGTCTGGCCGCACCGGTACATTCACGCTGAGGTCGGGGTTGTGCCACACCGTAATCTGCAGCTGGTCGTCGACACCGATGCGATAGGTGGTCACCGCCTGCGCGTTGGGATCGATCTTGGGCGCATCACGCGAGCCACCGTTGCTGGCGCATGCCGTCAAGGTAAGCACGAAGCACAAAGCGACAAATCGCAGCACGGTGTTCATGTGGCACCCCTGTTCGACAAAACTGTGAAACCTGTCGCGAACGAGTATAGCCAAGAACAAAAATGGCTTGACAAATCCATTCGGCCTATGACTAGAGACTACTTACTGCGCGTCTCGAACAAGAGCAACGCCAGGTCGGGGCGAAGCGAGCCAGGGAACACGCGTGTCCTCCAGCCGGTTCGCCATAGGTCATAGCCAAGACGGCCGACACGGCGCCGCGCCACCCCAGAGCCAGCATTCATTGAATGGGTGCGCTCATCCGCCAACAAGCCAGCCGGTTCGTCTTAGGAACACAGTCCCTGACCGACGCAAAGCCGTGACCGCTAGCGCGATCGCAGGAAACCGCTCAGCCGTCGCGACTCAGATAGAAACCGAAGTAGCGATCGAGCGAATGGCTCGGGTAGAACGGGATATCACACCGACGATCGGTGTTCTCCCAACGGTCACGCACCGAATAGCCCAGGGCCTTCAGCCCAACGATGAAATCATGCTCGGCGGTAACACGATAAGGACAGCAT
This sequence comes from Dyella humicola, assembly GCF_026283945.1. Lineage (NCBI taxonomy): Bacteria > Pseudomonadati > Pseudomonadota > Gammaproteobacteria > Lysobacterales > Rhodanobacteraceae > Dyella > Dyella humicola. The sequence continues at coordinate 2,669,774 of NZ_JAPDPC010000001.1, forward strand.
GCGGCGCCCGTGTTCTGCACGGTGAAGTACGACGCACTCATATGGATTGGCACCGAGTTCAACAGCAGATGGGCTGGTGCTCGCGCAAACCCTGCAAGCATGTCTGCCAAGGTGTAATCGAGATACTGCAAAGAGCCCGCGGCAAACAGGATGTCCGCACCATCCGCATCCTCCCTGCGCGAGGTGAACCTCAGTCGCTTCAGCGTGTCGTTCTTTTCGGCCCAGGCGATACCGGCTGCATTGACCGCAGGTACGTCCATCACCTGCCAACGGATCGACTCCGGATAACGGAGATATCGCTGATAGGCGTAATAGGCGATGCCGATATGCCCGCCCAGGTCGAACACGGAGGCATTCCTGGCCTCAAACAGCTTGGCCAGCCACCACATCATCGGATAATCGTTGAGGAATACACGGCGGGTACGTTCGCGATAAAGCCCCGCCGAGTCGGCGTTGTCGTATCCATTGGCAACCCTTTCCGGGATGCTCGACTGCGCCTCGGCAAAGCTCGGGAAAACCCCGCGGTACAGGTTCCGCATCGTCGAGACATGCGCAAAAAAGCGACGCTCGTACTTCGCCTCGAGCACCTGCCGGATACCCGGCCACTTCGACGCCCGCTCCGCCGTTGCGCGGATCGTAGGATGCATCTCCATGCGAACAGCGCCCCCCGTATTCGGATGCCGAATATAGCGATTGGGCCCCAGCCAGGATGCCCGGTCCGATGATGCCCTTCGATCCACTATCAGGCATTTCTGGCCGTGCATGCAATTTCGCCGAGGCTCTATAGCCATTAGCCTATGGACGACTCCATCCATTTCGCCATGCGAGGTAGCGCCATGATTCGTCCTCCCGCGATTGCCGGACACGATCCCCATCCCATGCATGGCCGGGTGATCCTGGTGACAGGTGGCGCGCAAGGCATTGGGCGTGGCATTGCGCAGGCCGTCCTCGGCGCCGGCGGCAGCGTCATGATTGGCGACCTCGATGCCGAAGCAGGACAGGCGTGCCTGGCGGAATGGCGGGAGCGTGAACGTGCTGCGTTCGGTCGCCTGGATGTAGCGCGCGAGGCGAGCGTGAAGCGTTGGATCGCCTCAGCGCTAAAGCGCTTCGGCCGCATCGATGGACTGGTGAACAACGCAGGCATCGTCAACCCGCACGCTGCCCCGGTCACCGAGTTGTCGCTCGCCCGCTGGAACGACTATCTGGCGACCAACCTCACCGGCGCGTTCCTGTGCAGCAAATACGCCCTGCCCGCCCTGTCTGAGCACCAAGGCGCCATCGTCAATATCGCATCGACGCGCGCCTTGCAGTCCGAGCCCGATTCGGAAGCCTACGCGGCCAGCAAAGGTGGCCTCGTGGCGTTCACGCATGCGCTGGCCGTCAGCGCCGGGCCACGGGTACGGGTCAACGCGATCTTGCCAGGATGGATTGCCACGAATGCCTGGCAAAAGCCGTCGGCGCGAAAGGCTCCGAAACTGAGCCGCCAGGATCACGCCCAACATCCCGCTGGACGCGTCGGCACGCCCGAAGACATCGGCGCCATGGCTATTTATTTGCTTTCAAGCGCATCCGGCTTCGTCACCGGCCAACATATCGTCATGGATGGCGGCATGACCGTGAAAATGCAGTACGTCTAGAGCGAGCGCATGCCCCCGAATAGGTGGAGAAGCGGTTTGCCAGCGCTCGCATCGCGGGTGCTCCCAGCTGCGCAAAAGAAAAGGCACCTAGGTTTCCCTAGGTGCCTGTTCCGATTGGTGGGCCGTGAGTGATTCGAACACTCGACCAATTGATTAAGAGTCAACTGCTCTACCAGCTGAGCTAACGGCCCGACAAATTTTTAAACTGGGGTGGAAGATGGGACTCGAACCCACGACCCTCGGAATCACAATCCGATGCTCTAACCAGCTGAGCTACATCCACCGCAAAACTGGAATTGGCGCGCCCGACAGGAATCGAACCTGCAACCGTCGGCTTAGAAGGCCGATGCTCTATCCGGTTGAGCTACAGGCGCTCGTGCACTTCGTGCATAGCATCTGCTGGTCGGGGCAGAGGGATTCGAACCCACGACATCCAGCTCCCAAAGCTGGCGCTCTACCAGGCTGAGCTATACCCCGATTTCGAACCCTCAACCGCCAAGGCGGGCTGAAGCATTAGAAATGCTACGGGTGACGCCTAGCCTAGTCAATCCGTATCAAAGCACACCGGACTTCAAACATCTTGTCCAGCTCGCCTGGCGATGTATTGCCTTGCGATCCAAGCCGTGAATAAGTCACATCACAACTTGCTTAAAATGGCGCGCCCGGAGAGATTCGAACTCCCGACCACCAAGTTCGTAGCCTGGTACTCTATCCAACTGAGCTACGGGCGCGTTTTTAAACTTTAGCTCTGTCGCCAACCACCGAAGTGAAAGCGCCGAAGCCAGAAGCGGAATTATTCAGATTCGTGGCGTGTGCGTCAACTCTTTTTTTCATTTTTTTTTCACGACCGTCGTCAAATCTTCACTTTCGACGGCAAGAGCACTTCACCCGAGCCGGTTATTTTAGCCGTCCGTTCGCGTTTCGGCTATAGCTTTTGATGAACTTCCTTCGAGGATGCGCGCCTCGTGCGCGGTCGCAATGACGACTAGATGCAAACAAAAAAGGCGGCACAGGGCCGCCTTTTTTCGTTTGCCGAATGGCGATCAGCGATCGGCCATACGACTCTGCGTGGCGGGATCACCCACCTTCGCACCCGCATCGCCACGCGGCGGCGGTGGCGGCGGCGTGGAGCCCGTCGACGACGTCTTCGACCAGTCGGCCGGCGGACCCGGCACGCGGCCATTCATGATGTCGTCGATCTGGTGCGCGTCGATCGTCTCGTACTGCAGCAGCGCATCGGCCATCACATGCAGCTTGTCGATGTTGTCCATCAGCAACTGCTTGGTCCGATCGTAAGCGCGATCCAGGATGGCACGCACTTCCTCGTCGATCTTGCGTGCGGTCTCGTTGGAGACGTTCTTGTGCTGCGTGACGGCGCGCCCCAGGAACACCTCGTCCTCTTCCTCGCCGTAGGTCATCGGGCCGAGCTTGTCGGACAGACCCCACTTGGTCGCCATATTGCGCGCCATCTTGGTGGCGCGCTCGATGTCGTTGGAGGCACCCGTGGTGACCTTGTCCTCACCGAAGATCAAGGCTTCGGCAACACGGCCGCCGTATAGCGAGCACAGCTGCGACTGGATCGCCACGCGATTGATGCTGTACTTGTCGCCTTCCGGCAAGTACATGGTGACGCCAAGCGCGCGACCGCGCGGAATGATCGTGACCTTGTAGACGGGATCGTGCTCCGGCACCAGGCGACCGACGATGGCGTGACCCGCCTCGTGGTAGGCGGTGAGCTTCTTCTCGTCCTCGCTCATGGCCATCGAGCGGCGCTCGCTACCCATCAGAATCTTGTCGCGTGCCTTGTCCAGATGGATCATGCGCACGTCACGGGCGTTTTCACGCGCGGCATACAATGCCGCTTCGTTGACCAGGTTGGCCAGGTCGGCGCCGGAGAAGCCCGGCGTGCCACGCGCGATGGTCATCGCATCGACGTCGGCCGCGGTAGGCACGCGGCGCATGTGCACCTTGAGGATCTGCTCTCGACCCCTGACGTCCGGTAGTCCGACCACGACCTGGCGGTCGAAGCGGCCTGGACGCAGCAGCGCCGGGTCGAGCACGTCCGGACGGTTGGTGGCGGCGATGACGATGACGCCCTCGGTACCCTCGAAACCGTCCATCTCGACCAGCAACTGGTTCAGCGTCTGCTCGCGCTCGTCATGACCACCGCCGAGACCAGCGCCACGATGGCGACCGACCGCGTCGATTTCGTCGATGAAGATGATGCACGGCGCGTGCTTCTTGGCCTGCTCGAACATGTCGCGAACGCGGCTGGCGCCCACACCCACGAACATTTCGACGAAGTCGGAACCGGAGATGGAGAAGAACGGTACCTTGGCCTCGCCGGCGATGGCCCTGGCCAGCAGGGTCTTACCCGTACCCGGGGGGCCCACCATCAACACGCCGCGGGGAATCTTGCCGCCCAGCTTCTGGAACTTGCTCGGATCGCGCAGGAACTCGACCAGTTCGCCGACTTCTTCCTTGGCCTCGTCGCAGCCGGCCACGTCGCTGAAGTTGACCTTGATCTGGTCCTCACCCTGCAGCTTGGCACGTGAACGACCGAAGCTCATCGCTCCGCGACCGCCGGCACCGGCCTGCATCTGGCGCATAAACCAGATGAACACGCCAACGATAAGAATGATCGGCAGCCAGTTAAGCAGCAGACCAAGCAGCGAGAAGCCGTTGTTGGACGGGTCCTGGCGCACTTCCACGCCCTTGTCCTGCATCTGCTTGACCACCGAGTTGGTGGACCAGCCGAGCACCGGCGCAACGGTGTGGAACGAGCTGCCGTCTTTCAGCTTGCCGCTGATCGAGGCTGGCTGATCAGCACTGATCGTGGCCGTGGACACGTTGCCGTTGTCCACGCTCTGCACGAAGCTGCTGTAGGCCAGATCCGAAGAGGACGTGCCACGCGGATTGAAGCTCTGGAATACCGTGAGCAGGACCACCGCGATGATCAGCCAGAGCAGCAGGTTTTTAGCCATTTCATTCATGCACGGTTCTCGCCCGGTTGCCCGCCGGAAGCCTTCCGGCCGACGGCTAATGCGTACACCTCCCGCGAACGCGCGCGGGAGGCCTTAGGTTTACGCATGGTCACGCGGGTGAAGTCTGCGCGCAAGCTGCGTACGTAATCGTCAAAGCCAGTCCCCTGAAACAGCTTGATCAGGAACGACCCGCCGGGTTTAAGCCATTGACGGCTGAAATCCAGCGCCAGATCGGCCAGATCCATCGCACGGATCTGATCAGCCAAGGCCACACCACTCATATTGGGGGCCATATCGGACAGCACAAGATCAACCTTGTTGCCCTCCAGGCGCTCCTCCAGCTGGTGCAGCACGGATTCTTCACGGAAATCGCCCTGCAGGAAATCCACGCCGCCAATCCCCTGCATGGGCAGGATATCCAGCGCAATGATGGTGCCATTGTCGCCCAGCCGCTTGCGTGCCAGCTGCGACCAACCGCCCGGGGCGGCGCCCAGGTCGACGATCCGCATGCCGGGCTTGAGCAGGCGATCGCGGTCGATCAGCTCTTCCAGCTTGAAGGCCGCACGCGAGCGTAGACCCTCGGCCTGGGCCTTCTTCACATAAACATCATCGAAGTGCTCCCGCAACCAGCGGGAACTACTTTTGCTACGAGGCATGGTCGGCGCGGGCCACTAATACGGGGGAGGTGGCCTGCATGATACCCTTAGCAGTCTCATTGCCGCGAATCCGAGACTGAACGCATGGCTCTTTCCCCCTCGCAGCGCCGTTATCTGCGCAGCCTCGCCCACGATCTTCATCCCGTCATCCTGCTTGGCGCCAAGGGTGCCACCGAGGCTGTCCTCAAGGAACTGGACCTGGCGCTGTCCCATCACGAACTGGTGAAGGTGAAGCTGTCCGGCGGCGACAAGGAAGAACGCGACGCGCAGATCGCCTTCCTGGCGGAAGGCACGCGCGCGGAAAACGTGCAGCAGATCGGCCATATCGTGGTGCTGTTCCGCCGCAACGAAGACGACCCCAAGCTCGCCCTGCCGCGCTAATGGACCTGTCGCTCGACCGCCCCGGCAACTACTTGTACATACGTCGCGTCGGCCCGCGCAGCGTCACCGTGGTCGATCGCGAGTTCACCGCCAGCTTCTTGCTGTCGCCGGATCGCGCCGTAGAAAACTGGCCGGTAGCCGCGTCCAGCGAGCTGGATGCCAGTCATATCGAGGCCATTCTCGAGCTGAAGCCGGAACTGGTCATCGTAGGGACCGGCGAACGCCAGGTGTTTCCTGCCGCAGCCTTCATGGCAGGCCTGCTGCGCAAGGGCATTGGCGTGGAAGTGATGGACAACGGTGCCGCCGCGCGCACCTATGACCTGCTGGCCGCCGAGAGCCGCCGCGTAGTCGCGGCGTTTATCTTGCCGACCTAGAGCGTCGCCAGGCGCCACCGTAGGAGCGCACCCTGTGCGCGAAAAGCCTACGAAGCGGCCATGGCCTAGCACCCGCCATCGCGCACAGGGTGCGCTCCTACAGAGCAGCTTCAGCGCGACGGCAGATAACCCATCGGGTCGACCGGGTTGCCGTCTTTGCGGATCTGGAATTGCAGCTCATCGCGTGACGCACCCGTGGCGCCCATCTCGGCAATCTGCTGCCCGGCGCTGACGCGCTGGCCTTCCTTCACCAGGCGCTTGCTGTTGTGACCATAGGCGGACAGGAAGCTGTCGTTGTGCTTGACGATGACCAGCTCACCGTAGCCCACCAGACCATTGCCGCTATAAACCACCACGCCATCGGCTGCCGCACGCACCGGATCTCCCGTCTTGCCTGCGATCTCGATGCCCGGAATCGCATCGCCTGACTGGAAGCGCTTGATCAGGCTGCCGTCCGCCGGCCAGCGCCAGGTCACGCCGCCATTGTTGCGCTCCGCGCCCGGTGCCGCCGGCGCTACCGGCGCGGGAGGCGGCGTGGCGTTTGCCGTCTGGGCGGGCGCGCCCGCGACCGGAACGACCTGCGTCATCGCGACAGCAGGCGGGGACGACGCTGCCGATGAAGCCGTCGTGGCGGCGACCGCGGATTCGGTGACCGGCGCAAAGCCCGGTTGGGGCTGGCTGCTCGCCGGCGCCGGACGAGGCACGGCGGGCTTGGCCGTGGTCACTACTGCCGTGGAATGCACGGGCACCGCTGTGGGCACCTTGCCGTTGGACGGCGCCAGCTTCAATTCCTGGCCAGGCCAGATCGTGTAGGGCGCGGCGATATTGTTCCAACCAGCGAGATCGCGGAAATCCACGCCGTTACGGAAAGCGATCGAATACAGCGTGTCGCCCTTGCTCACCTTGTAGATGCCACCCGGCGCCGGGCGTTCCGGCGTGACCGTGCGTGGACCCGCGCCTCCCGGTGGCGGCTGGACCACGACCGTACGCTGGGTCGAGGCGCAGGCGGCCAGGACCAGGAGGGTGACTGTCAGGGCGAATGAGCGGAGATATCCATTCATGGGCGCCAGCATAACGAGGCGTAGCGGTATTTTCATTCAGATAACCACAACGAGCCGGGTGACCTGCCGGCCGCCGTTCAGTGCGCCCACAGCCACCACGCCAGCAAAGCGCCCAGGATCACCACGGCAGCCCAGCCAATCCATTCGATGTGCTTGTGCAGGATGCGCTCGGCGCGCTCGCCGAACAGGCGAATCAGCAGTGCCAGCAGCCAAACGCGCTTGCCGCGACCCACCGCCATGCAGACCAGGAACGGGATGACCGGCACGCCGACGATGCCCGAGGCCCAGGTGACGAATTTCATCGGCACCACCGGCTGCAACGCCGCCAGCGCCAGCACCAGCAACAAACCCAGCCAATGCTGATTCATCTGCGTGCGGAGGTTCGCCACGCCGGTTTCGATCGGCGCCAGCAGATGCATGGTGTCGAGCAGCGGCGACAGCGCGTGGAAAGCCCAGTGGCCCAGCGAATAGCCCACCAGCGAACCGATGAGCGAGAACAGCAGGCTGATGTTGGCGTAGAAAAATGCCTTGTGCCGCTTGCCGAGCATCATCGGCGCCAGCATCACTTCCGGCATGATCGGGAAAATAAACGCCTCGACGAAGCTCAACCCACAAAGGTAGTAGACAGCCCTGGGGTGGCGCGCCCACGTCAGTGCGCGCGCATACATCGATCCGAAAAGACGCATTCAATAACTTCCGTGTGGCATCAGCCGATGCCGCCGAGTAAGGGCACGAAACTGACCGCGGCCAGCTCCTCCTGGATGAAATCGCCCTGCCCGTCGCCGCGCATGCGGATCAGCATCTGGTTACTGGGCGAACCCACCGGCGCGACCAGCACTCCGGTCGGGCTCAGCTGGTCGAGCAAGGCCGTGGGAATGGCGTCACCCGCTGCGGTGAGGATGATGGCGTCGAACGGTGCCTCGTCGGCCCAGCCCAGCTTGCCGTCGTCATGGCGCGAACGAATGTTGCCCAGACCCAACTGACGGAAGCGACGGCGCGCCTGCCGCAACAGTTCTTCGATGCGTTCGACGGTGTAGACCTGCGGCACCACCGAGGCGAGTACCACCGCCTGGTAGCCCGAGCCGGTGCCGATCTCCAGCACTTTCTGCGGCATGCCCTGCTTGGGATCGAAATGTTCGAGCAAAGCCTCGGTCATGCGCGCCACCACCCAGGGTTGCGAGATGGTCTGGCCATGGCCGATCGGTAGCGCCGTGTTCTCGTAGGCGCGCGAATGCAGGGCCTGGTCGATGAAGTGATGTCGCGGCACGTTGCGGATCACATCGATCACGCGCTGATCGCGAATACCTTCTTCCTTCAACTTGGTGACCAGGCGATCACGCGCGCGCTGCGAGGTCATGCCCTCGCCCTTCAATGCAGATGGCGGCAATGGATGCACGTTCACCTCACGCCGCCTTGTCGCCGACCGGTTTGTCACCGGCCATGCCTTCGGTCAACGAACTCACCCAGCTGCTGACCTTCTCGAGTGCCTGGAAGCGCGTGAGATCGACATGGATCGGCGTCACCGACACATAACCGCGGCGCACCGCGTTGAAATCGGTACCCGGGCCAGCATCGTCCACGTCGCCCGCCGGACCGATCCACCAGATCGTCTTGCCGCGCGGATCGGTCTGCTTGATACAGGGCTCCGAGCGATGACGCTTGCCCAGCCGGGTGACCTCAAAGCCACGGATGTCGTCCCACGGCAGATCGGGCACGTTGACGTTGAGAATGGTATCGGCCGGCAGCGGATCGACCAGCAAACGATTCATCAATAACAAGACGGCGTTGGCCGCCGAGTCGTAATGCACGCCGTTGTGGTCCTTGCTGACCAGCGACACGGCGATCGCGGGCAGCCCCAGAAAACGGCCTTCCATCGCAGCCGATACCGTGCCGGAATAGATCACGTCATCGCCAAGATTGGCGGAGTTGTTGATGCCCGACACCACGATGTCCGGCTCGTAGTCGAGCATCCCGGCCAGCGCCAGATGCACGCAGTCGGTCGGCGTGCCGGCGACACGGTAGTAGCCGTTGTCCATGCGTAGGGCCCGGATCGGCGCATCCAGGGTGAGGGAATTGCTGGCGCCGGAACGATCCCGGTCCGGTGCCACCACCGTCACCTGGCCGACCGCGCCAAGGCGCTCGGCTAGCACGCGAATGCCCGGTGCATCCACGCCATCGTCGTTGGAAACCAGAACTCGCATGATGATCCGTTCAGAGCCAATCGCAGGGCACCGCACTGAGGGCGACGCACACCTGATGAAGCTTGAAGTCTACCGGAGCGGGGGGACGGTTTCACAGCGTTACGCATGTCCCCACGCGAACCGTCACAAGCGTCTACGACGCGGCCTGGCGACCCGCCGGCTCACGTGATTGCGCGACACCCGGCGTCAGCGGCTGCATTAGGATGGGAACGATGAAACATCGTCCTCCCGCCCAGGTCTCCGACGACGACGCCCAGCTGTTTCGCGAGGCTATCGGCGACGTGCGCCCGTTCGATCCGGTGGCACCCGCCCCTTCAGCTCCCAAGCCCAAACCCCATCCGCACATGCTGGAAGCCGACGAGGCTGCAGTCCCGGGCGAGCTGCTGGACATGGCCTTCGATCCTGGCCTGATCGAGGTCGGCGAAGAGCTGAGTTATCTCCGCGATGGCTACCCACCCAAGCTTCTACGGCAGCTCAAGCGCGGCCAGTACAGCATCCAGGACGAGATCGATCTGCATCAGATGAATGCAGCGGCAGCCCAGGCCACCATCGTGGACTTCCTGGCTGAGGCAAAACAGCATGGATTTCGCTGCGTTCGCATCGTGCATGGCAAGGGGCTGCGCTCACGCGCCAGCGGCCCGGTGCTGAAGGCGCTTACCGATCGCATGTTGCGACGGCGGGATGATGTGATCGCATTTGCGTCGGCGCGACCGATGCAGGGCGGGACGGGGGCGGTCGTGGTGTTGTTGAAGGCATAGCCGCCCTTACTCCCTCTCCCCAGAGGGGAGAGGGCTGGGGTGAGGGGTCAATCTTGCGATAAGGCTGCACTAGAGCCGGCTTGTTAGTCGGTTTGCGCGAGCACCCGCCCCTCACCTCGGTCCTCTCCCCGCAGGGGAGAGGAAGAAAACCAGCGCTAGACCGTATGCGCCAACTCACGCACCACCGTCGTCGCATAAGCACCCGCCGGCAGCTCGAAGCTCAGCTCCAGCGACTCAACGTCCAGCCAGCGCCAGGTCAGGCTTTGCGGAATCATCCGCAACGGCCGGCGCTCCTGATCCATCCTGGCGCCGACCAAGCCTTCGGCCAGATCCGCATGAGCAGCAGCAATGGCGTCTTCCAGCGCCCCAGCATCCGCCTTGGCCGGCGTTTCACCGCGACCCCAGAGTGGGCCCGAGGGATGGATGTCCCCGCGAGCGAGCCGCTCCGACAACGTGGCGTCGAAGGGTTCAGGGCCGAACCAGGAACGCGAACCGGCCAGCGACCAGATCTCGCCCTCCATGGGTGAATTCCACACGCCCTGCTCCACGCGCGCAGCCAACACCGCATTGAAGATATGCGAGCGCGCCGCCGACAGCAGGAACGAGCGCTTGTCGCGATCGACGCGACGCCCAGCGAACATGGCACGTGCTTGCGCCACGTTGCTGCCTTCGCGCCCGAAGCGCTGTTCGCCAAAGTAATTGGGCACGCCGCGCTGCGCGATCTGCTTCAACACTTGTTCGGCAACGGCGGCCTCGCCCTGCACCTGGCGTAGCACCAGCACGAAGCGATTGCCACGCAGCGCACCCCGCTTGAGCTTGCGCGAATGGCGAGTCGCTGCGAGCACCTTCACTTCGGCGTGCGGAAATGCCGACCAATCCGGGTCGGGGCGCCCCGGAAGCTGCACAGAGAACGTTTGACGGGTCACTGCGTGCCGATCCTTCAAGCCCGCGTAGCCCACATTCAACGGCGGTACCTCGGCGTAGCGTGCCAGCTCGCGCGCTACCCAATCGGTATTGGCGCCGCGCTTTTCGACCCATAGCAGGGCGTGCTCGCCTTCGCCGTCCGCGTCATAACCCAGGATTTCTTCTACCTGGAAGTCCTCGGGCTCGCTTCGCAGCACGGCGGTAAGTGGCGGGTTGCCATAGGCGTAGGGCAATTCAAGATCGGACATTTGACTCCGCCGGTGTCGCCGGCTGCAAGAAAACAGGATGCGGCAGCGCGACGGCGCCGACCAGAGGCATTACATCAGGGACGACGTGGCGAGACCGAGAAGGCAAAGCAAGGGCGCAGCGCCATGGACTACCCCAAGGGGCCAGCTCAGGCCAGGGTCAACAGCACGCAGGCTTGCGCCGCGATGCCTTCGCCACGCCCGGTAAAACCCAGCTTTTCGGTGGTGGTCGCCTTGATGCTGATACGCCCGATCTCGCAGCCAAGCTCGGCTGCCACGCATTCGCGCATGGCCTGGGCGTGCGGCCCGACCTTGGGCGCTTCGCAGATCACCGTGACATCGGCATTGCCCAGCGCATAGCCCTGCTCACGCATCAGCTTGGCCGCATGCTGCAGGAAGATCCGGCTGTTCGCGTTACGCCACTGCACCTGCGTGGGCGGAAAGTGCCGGCCGATATCGCCCAAGGCCAGCGCGCCAAAAATGGCATCGCACAACGCATGAATCACCACGTCACCATCGGAATGGGCGACCAGGCCGCGATCGTGCGGCACACGCACGCCGCCGAGCATGACGTGGTCACCCTCGCCAAAGGTGTGCACGTCGAAACCCTGGCCAATTCGCATCATGACGTGATCCTCATACGGTTCTTGGCAATAGGAACTCGGCCAGCGCGAAGTCCGCGGCCGTCGTCACCTTGACATTGTCCTCGGCGCCTTCGACCAGCAGCGGGGCATATCCTGCGCGCTCCATGGCCATGGCTTCGTCGCTTACGTTGACACCAGCCTGGGATGCGGCAAGCAGAGCCGCCGACAGCTCGCCGCGCCGAAACATCTGCGGCGTGAAAGCACGCCAGCGCTGATCGCGCGGCTCGGTGACCTGACTGCGTCCGTCGGCATTCGCGCGCTTGAGCGTATCGCGTAGCGGTGCGCCTAGCAGCCCGCCACCGGCCGGCACGGCCAGTTCGATCAGGCGACGGATATCGGCATCGCGTACGCATGGCCGCGCCGCATCATGCACCAGTACAAAGTGGTCGTCGGCGACATCGGCAGGCAGTGCGCGCAGGCCGGCCAACACCGAATCGTAACGTTCGGCGCCACCGAGGGTTGTCAGCACCGGCTTGCCATTGAGCTGATCGAGCCCAGGCCAGTGCGGGTCCTCGGCGCCAAGCACGATCATCAAACCCGCGATCAAGGGATGCGCGGACAGTCGCTGCAGCGTATGCAGGATCAACGCCTGGCCTGCCAACGGGAGATATTGCTTGGGAATATCGCCGCCGACGCGGGCGCCTCGCCCGGCCGCAGGCACGACACACCAAAAGAGCCGGCTCATGGCTTTTGTGTAGCCATCGTTGAGCCCGTGTGCCAGCCAGGGAGTGGCGCGTGGCGCAGCGCCTGACTGGCCGTCAGGTCAAGCCATGCGTCAGTTCCTGGCTGGCACACGGGCTCAACCCTTCGGGCCGAGGCTGATTGCCCACAGGCCAGCGTCATCACTCGGTCGTGTATCGACATACACTCCTTCCCTCTTCCTTGTCCTGCGGGCAATCAGCCTCGGCGCTGGCCACACAAAAGCCATGAGCCGGCTCTGAGGCCGCCATGCTCAGTGCCCGCCAGTGGATGTTGCTGAAGCGGGTGCCGCGTTGGCACCCGGCTTCTCGACGACCTGATAGAACGTCTCGCCCGGCTTGATCAGGCCCAACTCGGCGCGTGCGCGCGCCTCCACGGCCTGTTCACCGGTCTTCAGATCATTCACGTCGGCGCCCAGCGCCTGATTGCGCTGGGTCAGCTTGTCGTTGTCTTCGCCTTGCTTCTTCACCGCGGCGCGCAGGGTTTCCACCTCATGCACGCCGCCGTTGCTGCCGCTCCACAGTTTCATCTGCAGAGCGATCAGCAAGATCAGAAGGATCAGGGCGACCCAGCGCAGCATGTCAGCCCGGCAGAGTGGTCAGGTTGGGGAACGCATGGCGACCGGCATAGCGCGCGTCGGCACCCAGTGCTTCTTCGATACGCAGCAGCTGGTTGTACTTGGCTACGCGGTCGGTGCGGCACAGCGAACCCGTCTTGATCTGGGTCGCGGTAGTGGCCACGGCAATATCGGCGATGGTGGTGTCTTCCGTTTCGCCCGAACGATGGGAAATCACCGCCGAATACTTCGCGGCATCGGCCATCGCGATGGCTTCGAGTGTTTCCGACAGCGTACCAACCTGGTTCACCTTGATCAGGATCGAATTGGCGATGTGCTTCTCGATGCCTTCGCGGAAGATCGCCGGGTTGGTCACGAACAAATCGTCGCCGACGATCTGGATGCGATCGCCGATCTTGTCGGTGAGCAGCTTCCAGCCGTCCCAGTCGCCTTCGGCCATGCCGTCCTCGATGGTGACGATCGGATACTGCTTGGCCCAACTGGCCAGCAGATCGACGAATTCGGCCGAGCTGTACTGCTTGCCTTCGCCGGCCAGATCGTACTTGCCGTTCTTGTAGAACTCCGAGCTGGCGGCATCGAGGCCAAGCAGGATGTCGCTACCGATCTTGTAACCGGTCTTGTTGATCGCCTCGAGAATGGTGTCGAGCGCTTCGATATTGGAGCGCAGATCCGGCGCGAAACCGCCTTCGTCGCCCACCGCGGTGTTCAGGCCCTTGCCCTTGAGCACGCTTTTCAAGGCATGGAAGATTTCCGCACCGGCGCGCAGCGCCTCGGCGAACGTCGGCAGGCCGACCGGCAGCACCATGAACTCCTGCACGTCGACGTTGTTATCGGCATGCGCACCGCCGTTGATGATGTTCATCATCGGCACCGGCAGCGCGCCCGGCTTGCCGGTGGTGCCGTTGATGCTGGCCAGGTACTGCCACAGCGGCTGGCGATGTTGCGCAGCCACCGCGTGCGCGGCGGCCATGGAAACGCCGAGGATGGCGTTGGCGCCCAGCTTGCCCTTGTTCGGCGTGCCGTCCAGATTGATCAGCTTGGCGTCCAGACCGCCCTGGTTGGCCGCGTCGAAGCCCTTCAGCGCGCTGGCAATCGCGCCGTTGACGTTGCCGACCGCATGCTTCACGCCCTTGCCCAGGTAACGCGACTTGTCGCCGTCACGCAGTTCGACCGCTTCGCGCGAACCGGTGGACGCGCCGCTCGGCACCGCAGCGCGGCCAAAGCCGCCGCCAGCCAGGGTCACTTCTGCTTCGAGCGTGGGATTGCCGCGGGAATCGAGGATTTCACGGGCGTGGATGCGGGTGATTTCGGTGCTCATGGGGTCCGTAGCTGGTTGAGGTGACTGAAGCGGGGGAGAACATCCTGCCTGAACTGCGGGGGATTCGCTTCATTCGCCTCCCCCCGGTGGCTCAGAGCGTATGTTCGAGGAAGGTGTGGCGCTTGGTGACTTGGTCCAGTTCGAGCAAGGTCTCCAGTAGCGCTTCCATCTTATCGAGCGGCCAGGCGTTAGGGCCGTCGCTGAGTGCCTTGGCTGGATCGGGATGCGTCTCGGCAAACAAGCCGGCCACACCCACGGCCACGGCGGCACGCGCCAGCACGGGCACGAACTCGCGCTGGCCGCCCGAACTGGTGCCCTGCCCGCCCGGCAGCTGTACCGAATGGGTGGCGTCGAACACCACCGGGCAGCCCGTATCGCGCATGACGCTAAGCGAGCGCATGTCCGAAACAAGGTTGTTATAGCCGAAGCTCGCGCCGCGTTCGCAGACCATGATGTCGTCGTTACCGACGGCCTTGGCCTTCTCGACCACGTTCTTCATGTCCCACGGCGCGAGGAACTGGCCCTTCTTGATGTTCACCGGCTTGCCGGCGCGGGCCACGTTCTGGATGAAGTCGGTCTGGCGACACAGGAAAGCCGGCGTCTGCAGCACATCGACCACGGCCGCCACTTCGTTCATCGGCGTGTATTCGTGCACGTCGGTGAGCACGGGCAAGCCCAGCTGGCGCTTTACTTCGCCCAGGATCTTCAGGCCCGCTTCCATGCCGGGGCCGCGAAAGCTATTGCCGGAGGAGCGATTGGCCTTGTCGAAGCTGGATTTGAAGATGAAGTTGATACCGAGCTTGCCGGTGATTTCCTTCAGCTTGCCCGCGGTATCCAGTTGCAACTGCTCGGACTCGACCACGCAGGGACCGGCGATGAGGAACAGCGGCTGGTTCAAGCCGACCTCGAAACCACACAACTTCATGCGACCGACTCCTTGGCCAGGCGATCACCCTCGCGCACGGCCTTGAACTCGCGAGCGGCGTGTACAAAGCCGATAAACAGCGGGTGGCCATCGCGCGGCGTGGAAGTGAATTCCGGATGCGCCTGGCAGCCGAGGAACCACGGGTGCTTCTGCGGCGATAGCTCGACGATCTCCACCAGCAGGTCGTCCATCGACTTGCCGGAGATCACCAGGCCCAGATCCTCGAAGGTCTGGCGGTAGCGGTTGTTGAACTCGTAACGGTGACGATGACGCTCGCGCACCACGTCCTGGCCGTACAGTTCGCGCGCCAGCGTGCCGGACTTGAGGCGGCATTCCTGGGCACCCAGGCGCATGGTGCCGCCCAGATCCGAGCGCTCGCTGCGCTGCTCGACTTCGCCCGTGGCGGTGGTCCATTCGGTGATCAGTGCGATCACCGGATCGGGCGTATTGCGGTCGTTCTCGCTGGAATCGGCATCGGCGAGACCGGCCACGCTGCGGGCGAAATCCACCACCGCCGCATGCATGCCGTAGCAGATGCCGAAATACGGCACGCCGTGCTCGCGAGCGTAACGCGCTGCCAGGACCTTGCCCTCGAAGCCGCGCTTGCCGAAGCCGCCCGGCACGAGGATCGCGTCGGCGCCACCCAGCGCCTTGGCGGCGCCCTCGGCTTCGACCTGTTCGGAATCTACCCAGTTGAGATTGACCCGGGTGAGCTGCTTGATGCCACCGTGGCGCAACGCTTCGCCCAAGGACTTGTAGGCGTCCTTGTGCTCGACGTACTTGCCGACAATAGCGACGGTGATTTCGTCCTTCGGATGCTCGACCGCATCGACCGTGCGCTGCCAGCCGGACAGATCGGCCTTGCCGGCCTCGAGCCCCAGGCGCTTGACCACGATCTCGTCCAGGCCCTGCTTGTGCAGGTACAGCGGCTGCTTGTAGATGATGTCCACGTCGGCCGCGCTGATCACGGCGTTCTCGGGCACATTGGTGAACAGCGCGATCTTGCGGCGCTCGCTGTCGGGCAGCGGCTGTTCGCAACGGCACAGCAGGATGTCCGGCTGGATACCGATGGAGCGCAGTTCCTTCACCGAATGCTGGGTCGGCTTGGTTTTGATCTCGCCGGCCGCCTTGATGTACGGCACCAGGGTCAGATGCATGAACAGCACCTTCTCCGGGCCATGCTCGATACGCAGCTGACGAATCGCCTCGAGGAATGGCAGCGACTCGATGTCGCCGACGGTGCCGCCGATCTCCACCAGGGCCACGTCGAAGCCACGAGTGGCCTCGTGGATGCAGTGCTTGATCTCGTCGGTGATGTGCGGGATGACCTGCACAGTGGCGCCCAGGTAGTCGCCGCGACGCTCCTTGCGGATCACCGACTCGTAGATCTTGCCCGTGGTAATGGAATTCTTTCCGGCCAGGCGGGTATGGACGAAGCGCTCATAGTGGCCGAGATCCAGGTCGGTCTCGGCACCGTCGTCGGTCACATAGACCTCGCCGTGCTGGAAGGGACTCATGGTGCCGGGATCCACATTGATGTACGGATCCAGCTTCATCATGGTGACCGAAAGGCCACGCGCTTCCAGGATGGAAGCCAGCGACGCCGCGGCGATGCCCTTGCCAAGCGAGGACACCACACCGCCGGTGACGAAAATCAGGGGGGTCATGGGATGCAGCCGTGCTGGAAATCAGCATTTTAGAGGAAGAACGCTCTCGCCGCGAGTTCTTGAAACGATTGGCGGCGGATTTGTTCAACTTCAGGGGGGATCAAGCGGGGATGGGGGGATGGGTAGCGGGGGCGCACAAACGAACGCGGCGGCCAAACGGGCCGCCGCGCAATCGAGCTAAGAGAACTAAAGGTGCCGGAGGGTCGGCTCAGTGGTTGGGCATGCGCCCCACCCCCACCCCGCGCCATCACTCCACCGGCATCATCTGCGATGTCGGATGCATCATGTTCTCGTTCATGTTGTGCAGCACCCACAGCGAGCCGACCACCACGATGGCCAGGATCAGCAGGGTGAACAGCATGATGCTGAGGTTGCCGCGCTGCGACGGCGACGTGCCCATGTGCAGGAAGCACACCAGCTGCACCAGCAACTGGGCCACGCCAAAGGCCACGATGCCCGGCATCATCAGCTCATGCGGCACCAGGCCGCTCATCACGACGCCGAACGAAGCCAGGGTCAGCACCACCGACAGGGCAAAACCGATGACATAGGACTTGGTGCTGCCGTGGTCGGCGTGGGCGGCCTCGTGCTGGGTCGCGTCATGGGAATGGTGAGCGCCGGCCATCAGATGGCTCCCCGCAGGTAGACGAAGGTGAACACGCAGATCCAGACGATATCCAGGAAGTGCCAGAACAGGCTGAGGCAGGACAGGCGGCGACGGGTCGCGTCGGTGAGGCCGAAGCGGCGCATCTGGTCCATCATCACCACCAGCCAGATCAGGCCGCAGGTCACGTGCAGGCCGTGGGTGCCGACCAGAGTGAAGTAGGACGAGAGGAAGGCGCTGCGACTCGGACCTGCCCCTTCATGGATCAGGTGGGCGAATTCGTAGACCTCCATGGCAATGAAGCCGGCGCCGAACAGGAAGGTCACCGCCAGCCACGCGATCACCTTATTGCGCCGGCCGGCATGCATATTGAGCATGGCCATGCCGAAGGTGACGCTGCTGATGAGCAGCAGCATGGTCTCGCCCAGCACGTAGGGCAGCTCAAACAGCTCCTTGCCGCTCGGGCCGCCAGCCGTGGCATTGGCCAGCACGATGAAGGTGGCGAACAGCGCCGAGAAGATCAGGCAGTCGCTCATCAGGTAGATCCAGAACCCCAGCAGGGTCTTGGATCCGTCGTCGTGATGGTGCACGTCCCCGCCGTGGGAGACGTCCTCGAAGGCGCCGTGGGTGGCGCTTAGTGCGGTACTGCTCATCGGTTAAGCCACCTTCTGGCGCGAGGGTGCCACCGGCACGACCTGCGTGGTGTGGAGCTGCTGCAGCTTCGCCAGGCGCGAACGCTCCAGCTTCTCGACCTCGGCCGCCGGCACCCAGTAATCGACATCCTGGTCGTAAGCGCGGGCAATGAAGGAACCGATCATGCCCAGCAGGCCTACCGCCGCCAGCCACCAGATGTGCCAGACCAGGGCGAAACCCAGGACCGTACCGAATGCGCCCATCACTACACCGATGCCGGTGTTGCGGGGCATATGAATGTCTTCGTACTTGGCAGGCTGCACGTAAGCGACTCCGTTTTGTTTGTCTTCCCAGAACTGGTCCAGCTCGGCTATCCGCGGTACCAGGGCGAAGTTGTAGAAAGGTGCTGGCGAGCTGATCGACCATTCCAGGGTGCGGCCACCCCACGGGTCGCCGCTGGGATCGGTGAGCTTGTTGCGGTCACGCACGCTGACGTAGAGCTGCAGCACGGTGAAGAAGATGCCCATCGCGATGATCACGGCACCGACCAGGGCCACCACCAGATAGGGCTGCCAGTCGGGGTTGGCGTAATGGTTCATGCGGCGCGTCATGCCCTTGAGGCCAAGGATGTACAGCGGCACGAAGGCCACGTAGAAGCCGACCAGCCAGCACCAGAACGAGGCCTTGCCCCAACGCTCATTGAGGCGGAAGCCGAACGCCTTCGGGAACCAGTAGTTGATCGCGGCCATGCTGCCGAACACCACGCCGCCGATGATCACGTTATGGAAGTGCGCAATCAGGAAGACGCTGTTGTGCAGCACGAAGTCCGCGCCCGGCACCGCCATCAGCACGCCGGTGACGCCGCCGACCACGAAGGTGATCATGAAGCCGATCGTCCACAGCATCGGCACGGAAAGCTCGACGCGACCGCGGTACATGGTGAACAGCCAGTTGAACAGCTTCACGCCGGTGGGCACCGAGATGATCATCGTCATGATGCCGAAGAAGGCATTGACGTTCGCACCCGAGCCCATGGTGAAGAAGTGGTGCAGCCACACCAGGAACGACAGCACGCCGATCGCCGCGGTGGCATAGACCATCGAGGTGTAGCCGAACAACGGCTTCTTCGAGAAGGTGGCGACGATTTCCGAGTACGCGCCAAAGCAAGGCAGCACCAGGATGTAGACCTCGGGGTGACCCCAGATCCAGATCAGGTTCACGTACATCATGGCGTTGCCGCCAAGCGTGTTGGTGAAGAAGTGCATGTCCAGGTAACGGTCGGCCGTCAGCAATGCCAAGGTCACCGTCAGAATCGGGAACGCCGCCACGATCAGGATGTTGGTAATCAGCGCCGTCCAGGTAAACACGGGCATCTTCATCATGCTCATGCCAGGGGCACGCATCTTCATGATGGTCACGATGAAGTTGATGCCGCTCAGCGTGGTACCCAGGCCCGATAGCTGCAGCGCCCAGATGTAATAGTCCACGCCGACCGTTGGACTGTATTCGAGGCCCGACAGCGGCGGGTAAGCCAGCCAGCCGGTCGCCGCGAAATCGCCGACGAACATCGAGACCATCACCAGCACCATGCCGGACATGAACAGCCAGAAGCTCAGCGAATTCAGGAACGGATAGGCGACGTCGCGCGCACCGATCTGCAGCGGCACCACCAGGTTCATCAGGCCGGTGATCAGCGGCATGGCCACGAAGAAGATCATGATCACGCCGTGCGCGGTGAAGATCTGGTCGTAGTGGTGCGGCGGCAGGTAGCCGGCCGAATCGGCCGAGGCCATGGCCTGCTGCGCGCGCATCATGATGGCGTCGGCGAAGCCGCGCAGCAGCATGACCAGGGCCACGATGATGTACATCACGCCGATCTTCTTGTGGTCCACGGTGGTGAACCACTCGGACCACAGGTAGCCCCACATGCGCATGCGCGTGAGCAGGACCAGCAGCGCCAGACCGCCGAGCAGCACCACGGCGAGCGTGCCCATGATGATCGGCTCTTGGAACGGGATCGCCTCTAGGGTGAGCTTTCCAAACATGGCTTACTTCTCTGCCTTTGCCGCGGTGATGGGCGAGGACATCGCGTCCCCGTCCGCGTGGTGATCCATGTCCATCGACATGGCCTCGTGCGACATGCCTTCGTGCGACATGCCGCCCATGTACTTGTTGAGGATGTTTCCAAACAGGCCCGGCGTGACGCTGCCGTAGTAGGCCACCGGCACCTTCATGCTCTTCTGCGCCAGTGCCTGGTAGGTCTCGTCGTTGAGCACGACCGGCGTGGCCTTGGCCTTGGCGATCCAGTCCTTGAAGCCGTCCTGCGAGGTGGCGATGGCCTGGAAGTGCATGTCCGAGAAGCCTTCGCCGCTGTAATTGGACGACAAGCCCGCATAGTTGCCCGGCTCACGCGCGATCAGGTGCAGCTTCGTCTCCATGCCGGCCATGGCGTAGACCTGGCTGCCAAGCTGCGGGATGAAGAACGCGTTCATCACCGAATCGGAGGTGAGCTGGAAATTCAACGGCACGTCGGTCGGGAACGCGATCTCGTTGACCGTGGCAATGCCGTAGTCTGGGTAGACGAACAGCCACTTCCAGTCCAGCGCCACCACCTGGATCGTCACCGGCTTGGCGGTTGACTCCAACGGCTTGTACGGATCGAGCGTGTGCGACGTCTGCCAGGTGATCACGGCGAGGATCGCCACGATGATGGCGGGAATCGTCCACACCACCACCTCAATCCTGGTCGAGTGCGCCCAGGTCGGCGCATACGTGGCTTGCTTGTTGGATGCGCGGTAGCGCCAGGCAAACCACAGCGTCATCGCGATCACTGGAATCGCGACGATGGCCATCAGGCCGAGCGCGATCAGGATGAGGGACTTCTCATGGGCTCCGATATCGCCCTTCGGATTGAGAACTTCCATGTTGCAGCCGCTTAGGAACACGGCGGCGCCAACGCTTGCGTAGCGCAAGCGCGAGAGAAGAGCATGCATTTTCACGGACAACCTACGGGGGGTACGGCGTGGGGACGGGCGGCATCCTAGCGACTTGCATGCCGATTTGGTCGCGCTTGAGACAGAATGTCGCAGTGGTAAATTCTTGCGCATTGCACTGCGGCGACTTGACACGCAAATGCAATAGCCAGCACCTCCTTTTGCGCGGAAATGAAGCTCCCTCAAAATCTCTTCATCGCGCGCCCCTGCCCCTTCTCCCCCCAAGGGGGAAGGCTGGGATGAGGGGTGGGTGCTTGCGATGGCGCATCTATTAGCGTTATCGCCAGCTTGCCGCTTACGCAGCGGGCGTTCCGAACCGCTGCCGCGGTCCGGGTCAGTTTTCTTTTGCTGGCCCAAAAGAAAAGTAACCCAAAGAAAATGGCCTAAAGAACTAGAGCTCATAGCATGGCGAGAGATACGAGCCTGACCGGCGTGGCCAGCCTAATGAGTGGCGGCCCACGGCCTACACACCGCGGCTACACCGCAACGCGCCATGGCGCAGAGGGCTTAAAGCGTGGGTGGTGCGGTGGCCATCTGCGCACCCGGATACCGCAAACGTCACGACCCTCGGCCGACCCGGCCTTAAGTCCTCGCCGCTTTGGCGCGTTGCGGGGTAGCCGCTGTGTCTCGCCTTGGGTCACCAGCTATTTGCTCGCGCTAACCTTCCAACGCTTCTATCCCACGGAGTGCTACCAGCTCTTAAGGCCGTTTTCTTTGGGTTACTTTTCTTTTGGGCCAGCAAAAGAAAAGTGACTCGAGCGCCGGCAGGCGATCGAAACGCCCGCTGCGCAAGCGGCACGCTGGCGGAGAGACTCGGTTGTCGCGTGATCGCGAGCACCCGCCCCTCATCCCAACCTTCTCCCCACAGGGGAGAAGGAGCCGCAGCGTCCACCGCGACGCCAAGCAGACACGATGCGATGCCCTGCTAACATGCCGCGATGGACCAGACCACGCCCGTCAAACTGGCCGCCCTGCGGCAATCCATGCAGCAACACAAGGTCGCTGCCTGCCTTATCCCGAGCGCCGATCCCCACCTATCGGAATACCTGCCCGATCACTGGCAGGCGCGTGCCTGGTTGTCCGGCTTCACCGGATCGGCCGGTACCCTGGTGGTCACCGCGACGCATGCGGGGCTATGGACGGATTCGCGCTACTTCGCCCAGGCCACCCAGCAGTTGGCCGGCAGCGGCATCGACCTGATGAAGCAGCGCATTGCACATGCGCCGGAACACCTGGAATGGCTGCAGCAGAACCTGCAAGCGGGCCAGACGCTTGCTGTCGCCGGCGACAGCATCTCGCTGGCTACCGCCCGGCAAGTTGAACATCGGCTCGAGAGCATCGGCGCCGGGCTGCGCACGGACCTGGACCTACCGGGACTGATCTGGAGCGACCGCCCCGGCCTGCCTCTTGATGCCATCGTCGAACACCCGGCCCGCTACGCCATCCTGTCACGCGCCGACAAGCTCGGGCGCTTGCGCACGGCGATGCGCAAGCTGGAAGCCTCCCACCATCTGCTATCGAGCCTGGACGACATTGCCTGGCTAACCAACCTGCGCGGCAGCGATGTCGAATGCAATCCGGTCTTTCTTGCCCATCTGCTGGTGCAGGCCGAAGGGCACGCCACGCTGTTCGTGGACCGGGGCAAGCTAAGCGACGCCCTGGTAGTCGCCCTGGCGGCTGACGGTATCCGCATCGCCGACTATGCGACGGTTATCGACGCCCTCGCCGAGCTGGAGCCGAAGGACCGCCTTCTATTCGACGCCGGCCGCGTCGTGGTTGCGGTTGCTGGCGCGCTCACGTCGGCGGTGCGCACCATCGAGGCAGCCAACCCCACCACCCTGTTCAAGGCGCGCAAGAGTGAGCCCGAGCTGGACCATGTGCGCGACGCGATGCGTCGTGACGGTGCGGCGCTGGTGCGCGCTTTCCGTCGCCTCGAAGAGCGTCTCACCGCAGGCATGACGCAGACCGAGCTGGATGTGGACACGCTGCTGCGCGAAGAACGCTCGGCGCAGCCGGATTTTGTTGGCGAAAGTTTCGCCACCATCGCCGGCTACCAGGCCAACGGTGCCCTGCCGCATTACCGCGCCACGCCCGAGCAGCACTGCACGCTAAAAGCACAGGGGTTGTTGCTGGTCGACTCCGGCGGCCAATACCAGGGCGGCACCACCGACATCACCCGCGTGCTGGCCCTCGGCGAAACCACCGCCGAGCAACGCCGCGATGCCACCCTGGTGATGAAAGGCATGATCGCGCTCAGCCGCACCCGTTTCCCCAAGGGCGCCAGCGGCCCGCAGCTCGACGCTTTGGCTCGCGCCCCGCTATGGGCCAGTGGCATGGACTACGGTCATGGCACCGGCCACGGCGTGGGCTACTTCCTCAATGTGCACGAAGGGCCGCAGGGTATTCGCCCACCGGTTTCAGGGGCTGCCCTGGTGGCGCTGGAGCCCGGCATGATCACGTCGATCGAGCCCGGCCTGTACAAGCCCGGCCGGCACGGCATCCGCCACGAAAACCTCGCCGTGGTGGTCGAAGCCGACAAGACCGAGTTCGGCGAGTTCTATGCCTTCGAAACGTTGACCCTATGCCCGTTTGACCGCCGTGCGCTGGAACCCGGCCTGCTCAACCCCGAGGAACGCGCCTGGCTGGACGACTATCACGCCACCGTGCGGGGAGCCCTGGCGCCGTTGCTGGAGGAAGCCGACCTGGCCTGGCTCGAACGCCACTGCGCTCCCCTTTGATCGATGGCAATCCCCGGTAGGAGCGCACCCAGTGCGCGACCGCCGAGGCAAGTCGTCACCGCCGCGCCGGGTTCTCTTGAGGGATAGGGTTTTCGCGCACTGGGTGCGCTCCTGCACACACAGGAGAGGGGTGCTCCGGGAAACCCTTGACCTCCCGCCCCCCGGCAACCCATCCTCCCCTGTCTAACCCCGCCGAACCTTCCCGCATGAGCAGTCGCTACAACGCCGCCGACATTGAAGTCCTCTCTGGCCTTGACCCAGTCAAGCGCCGCCCCGGCATGTATACGGACACCAGCCGCCCGAACCATCTGGCGCAGGAGGTCATCGACAACTCGGTGGACGAGGCCATCGCCGGCCATGCGAAGTCGCTCGACGTGATCCTGTATAGCGACGGCTCGGTCGAAGTGACCGACGACGGCCGCGGCATGCCGGTGGATATCCATCCCGAGGAAGGCATCCCGGGTGTCGAGCTGATCCTTACCCGCCTGCATGCAGGCGGCAAGTTCTCCGGCAAAAACTACAACTTCTCAGGTGGTCTGCACGGCGTGGGCGTGTCAGTGGTGAACGCGCTGTCGAGCCGCGTGGAAGTCACCATTCGCCGCGACGGCAACGAATACCGCATGGCCTTCGAACACGGCGACCGCGTCAGCGATCTCGAGATCATCGGCACGGTGCCGAAAAAGAAGACCGGCACCACGGTGCGCTTCTGGGCCGACCCGAAGTACTTCGACTCGCCGAAGATCCTGCTCTCCAAGCTGCGCCACCTGCTGCGCGCCAAGGCCGTGCTGTGTGCGGGCCTCAGCGTCAAGCTCACCGACGAAGCCAGTACGGAAGTCAACGAGTGGTATTACGAGGATGGCTTGCGCGACTACCTGCGCGACGAACTCGACGGCGCCGAAGCGATTCCCGCCGAACTTTTCGTGCACCACGTGCAGCGCGAGGCCGATGGTCTCGACGTGGCGCTTGCCTGGCTGCCGGAAGGCGAGCTGGTGCAGGAGAGCTACGTCAACCTGATTCCCACCGCCCAGGGCGGCACCCATGTGAACGGCCTGCGTTCCGGCCTCACCAATGCCATCCGCGAATTCTGCGATATCCGCAACCTGCTCCCGCGCGGCGTGAAGCTGGCGCCGGAAGACGTATGGGAGCGCCTCGCCTTTGTGCTCTCGACCAAGCTGCAGGACCCACAGTTCGCCGGCCAGACCAAGGAGCGACTGTCGTCGCGCCAGGCCGCCGGCATGGTCGAAGGCGTGATCCACGACGCCTTCAGCCTGTGGCTCAACCAGCACGTCGAACTGGGCGAACGCATCGCGCAGCTCGCCATCGAGCGCGCCAGCGCACGCCTGAAGGCGGCCAAGCAGGTCATCCGCAAGAAGATCACCCAGGGCCCGGCCCTGCCCGGCAAGCTGGCCGATTGCACCGCCACCGACCTCAGCCGTACCGAGCTGTTCCTGGTGGAAGGTGATTCCGCCGGCGGCAGCGCCAAGCAGGCGCGCGACAAGGAGTTCCAGGCCATCCTGCCGCTGCGCGGCAAGATCCTCAATACTTGGGAAGTCGAGTCCGGCTCGGTGTTGGCGTCCGAAGAAGTGCATAACCTCGCCGTGGCCATCGGTTGCGATCCGGGCAAGGACGACCTCAGCGGCTTGCGCTACGGCAAGGTCATCATCCTGGCCGACGCGGATTCCGACGGCCTGCATATCGCCACCCTGCTCAGTGCGCTGTTCCTGCGTCACTTCCCCACCCTGGTACGCGAAGGCCACGTCTTCGTGGCGATGCCGCCGCTGTTCCGCGTCGACGTGGGCAAGCAGGTGTTCTACTGCCTGGACGAAAACGAAAAGAACGCGATGCTCGAACGCATCCAGCGCGAAAAGATGAAGGGACAGGTCAGCACCACCCGCTTCAAGGGCTTGGGTGAGATGAATCCGTCGCAGCTGCGCGAATCGACCATTCACCCCGATACGCGCCGCCTGGTGCAGCTCACGGTCGATGGTGACGACGGCACCATCAAGCTGATGGACATGCTGCTGGCCAAGAAGCGCGCCAGTGATCGCAAGGCCTGGCTGGAGGAAAAGGGCGACCTGGCCACGCTGGAAGTCTAAGGCTTCTAGCGCCCTCTCCCCTCCGGGGAGAGGGCTGGGGTGAGGGGTCAGTCTTGCGACCACACCGGTTCAGAGCCGGCTCTTTTACAGCGCCATCGCGAGCACCCGCCCCTCACCTCAATCCTCTTCCCGCAGGGGAGAGGAAATAGAAGCGCCGCCTCTGATCCACATCAAGGCCTGGCATCGACGTGAGTGCCATCCTGGTCCGATGCATGCCGCATGGACCCGCCGCGCGATCCAAATCCTGGAGGCCGAAGCCCATCGCTCGGCCGACACCCATCTCATTCGCCTGGACCTGCCCGCCTTTCCCGGTATCCCCCTGTATTTGAAAGACGAGTCGGTCCACCCCACCGGCAGTCTCAAGCATCGCTTGGCCCGCTCGCTGTTCCTCTACGCCATCTGCAACGGTTGGCTGGATGCGGACCGCCCGGTGATCGAAGCGTCCAGCGGCAGCACCGCCATCTCCGAAGCCTATTTCGCGCGCCTGCTCGGCCTGCCGTTTTTTGCGGTGATGCCGCGCAGCACCTCGCGCGACAAGGTCGCCCAGATCGAATTTTTTGGCGGCCATTGCCATTTTATCGACGGCACCGATGTCTACCGCGCCCCGCAGATGCTGGCAGCGGAACTGGGCGGCCACTACATGGACCAATTCACCAATGCCGAGCGAGCCACCGACTGGCGCGGCAACAACAATATCGCCGAATCGATCTTCCGCCAGCTGCAAGGCGAGCCCGACACGGAGCCACGCTGGATCGTGGTCCCCGCCGGTACCGGCGGCACCTCGGCCACCATCGGGCGCTATCTACGCTATCGCTCGGCGCATCACGCGCCGACGCGTCTCGCCGTGGTCGATCCGGAGTTCTCGGTGTTCTACGACTATTACGTGAGCAGGAACGCGAGTCTGCAGCTGACGCGGGGTACCCGCATCGAGGGCATTGGCCGCCCGCGGGTCGAGCCGTCCTTTCTGCCCGGCGTGATCGATTGCATGCTGCATGTACCGGATGCGGCTTCGATAGCCGCACTGCGTGTGCTGGAGCAACTGCTTGGCCGCCGCTGCGGCGGTTCTACCGGCACCAGCCTGGTGGGCGCCTTGCTGCTGATGACCGAGCTCAAGGCCGGTGGCGAGCACGGCCCGGTGGTCACGCTAATATGCGACGGTGGCGACCGCTATCGCGACACCTACTACAACGAGGACTGGATCCGCGCCGAAGGTCTGGACGTCCCGACCCAGTTGGCCCGCCTGCTGTCCATCGTGCACGAAGGCCGCTGGATCGACTAGCCATCTTTCCCCGTAACCGGTTACCGCACTATCTTGTTGCCACTCTACCGCCGGAACGCCCCATGTCCCTGCTGCCTCCCATCGACCTGAAGCGCTGGATCGACGAACATCGGCACCTGCTCAAGCCGCCGGTGGGCAACAAGTGCATCGTCGATGGCGACTTCATCGTGATGATCGTCGGTGGACCCAACTCGCGCACCGACTATCACTACGAAGAAGGTCCCGAGTTCTTCTACCAGCTCGAGGGCGAGATGGTGCTGAAAGTGCAGGATGAGGGCGTGTTGCGTGACATCCCGATCCGGGCCGGCGAAATGTTCTACCTGCCGCCTTGCGTGCCGCACTCGCCGCAACGCATGCCCAACTCGATTGGCCTGGTGATCGAACGCCAGCGCCTGGCCGGCGAGAAGGACGGCCTGATGTGGTTCTGCGAACGCTGCAACCACAAGCTGTACGAGGAATACTTCACGCTGGACAGCATCGAGCACGATTTCCCACCGGTATTCGAGCGCTTTTATCGCTCGATCGAGTCGCGCACGTGCGTGGAATGCGGGCATCTGAACCCGGCTCCCGCGCGGTACTCCGACTGAGACCCCACTCAGCTGGATCGACTCACCCGCGCAGCATCCATTTGCGCGCCATACGACGCAACGAGGCGTCGCTGGCGGGATCGTCGGCAATCTCCCCGACCGAGCGCCAGGTCAGCGCATTCGATTCTTCGCTGAGCACGAACTGCTCATTCGCTCCAGCGCGAACCACGTAGCGCACGTCGTAGTGCCAGTGTTCCGGCTCATCGCCGCGTGCGGGAATGCGGTGTCGGTCGAGATCGAACGGTTCCCGCAGCACGCTCAGATCGTCGAGCCCGGACTCTTCCTCCGCCTCGCGCAATGCGACACGGGCCAGATCGGTATCACCATCGGCATGCCCGCCCAACTGCAGCCAGCGGCCCAGCTTGCGGTGATGCGTGAGCAACACACGCTCTCCGTCCGCACTGACCAACCAGGCCGAGCCGGTGAAATGAGCATCCAAGCATCCCCTCTCAAAAGCGTGCGGGCGGGTCGTGAGCAGCTCAACAAAATGCCGCGTGTCCTGTTCTCCCGGCCACTGCCGACCGTAATGTTGAAACTGCGCAAGTAGCACGCTCATGTGATGCCCCAGGACCATGCGGCGCCGCACCCTAGCATGCGGCGGCCTGACATTATTTCAGACATTCCCCAGAGCACGCGTGGACGATCGCCAGCGCCCTACAGGCGCGCCCGGTCCTGCCCGCAGTGCAACTTGTACGCCCACACCCCGCTGGGCTATGGTTCTCCGTCGTTGCCAGGGTAGCGACGAGCCAACCGTGACATCTGGCACGGTTATATGCGGTAAAGAACGAAAACAAGGCTGTAGGGGAGAGATATGCTGAAAAACCTGTTCGCGACGCATCCGATTCAGGCGTCGCCACACGTCGACGCGGGCGAGTTGCCCCACGACAGCCTGCAAGGCGAAGCCAGCCTCAAGCGCGTATTGACCGCTCGCCACTTGATCATGCTAGGCATTGGCGCGGTGATCGGCGCCGGTATCTTCGTCATCACCGGCCAGGCTGCTGCGGAACACGCCGGCCCGGCCCTGGTCATCAGCTTTATCGTCGCGGGTATTGCCTGCGCCTTCGCCGGCCTCTGCTACGCCGAGTTTGCCGCGATGATTCCGGTCTCCGGCAGCGCTTACGCCTATTCCTATGCCACGCTGGGCGAGATCGTCGCCTGGTTCATTGGCTGGAACCTCGTTCTCGAGTACCTGTTCGCTGTCGCCACGGTGGCGGCGGGCTGGTCGGGCTATTTCAACGAATGCCTGTCCATTCTCAGTCACTGGACCGGCCTGTCGTTGTCGCTGCCCCCAAGCCTGGCGTCCGCGCCGCTGGCGTTCATGGATAGCAGCCAGATCAACCACCTGATGGCCGGCCAACAGATCCTGGCCAAGTTCTCCGAGCATTTCTACCTGGTCAGCACCAACACCATCATCAACCTGCCGGCCATCCTCATCGTGAC
The DNA here is from genome assembly GCF_026283945.1 of Dyella humicola. Classification (NCBI taxonomy): domain Bacteria; kingdom Pseudomonadati; phylum Pseudomonadota; class Gammaproteobacteria; order Lysobacterales; family Rhodanobacteraceae; genus Dyella; species Dyella humicola. Next base: position 2,699,195 of record NZ_JAPDPC010000001.1, read on the forward strand.
CGCGCTGACGATGCTGTGCTATCGCGGCATCACCCAGTCGACGTTCGTCAACTCGATCATCGTGGCGATCAAGGTGGTGGTGATCCTGCTGTTCCTGGTATTCGCGTTCCGCTACATCGATCCGGCCAATTGGCATCCGTTCATTCCGCCGGCGGAAGGTCCGGGCCGTTTCGGCACCAGCGGCATCTTCCGCGCTGCTGTGCTGGTGTTCTTCTCCTACGTAGGCTTCGACGCGGTGTCGACGGCAGCCGGCGAGGCGAAGAACCCGCAGCGCGACATGCCGATCGGCATCCTGGGCTCGTTGTTCATCTGCACCTTGCTGTATATCGCGATGGCGCTGACCCTGACCGGCATCGCCCCGTATCGCATCCTGGGCACGCCGGAGCCGGTGGCCACGGCGCTGAGCATCCATCCGGAGCTCAACTGGCTGAAGGCGATCGTCTCGTTCGGCGCGCTGGCTGGCCTCAGCTCGGTGATCCTGGTGATGCTGCTGGGCACCTCGCGCATCTTCTTCAGCATGGCGAAGGACGGCCTGCTGCCGCCGACCATCTCGCGGGTGCATGCCAAGCACCGCACGCCGCACGTCGCCACCATCATCGCCGGCCTCGCCGCTATCGTGCTCGCCGGCCTGTTCCCGGTAAGCATTCTGGGCGAACTGGTCTCCATGGGTACGCTGCTGGCCTTCACCACGGTTTGCCTCGGCGTGCTGATCCTGCGCTACACCCGACCGGACCTGCCGCGCTCGTTCCGTGTTCCCGGCATCTGGGTGGTTAGCGTGCTTGGCTCGCTGATCTGCCTGTATCTGTTCTGGCAGTCGTTCCAGGCCAACTGGCCGCTGATGCTGGGCTGGACCACGGTCGGC